>JADLBR010000223.1 GCA_020847615.1 Verrucomicrobiia bacterium
CTGACCGCCATGCTGGCCACGCATCCCCAGGAATACGCCGCCGCGGAGGCGCGCAGCGCATCCTCCTCCGTCTTCAAGTGCGGGATCCACATGAGCGGAGGCCGCCCGCCGGAGGAATCGCGCACCAGGCTCCACCCAAGCGCCGTCTGGATGTCGAATGCGGGCGGGGCAACCCCGTCGAGTTTGAGTCGCTTGAGCATGGCCATGCCGCCGCCAAAAGGCTTGTTGAACTCCGTCTTGGATGTGTCGGCTATGGCCAGGAAATCCGCCGTCAGTTGCGGCTGCCCCAGAAACACCGGATAGAGTGAACTCCCGATGGCGAACCGGATGGAGGGATTGATTTCCCTCACGGCATCGCGCCATTCGGTGAAGGCCTGCACCAAGCTCCGCGACACAAAGCGGGACACCTCCAGATAATCCGCCGAGTAGACCTTCGCGAGCGACACCTTCCCATCGGCATCGGAGAGTTCATCGCCGGCACCGGCGCCAGTGTCGCCTGCCGGTTTAAGCGGGAAAGGCCTGCCGGTCTCCCGTTCGAATCTGTTTCTGCAGAAGCGGCAGGTGCAGACCTCCGGCATATGCCAGGAATCGAAGTAGATCATGTCGATCCCGCGTTGCGCGAGCTCGCGGAGCCGGGTCTTCACGAAGTCGCGATACGGGGAGTTGGCGCACAGCACGTGAATAGGCTTCCGCGCCTTTCGCGCACGCGGCTCGCCGACCGGCCGGCCGGCGGCATCGCGGCAGAGCCATCCGGGGTGTTCCCGTTCCGCCCACGCATCCGACATGTAGCGATAATAGCCGATGCACTTCATGCCGTTGCGATGCGCGCTTCCGACGATCTCGCGCGCCACGTCGCGGTTCGCGGCAAGCGGGTGCGTCTCGCCCACCGCGCTGGGCCACCAGGCGCCTTCCTCCCGGTTGTCCACGATCAAGGTGACCGCCTCGGCCCCGAGATCGGCGATCGGCTTGTGCAGTTGCAGCCCGCCGCTTTCATCCTGAAGGCGAAACATCTCGCAGTGCGCCTGCACGCGGTTCACCTCGAACCAATCGGGGAGATCGGCGGCGGACAGCATTTCCGCTGCCATCAGCAGCAGGGCGGGGAGAAGGTGGGTGGCGCGTCGCATGATCTACTCTGCGCGTTTCTCATTTTTGTTCTTGCGCGACAGCGGAGCCTCCGAGGGAACATGTTTGGCGGGATAACCCTGCGCGCGGATGCGCTGGCCCATTTCTTGCAGCACTTGGGCCTGCTCGGGCGGGATGGCTCCGTCCGGCAGGGGGCCGCTGTTCAAGAGCAGGTTGGCGGGGACGGCCCCGGCGGTGGACAATTTGTCCCAGGCCTCATCCGTGCTGATGTGGCGGGCTTGCGTGTTGTAGCCCCAGCTCTTCTCCTGGAGGGTGGAGCAGATCTCCATCGGTTTGCCGGACGGATTCTCGACGGCCTTGTGTTCCGGCGCGAAGAAGTCCTCGGTGCCGAGCAGGCCCTGCTTGTAGGAGACCAGCACCTGCGGCTGCAGGCGATGGACGAGGTCGTAGAGCTCCTGGCATTTGAACTTGGCCCGGTCGCCGGTCAGGGGCACGCCGATGCCGTCCAGCCAGATCGCGGCGATCGGGCCATAGTTGGTCAGCAGCTCGGTGATCTGGGCGCTCATGAAGTCCAGGTATTTTTGCAGGTCATGGTTTTTGCCGTAGGCGTAGGAGGGTTCGGGCGGGTCGTATTCCGGCCGCGCGCGGCCGCCCCACTCGTCGTTGTTGGGCGCGTGCGGGTGTTTCCAGTCTCGCCCGTGGGTGTAGTAGAGGCACAGGCCGAGTCCCTTCTTCTGGCAGGCGGCCGACAGCTCGCCCACGAGATCGCGCTTTGCCGGGCTGTTGGCGCTGTGGAAATCGGTCTGCCGGGTGGCGAACAGGCAGAAGCTATCGTGGTGGCGGGTGGTGATGTTCACGTAGCGCATCTCCGCCGCCAGCGCGAGATCGGTGATGCGATCCGCGTCAAACTTCTCCGCCGTGAAGCGGTCCATGAGCTTGGCGTATTCGGCCACCGGGATTTTCTCGCGCAACTGGACCCACTCGTGGCGCCCCAGCAGCGAGTAGAGGCCGTAATGCAGGAACAGGCCGAACTTCGCCTCGCGGAACCACCGCAGCGCCGCCCCGCGCGGGTCCGCGGCATATTGGCCCGCATACTTTTTCAGATAAGACGGGACGGCGATCGCCCCCGCGGCTCGGGAACCGCCCGCGAGGCCGCCGCCAAGCGCCGCCCCGGCCAAGGTTTGCAGAAAGGATCTTCGTTTCATGGTTGTCACCTCTTGCTTTTGCAGGCGCATCACGGATCGACGCCGGTACTTCGGCGGGGTCTCACGTTCTATTTCGCCTTCCGCTTCTTTCTCGCAGGCGGTTGGTCGGATTTGGCCTTGCCGCCGCTGGGATTCTGGGTCTTCCACCAATCCGGCCCCTCGGCCTCGACCGCCGCGTTGTGCCGGACGAGCTGCTCGCGCAATGCGGCGAAGCGTTCCGCTTCCCTCTCCTTCAGGTCGGTGCTTTCCTGCGGGTCGGCCCTCAGATTGTAGACTTCAAATTCGGTCAGTTCGGCGTTGGCCAGGATCTTCCAGTCGTCCACGCGCATGGCGATCTTGGCGTTGGGCGCCATGTGCAGCCGCCAGTAGAGCGGCTGCGGGCGCTCCACTTTGCCCGCGGCCCCGGTCAGCATCGGCAGGACGTTCGCGCCGTCGAGCACGCGGTCGCCCGGCGGTTGCAAACCCGCGACGGCGAGCATCGTCGGGAACGCGTCGCTGCCAATCGCGGGGATTTCGGAAACGGTCCCGGGCTGGATCCGTCCCGGCCAGCGCGCGATGCCCGGCACGCGGATGCCGCCCTCGTGGAGGTCGCGTTTGCGCCCCCGCAGACCGCCGGTCGAGCCGCGTCCCGGCGACTTCACGCCGTCGCCTTCGGGGCCGTTGTCCGACGTGAAGAAAACGAAGGTGTTGCCGGCGAGCTTCTGGTCGTCGAGCGCCCCCATCAATTGCCCGAACGCGAAATCCAGCTGCGTCACGTTGGCGTGGTGCTCGCGCTGCACGTCGTCGGCAAGGTCCGGGTAGAGCGCCTTGAACTTCGGGTCCGACTTGATCGGATAGTGCGGCTCGTGCGCCCACACGGCCAGGAAGAACGGCCTCGACTTGTCGCGCCCCTCCTTCAACCACGCGATGGCCTCGGCGACGATCAGCGGGGCCGAGTAGCCTTCGAGCGGGCCGACGGGTTGTCCGTTGCGGACGAAGTTGTCCGGGTTCTCGTGCGACGGCGCGGCGTTGTTCTGCGTCGCCATCCACCAGTCGTAGCCGTGGTCACCCGGCTGCGGCTGGGCGGGGTCGTTGAACAGGCCGTTCAAATGCCACTTGCCGACGTGGCACGTCGCGTAGCCGGCGCCCTTGAGCAATTTCGGCAGCGTGACCTCGCTGGCGCGCAGATGCACCGGCGCGCCCTCGGCGATCCACGTGTAGACCCCGTTGCGATGGGGCGTGCGCCCGGTGAGCAGCGCCGAACGCGACGGGCTGCACACCGCGCTCGCGGCGTAGCATTGCGTCAGCCTTAGGCCCTGCTTCGCGAACGCGTCGAGGTTCGGCGTCCGGATGACCGGGTGGCCGTAACACCCCAGGTCCCCGTAGCCGAGGTCGTCGGCGAGAAACAGGACGATGTTGGGTTTCTGCTGCGGCGCGTCGGCGGCATGCACCGCGGCCAGCGGCGCGAGCAGCAGGGCGGTGAGGATGCATTTCATAGGCTTGTTATCTCCAGTCGATTTTTGCGGTTTGGGTTTCTACGTTCAGGCGGACTGACGCATGGGCGAATTCACGGGTGTAAACGTGACCGGCGCGAGCGGCCGGTCCCTCGGGCGCGCCCAACGGGCGGTCGAACTCGGGCGGATGCGTCATCCAGACCTGGCTCTTCTTCGCATCATAGCCGTCGTGCACGCAGAAATAGCTGTGCCTCTCGGCGCAAATGAGAAAGAGCGCCAACAGATACTGAAACCGGAGGTTGGCCACCCCGTCCGGAGTCAGGGACTTGCGGATCTCGTCCGTGCGCTCCTCATTGGCCTTCCCTGTTTCGAGCGATTCTTCGCCCAGTCCGGCCGTGAACGCGATGACGAACCCCTGCCGGGCCGCCTCCTGAAAGGCCGCAATGCCCTTGGCCAAATAGTCCTTCAATGCGACGCCGCCGACCGCGGCTTCAAACCCCTCCATGTAAGAGCCGTCAAACGCCCGCAGACGGCTCATCCCCAAATCCGGGAAGCGCGCCCGCAGCACGTTGGCGAGCATGAGCTTGTCCGGACCCAGCATCCGCCGTGTCTCCCCCATCATGGCCGTATAGCCGTCGAGCACTCCGGCTTTCTTCGCTTTCCCAATATCGCCAAGCAAATATTCCGGCTCCAGGACCTTGACATTGCCATCGAGGAACAGCCCGTCGATCGCCGGATCGGCGCACACCCGCATCGCGCTGGCGATCCACCAGTCGCGCACCTTCGCGTCCGTCAGGTCGTAGGCTTGAACTCTCCCCCGCACGAGATTGTCGCTGCCGTCCCGCCCGACCAGAAATGCGCCCGGCACATTCGCCAGCGATTCGTTGGCGGCATAGCCGCCGTAATGCACGATAACGTTCCGGTAGTACAACACCTTCGTCTTGGGGTTAATGGCCCTGATGGCCCTCGCCGCCGCCAGCGTCCCCGCCTCCGTCGTCCCGAACTCCGCGGTCCCCGTAAACTTCTCGAGGGTGACCAGTGGAAACGAGGCGAGGTATCGGATCTCCTCAGCGGTAAAACCCGTGTCTTTTCGTACATGCATGTAGCGCGGCACGCGCTCCCAGGAAAAAGACGGCTTCCTGTCTGGGTCCGCTGGCGGGCCAGCGCCGTGCATCGCGGCCAGCGGCGCGAGCAGGAGGACGATCAGCCGTGTTACAATGGTCTTCATGGTTGTTCTCTGGTATTCCATCCCCGCTTTCGTGCCCTCATTCCCCTTTGCCGCCTTCCCTTTTTGCGATACCGCCGGAGTCGCGCGGGGCATCGAGGAAGGCGCGCACGCCGCGGGCGAGGCGCGCGGCGATTTCTGGCTGGGTGTCGAGCAGGTTGGCCGTCTCGGCGAGATCGGCCTCGAGGTCGAATAGCTCCAGGGGTTCGGCCCCGCGGCAGAGGAGTTTCCATTTTCCCTCCATGGCGACCTCGGTGGCATGGGGCTTCGGTTTGGGGTAGTGGCGCTGGAGCTTCGCGTAAAGATCGAGCTGCCAGAACAGCGGGCCGGGGCGATCCACGGCCTCATTTTCGCGCCAGTGCCCCAGGAGGCTGACGCCATCCACCCGCGCCCCGTCGGGCACGGGCACCCCGGCCGCGGCGCAGAACGTGGGCAGGAGGTCGATGCTGCTGCCGATGGCGCGGCTGGTGCCTCCCGCGGGGATCTGGCCGGGCCAACTCACGATGAAAGGAACGCGGATACCGCCCTCGTGGAGATCGGTCTTGCCACCCTTGAGCGGGCCGATGTCGGCCTCGAACGCACCGCCGTTGTCGCTGGTGAAGATCACGAGCGTGTTCTCGCGCAGGCCCAGTTCGTCGAGCTTGCGCAGCAGGGCGCCGACCGTGGCGTCCATGTGCGCCATCATCGAGCGGAAGCGGTGCTGGTCGTCGCTGATGCCGGGGGCGGCGGTGCTCGTCCAGTGCGGCTCGCTGCCCGGCTCGTAGGGCGTGTGGGGCACGAGGTGCCAGATGTTGAGAAAAAACGGTCTCTGCTCGCGGTGGAACTGCTCGACGAGGCGGATGCCCTCCGCGCCGATGATGTCGGTGAAGTGCATGCGGAAATACGGATCGCTCTCCGGCACGCGCCGGTCATCGCGCAGCAGGCAGGTGCCGCCATCGCGGTACAGGCGGCGCTCGGCGCCCAGGCGACCCCGCAGGGGCTGCTCCTCGACCTGGCAGAGGTAATGGTCGAAGCCATGCTCGCGCGGCCCCGGGATGGCGGCGGCGCGGTTCTCCGCATGGCTCACATGCAGGCCGCCGAGATGCCACTTCCCGACATGGGCGGTCCGGTACCCGTTCCGCTTCAGCAGGGCGGGGAGCGTCATGGTGCCGCGAGGCAGGTGGGAGGCGTCATCCGGGAAGTGGCCGCGGATGTCGAATCGCAGGGGATAGCGCCCCGTCATGATGGAGGCGCGCGTGGGGGTGCAGACGGCCGAGGCGGCATAGAACCGCGTCATCCTCACACCGGATGCGGCGAGCGCATCGATGGAGGGCGTGGGCACCGCCGTCCCGCCGAAACAGCCGGCATCCCGCCAGCCCATGTCGTCGGCGAGGATGAGGATGATGTTGGGCCGTCCGGCGGCGGACGCTGCCGATGCTAGCAGCAGGGCGGCGAGTAGGGCGAGGGTCTGTCTCATTTCTGTTTCCCAGTGCCGGGTTGCGGTTCTAGTCCTTTCACTCTCCCTTGGCGGCGTTCTTCTTTGATAGCAGCGGCAGCACGTCCCTCCAGCCGCCGGGGGTCTCCTTGGCCCACTCGGCGATGGGCATGGCCGGGCACGCCTCGGGGTCGCCGCGCGTCTCGCGCAGCAGTTCGACGCAGCGGATGCGCATCGCTTCGAGTCGCGGCGCGTGCCGCGGATCGGAGGCCAGGTTGGTCTGCTCCAGGGGATCGGCGGCGAGGTGAAAGAGTTCCTCGTGGGCGGGCGATTCTCCGCGGAGTCCGAGGTTCAGGAGCTCGCGATAGTCCTCGGGCGTCTTTCGATTCGGCCAATAGCGGATGTACTTCCAGTCCGCGCTGCGCACGCCCTGGATGAGCGGGTAATCCTGGAGCAGGATCAGGCTCTCGCAGAAGAGGTCGGGCCGCCACCGGACCGGCTCGCCGCGCAGCAGCGGGCGGAGGCTGCGGCCCTGCATGCTGGCGGGCGCCGGGATGCCGCAGAGGTCGAGGATGGTGGGCGCGACGTCCTGCGACACGACGAGCTCCTTCAGGCGCCGCCCCCGCTGCGCCGCCGGGAGGCGCGGGTCGAGGATGAGGAGCGGCACGCGGATGGAGGGATCGTATAGCAGGCATTTGCCGCCGTAGCCGTGCTCGCCGTGCAGGATGCCGTTGTCGGCGCTGTAGACGAAAATGGTGTTGTCCGCCTGCCCGATGCCCTCGAGCCGCGCCATGATCTGCCCGACCACGCGGTCGATCCCGGCCACCGTCTGGCAGATGCGCACGCGCTGCTCGCGCAGCGCATCCGGCGCGCGGCGATAGTCGTAGCTGCTGATCTGTTTCCCCGAATAGATGTTCAACGGGAGCTTTGGCGCTCCCACATCCGCTTCCGCGATATAGCCGGGCGGCAGCGGCATCCGCGACTCCACGTCGCGATAGGCCGTGCGGTAGAGCTCGTCGTCGCTGGGCCGTTGCTGCATCGAGCGCGTGCCCGCGCTGTGCGGCACATTGAAGCAGACATAGAGGAAGAAGGGCCTGTCCTTTGCCCGCTCCCGCAGGAATACTGCGGCGTGCTCGCCGGCCCGCCCGACAAAGCGCGGGTCGGTTTCGAGGAAGTTCTCCGCGCCCTCGCCGAGGATCTCGGGCTGCGTGTCGGAACCGGCGTTGCTGAAGATGGGTTGGGCGGCCTTCGGGTAGAAACCGAGATGGCCGAGGCGGTTGCCGTAGTAGTAATCGAAATCCCAGTGGCGCAGCCCGGGCGTGTGGTTCTTGCCGAGGTAGGCGGTCGTGTAGCCATTGCGTTTGAGCACCATCGGCAACGTGTCCGCCCACTGTTTGGGCGAAAGCGCGCTAGCGCTGTTCCAGCCGACCGCGTGCCTACGCTCCCACTGCCCCGTGAGGAGGTTCGTGCGGTTCGGCAGGCACGAGGCGGAGGAGACAAACGAGTTTTCAAACAGCGCGCCCTCTCGCGCGATCCGATCGATGTTGGGCGTCCTCATCAAGGGGTGCCCCGCGCAGCCCAGTTCATCTGCCCGCTGGTCGTCGGCGAGGATGAAAACGACATTGGGCGGTTGCTTGGGCGCATCGGCGGCACGCAGATCGGCCAACGCCCACGTCAACGGGGCCGCGAGGGCCGCGATAAGGGGCCTCGCCGTCTCTCCACGCCATCGTTTCATGGGCGCGTCCTCCCCCGCTCGCGGATCTGTTCCAATCTCTCGGTCATCTCTCGGACGACCTCCGGATGCCGGTCGGCGACATCCCTGGTCTCGCCCAGATCATCGGCGAGATTGTAGAGCTCGGCGGCCGCCGGGCCGCGTTTGCCACCCCGCTTCCCTTTGCCCGCACCGGCGGCAGCGGCGGGCACGAGTTTCCACGGTCCCACGCGCAACGCCAACACGTTGCTGTGCGCGTGCTCGACGAGGTGCTCGCGCCCGGCCTTATCGCCGAGCAATGCCGCCAGGACATT
This sequence comes from Verrucomicrobiia bacterium, assembly GCA_020847615.1. Classification (GTDB taxonomy): domain Bacteria; phylum Verrucomicrobiota; class Verrucomicrobiia; order JADLBR01; family JADLBR01; genus JADLBR01. The sequence goes on from JADLBR010000223.1 coordinate 8,386, forward strand.
GAAGCTGTCCGGGCCCGCGGCCTCGGGCAGCTCGCGGCCGGTCAGCGCGGCGACACTCGCTAGCATATCCGCGTGGCAGACCAGCGCATCGGACGTGCCGGGCGGGATGCGGCCGGGCCAGCGGGCGATGAACGGGACGCGGGTGCCGCCCTCGTAAGCGGTGCCCTTTACGCCGCGCAGCGGCCCGTTGAACAGGTGCCCCTCGTTGGCGTCGGGAGAGCCGATGCCATGCTCCATGTCGGGACCGTTGTTGTCGAGCACCCCGCCGTTGTCGCTGGTGACAATGAGCAGCGTGTTGCCGGTCAGATCCAATCGGTCGAGCGCGGCCAGCACCTGCCCGACCGTCCAGTCGAACGAGTGGATCGCGTCGCCGCGCACGCCGCACCCGCTGGTCCCTTTGAAGCGGGCGTTGGGGACCCGCGGGACATGGATGTCGTGCGTGGCAAGATACAGGAAGAACGGCCCGTCCTTGCTCCGTTCCATGAACGCGACGGCCTTCCCCGCGATCACGTCGGCGATCTCGTCGTCCTTCCAGAGCGCGGCCCTGCCGCCGACCTGTTCGCCGATGCGCGGGATGCCGTTCACGAAAGAGCGCGGCTCGCCGCGTTTGACGGAGTAGTCGAGCCGGATCGGGTCGGCCGGGTCCAGACCCACCACGCGATGGTTCTCCACCCAGACGCACGGGGTGCGGTCCCCGGTGGCGGGCAACAGCCACGCGTAATCAAAGCCGATCTCCAGCGGCCCCGGCTTGATCTCGACATTGTAATCCGTGGGCGTCGTGCCGAGCCCGAGGTGCCATTTGCCAACGACGCCGGTGGTGTAACCGGCCTGCTTGAGCAGCGACGGCACGGTGACGCGGCCCGGCTCGATGATCAGGCCCGCGTTCCCGGGAAGAATGCCCGTTCCCTGACGGCGCCACGCGTATTCGCCGGTCATGAATGCGTACCGCGTGGGCGTGCAGACCGCCGACGGCGCATGTGCGTCGGTGAACCGGCAACCTTCCCTGGCGAGCCGGTCGCAGTGGGGCGTTTTCACCCTCGTCGCGCCATAGCAACCGAGGTCGCCGTAGCCGATGTCGTCGGCGAGCATGAAGATGATGTTGGGCTTCTGTCCCGAGGCATCGGGGGCGGCCGATGTGGCGAGCGGCGCCAGCAGCAGGGCGGTGAGGATGGTGAGGGCGGGTTTCATGTCCATGTCCTGTGTGCTCAATACTTCTCGATTCTGACATCCACCTCCACCGTGAAATCCGGGCCGATCGTGGCGGTGACCCGGTAGAGCGGACTGCTCTCGAAATAGCAGTCGGGCGCGGCCGAGTAACGCCTGCCGCCGGCATCGAACTCGAACCGCAAGCTGGAATCGCCCGCTGGACTGACGCCGAGGCTCATCCGCTCGCCGGGCCCAAGCGTGCCAAAGCGCACAGAGAAACCCGAGCCCGACACGACAAGGTTCGCGAGCGGTGCAGACGACTGGTTGACCACGGTGAGTTGCGGTTGGCGCGCACAGCCTCCGAGAAGGGCAAGGCAGAGGAGCACGGAGAGAACTAACGTGGCCGCTCTTCTTCTCATGGCTGATCCATCGCGACTCTCAGCCCCAGACCTGCGGCGCGACCCTCATAGCGAACCAGAAAGGGCGACTCGGTCTGATAGCTTTCCTTCTGTGGCTTGTAGATTTTGGCGAACGCCGCGGCCACTTTCGGGATCCGCGGCCCTTGATCGGCCATGGCCTGGCCCGGTCCCGCCAGCATCGGCGCCGCGCCCGTGACAGAGGAGCCCAGAGACCGTCGTCGAGTCCAATGATCCATCGGGTTCCTTTCCTCTCTCGCTCGGCTCCGGCCACGGAAAACAGGCGGCGACTGCTTGAATCCTCACAGCCTCCGCTGGCCCGTTCCTCAAACCCCAGCCTAGCGCGCCCAGCGGTTGCTTGTCGCCTCCATTTCTGGCAATAAAATCCCCATTTTAGGAACCGCCGCCATGCCCCGCTCACGTCCCATCCCGAAGATCATCGTGCTGCTGGACCCGTCGCGCGGCTACGAGCGCGCGCTGCTCCAGGGCATCTGGCAATACGCCAATCTGAAGGGGCCCTGGGTCTTCGTGCGCAAGGCGCCATATTACCAGCGCTTTTCCGGCCTGGGCGGCGATGGCACGCGCGAGCTGGCGGGGAGCGATGCCGACGGGATCATCTCGCATTTCCGCCCGAGCATCGGCCGGATCGCTCGACTCGGGCTGCCGATGGTCGTGGTGCCCGGCATGGATATCCTCCCGGGGATGGTCAATCTGATGAACGACGATCGGGCCATCGGGCGCATGGCCGCGGACCACCTGCACGGGCTGGGGCTGAAGCACTTCGCCTACGCGGGGTTCGACAGGCTGCGCTGGTCTCTGGCGCGGCGGGACGGCTTCTGCGGGCAGCTGTCGCGGCTGGGCCTTTTGGCGGATTGCCATCTGGTGCCCTTCCGCAGCGGCCGCGACGCCGCGGTGCGCCTGGCCAGAAGACTGGTCGAGTGGCTGCGGCGATTGCCGAAACCCGTGGGCCTGATGGCCTGCAATGACGAGTTCGCCCTTTCGATCGCCGACCTGTGCCGCACCCATGGCATCCAGATCCCGGATCAGGTCGCGCTGGTCGGCGTGGACAATGATGAGGTGATCTGCGAGTTGAGCAGCCCCCCGCTATCGAGTGTCGAGGTATCCGTCCAGCGGGCCGGATACGAGGCCGCCGCACTGTTGGATCGCATGATGCGCGGCCGACGGTCGGGGCGCATCGTGATGGCGCGTCCCAGCGGGGTGGTCCCGCGCCAGTCCACCGACCTGACCGCCGTGGGCGACGCCGCCGTGGCCCGGGCGCTGCGTTTCATCCGCGAGAGCTCGCGCCACATCATCGGGGTCGATGACGTCGCGAGGGCGGCCGCGCTGTCGAGGCGGAGCCTGTCCGACCGCTTCCGGCAGCATCTCGGACGGACCATCGGCGATGAGATCGACAGGCGCCGCGTCGAGGAGATCGCCCGACAATTGCTCACCACCAACCGCCCCGTAGCCGAGATCGCCGAAGATATCGGATACTCGAGCGACAAGCACATCGCGAGGTACTTCCATCGGCAAACCGGCCTGACGCCCCGGGAATACCGCAGGCGTCACGGGCCGATCCTGTGACGGCCGGCGGCGCTCTCGGATGGACTCAACGGAGCGCCGCGCCGAGTCGCACGAAGAGCCTGCCTTGGGTCCCGTTGGCGTGGGGTACGGTCACCGCGACCGCGTCGGGGGCGGAGCCGTTCTCCGCGACGGCAACCGTCACCCCGTGGGCGTCGGGGCCGGAGGAGGTGGCGCCCACCGGCGCGTCGCTCCAATCCCTGAGGTTGGGACTCCATTGCACTCTCAGATCGGAGGAAGGTTCTGTGTCGTCTCGCCGCAAGAACGCGATGATGATCCCCGCGGGTGACGAGACGATTCCCCAGAGGCTTGCCGCGTCGCGCGCGAGGGGATCGCCATCGAGCATCCATTCGAGGCCATTGGGGAGACCGTCGTTTTCTACGTCGGCATCGAAGGCCGGCGATCGGCCGGGGGTCGCGTCGAGGCCGAACCCGGCGGCCCAGGCTCCGTAGGGCGACGGTGCCGGGCCAGCGATGACGCGAAGCATGCCACCGCCGGTGATGAGGGAGGTCTTGTACGGGGCCCCCGAAGCCAGCGAGCCCCAGACGCCGGGATACTGGTCGCTGTCGTCGAAGAAGAGCCCGTTGATCGTGTTTGTGCCGGCGAAGGCGAGATCCAGCACGGCCCCTGCGCCGATCCGGACATCGGCGGCCGCCGAAAGGCTGGGCACGGCGAGGGAGAGCGCGCCGCCGCGGACGGAGGTCCGGCCAGAATATGCGTTCGTGCCCGCGAGCGCCTGCGTGCCGCCGCCCACCTTTGTGACCGCGATCGCGCCCGCGCCATCGCTGATGACCCCGAGAAAGGCGCCACCCCCATCGCCGCTGCCGATGGTGAGCGTGCTCACCGTGCCGGGCGCGGTATTCACGATCCGCCGCATCGAATCTGGCGACGCCGAGCCGTTCTGGCCGATCAGGGCATTCACGGCCTGATCGAAGCCGGCCAGATCCAGGGTGCCGCGATCGGCGCCGGCGCTGGCGCTCGTCGTGCCGATCGTGAGATTCCTGTTTGTGGCCAGTGCGTCGTGCGCCCCCAATCTCAGGACTGGACCACCGGGAGATCCAAAGAAGATGACCGCGCCGCCGAGGTCGTTGTTGGTGGCGGCCAGCACGACGGTGCCGGCGCCCGCCACCTGGAACGTTCCGCCATTGTTATCGATCGGTGCCCCGATCATGACCGCCGCCCCCGCGGAGGCGTGCACCATGAGATTCGCCGCGCCGGCGCCGGCGCGCGAAATCGGGCCGGTCAGGCGGAGTTCCCCCGCGCCGGCACCAAGCCGAATGCTGCCGCCGGACAGGGTGATCGCGCCGGCCAGGGTGTTGGTGCCAGATGCGCCGTCGATGGCCCGCGCGAAATTGCCGGCCTCGGTGGTGCCGCTGATCGTGATATCCTCGGCCGATGTGATCCCGCCGCCAAGGCGCAGCTGGCCGCCATTGGTGGTGCTTCCCGTCACGCCCACGATCGTGCCGCCATTCGTTGATCCGAGCGCGCGATCGGCCGAGATCGAGACAACGCCGCACTGGATGTCCACGGCGCCGTCGAAGCCACTGTCCCCCGAAAGGCCCAGCGTCCCCGAGCCGGCCTTGGCGATGCCGAAGGCATTCGTCCCGTCACCGATGGCGCTGGAGACGTTCAGCGTGGCGGCACCCACATTATTCGAGATCGTCCAAGCCTGTTCGGCACAGAGCTCCATGTGACTCTCGCCGATGGTGTGTGTCCGCGACGCGGTCCCCGGCAGCACCACCGTGATCCCAGATTCCCCAAGCGACAGCGCGCCGTCCCCGTCGGCGATCGTGAAGTTGGCATCGCGGTTGAAGGCGAGGCCGGCGAAAAACGCATTCGTGTCGATCATCGCCGTGCCTCCGGCGGAGCCAAACGTGGCGACGTCGGCCCCGCCCACCAGGTCTGGCACGGCATTCGCCTGCCAGTTGTTGCTCAGCGCGACACTGGTGTTCGCCCCGCCACCGGCATCCCACACCAAAGCGGCGACCGTGTGGAAACTATGCGCGTCACCCCAGTGTTGGCCGTGGCTATTGCTGGCAAAGAGCCGATAGAAGTAGGTGGTGTCGGGCGCGAGCCCCCGGATGTCGTGGGCGATGTCGGCCCCGCCGGGGAGCGCGCCCTTGTCGGCGACCCCCGCCCATGCGGCGAGATTGGTTCCCCCGTCGAAGGTCCCCCAGCACACGCGGACGGCGGTGAGCGCGCTGCCCGCGGATATCAGGGTGCCGCGCGCGGTGGCCCTCGTGACGCCGAGGCCGGCCGGGGCATCGGTCCGCACGCCCGGCGAATCCAGATCCCACCCATTGACGCCCGGAACCCAATACGGTTGGCCATATTCATAGGCGCCGGAGTCCGGCCGGGCCCCCGAGAATCCGTCGTTGACGCCCGGCAGCACCACCCCCTGCCCCCCGATCTCGCGATAGAGGAACCGCTGGTTCGGATACCGCATCGACAGTTGGAAATTCGCGGGCACGCCAGTGGCACCGTTCGGGGTCTGCCAGCTCACGATGTTTGTCGAAAGGGCGGGATCGATGCAGGGCGCCCCGGCCTTCGGGCGAAAATCGCGGGCCGCGGCATCGACCAGGTTCGAGGCCGTCGCGGCGACGTTGGTGAGCACGAGGTTGTTCTGCGCCGCGTAGTCCATGCCGTGGTTGTTGGTGGTCCAGAAGGCCGGGTCGGGATTGCTGTCCGGGAAGGCCGTCCATGTGCCAGCGTCGTATGCCCTGCATTGGATCACCGTGTTGTGGTGGATCTCGTGCCCCAGATTGGGCGCGTTCAGGCGAATGCCATCTTGCCCCGACGCGAGGTTCCAGACCACGTTGTGATCGACCAGATAACTGCGGTCATAGTTGTCGAGGTATATGCCCTTGGAGTGTGGGTCCGCGGGATTGCCATCGTGCACCCAGTTGTAGGCGATGCGGGACTTCGCGGCGCCCGGGCCGATGCCATCGGTGCCGTAGGAATACACCATCCCGAGGTCGAGGCAGAGTTTGCCGCCGCCGTAGAGGTCGTTGAACATGACGGTCTGGCCGCTCCCGGTCGGCCGGAGCACGTCGCGCCCGGTATCGTGCAGGGTGTTGAACACGGCCACGTCGCCATCGCCGTCCATCGAGAGCGGCGCCCCGTAGGTCCCGGAGTAGTCCGCGTTGTAGACGTGATTGCGCTCGATCCGGTGACCGGCGCCCGATGTCAATATGCCGGCGCCGGCCGTGTCATGTATGGCGCAGTGGCGCACGATGTTGCTCGTGCCGCTCACCACCACACCGCCCCCCTCGGCGCGCCCCCCGTTGCCGCTGCTCCCGTTGGCGAAGGTCATGTAGTGACTCGGGTGCGACGCCTCGACGCCCTCGAGCACGTTGCCCTTGCCCGCGAGCCGGATCGCCCCGCCCCGTGTCTTGATGCCGCGCACGGTGACGTGGTTGCGGTTATTGATGTCCACGCACCAGTTGCGGCGCTTCACCTCGACGGCGCGCGCGGAGGGATCGGCCCCGCCCGCGATACGCAGGTGAAGCGCGTGCGGCGCGACCGAGTTGGTCTGCAGGTGCCATTCCCCATCGGCATCGAGGAGGCCCAGCAGGCCGTAGACGAAGCCCGACCCGGTGTCGCCGACGTTGCCCGGCCCGGTGTAATCGGGCCACCACCACGTGGACTTTGTTGCCGGATCGGCGACCAGCTTGGCGCCGGAACTATTCGTGACGACCGCGGTCTGCCAGGCCCACCGCTGCCCCACGCCGCCAAGGAATCGCGCCCCGGCAAAAAATCCGTCCGGCCTGCCGCCGAAGCTGGTGGACGTGATCGTATCGGGGTTGCTGGCGGCGCTGCCGTTGGTCACCGTGACGTTCGCCAGCGCCGGATTGAAGAGGCCACCGCCGCCATGATTCGGATGCCGCGCCTGGTGCTGCATCGCGCCATCCACAAAGACCTGGTTGTATCCCATGCCGAGGTCCCACCCCACGTCCGCGACATAGATCCCGTTGCTCGTGAGGGCCCATGTGTTGGTCAGGATGTCGAGACCGGTCAGGATCACTTCCCCGCCATCGCGGGCCGCGATGGTGATGGGCCGCTCGGGCGTCCCCGAGGACATGGGCTGGAGTGTCTCGCGATAGGTGCCCTCCCCCAGCCAGAGGGTGTCGCCGGCCACGAGGGACTGCGCGGCGCGCGCCAGGGTCTGGAACGGGGCGTTGGTCGAGCCATCGCCGGAGTCCGAGCCGGAGGGGGAGACGTGCCACTCCCGATCACCGTCCTCCACTATCAGGCTCGCCTCGTCGACCCAGAGCGTCATGGGCTCATTGTTTACATTCACATCCAGCCTCAGGCTCTCGTTGATCGAGGGCGTATGGCTGAGAGTGAACCTCTGCCAGTTCGTGGTGACAGCGCAAGGGGTCGTCGCGCGAGCCGCCCACGGGGATGTGTTTTGCCTAAATCGAAGGAAGGCGTTGGTGGGCTTCGATCCCTTGAGCCAGACGCTGGCCGAGTAGCCGCGGCCCGCGACACCGGGAACCACCTGGCTCATCTGGATGCAGGCGCCATTGGTGAAACCCGACTGCACGGCGGCGGTCACCACCACCGCGGAACCCTGCACCGTCCCGTTGGTCTCCCCGGCATACGTGGTCTCGGTATGATTGCCCGCAAACAGCGAGTTGTCCGACCAACCGCCCGGCATGAGGCCGGAGACGAGGCCGTAGGCATTGCTGCTATTGATCGCCACGTGCGGCGGCTCGAGTCCGCCGTTGGCAAGGATCTCCACCGGAGCACCAACCGCCGCCGCCGGGCGCCCAAAGAGGCCGGCGAGACAAAGCCAAAGCGCGACGCGATGCATTCGGTCCGATGGTGGCACGGCGCGTTGCCGCCGGCAAACGCGATGTGGCACTCGCCGGGCGATCGCCTGCTGCCAGCTCGAAAATGCGAACCGGCAGGCAGGTCGTCCCTGCCGCGCCCCGTGCGACCGGAGGCGGCCAGGGCTGGCCAACCCGCATCACCGGACCGATCACGTCGTTGAAGACGGAGACGGTCGTCATGGCTTGGCGGAGGACTTCCATCTATCGAGCAGGCCCTTCAGTTCGGCAACGATTCCGGGGTGATTGAAATACAGGTTGGTTGTCTCACCGGGATCGTCATCGAGGTTATAGAGCTGGCCGGGCGCGCCTGGCGCGGTGTCCGGCAGCGCGAAAGCTCTGAGTTCAGGGCTGTCGTAGTTGTTTCCGCCGGAGCCCCGATGATCCAGGTATTTCCATGGGCCCTGCCTGATCGAAAAGACGGCGAGTGCCTGTTGCACGGTGTAGTCGCGCGCCGGCCTCGTTCCATCTCCGTGCAGCAGGACGGGGAGCAGATTGCAGCTGTCCGGCGCGGCGCCCGCGGGCAGCGTCGCTCCACAAACCGCGGCGCAGGTGGCCATGACGTCGGTGAGCGAAACCGTCTGCGCGCTCGTGCTCCCGGGTCTTACCCTGCCGGGCCAGCGAACAATGAACGGCACCCGGTGACCGCCCTCCCAGTCGTCCCGTTTCATGCCGCGCCACGGTCGCGCGCCGTCGTGCCCGTAATCCGCGCGCATGCGAGCCACCGACGTGACTTCCGGGCCGTTGTCGCTGGAGAGCATCACCAGCGTGTCGTCCGCGACGCCGAGTCTCTCCAGCGTGTCCAGCAACTCGCCCACGATGAAGTCGAGCTCATGGATGAAATCGCCGTGCGGTCCCGCCTCGGTCTTGCCGCGGAACTGGGCCGCCGCGAACGACGGCAGATGCACGGCGGAGGTGGCATGATAGAGGAAGAATGGCTTGGCGGGCTGGCGCTTCACGTGCTCCGCCAGAAACTCCTTGCTCTTCTGGAGGAACACCATGTCCACCTCCTCGATGTCGTAGTCTGGCGCGATCATGCCCGGCCGATTGTCGTTCGCATACGGGTGCTTGGGCAGCTTGCTCTTGTCGAGCAGTCGCGCGGGCGGCACGGGAATGCGGTCGCCGACGATGAAGGCATAGAGATGATCCGTGCCGGGGCAGCAGGCTGTTCCGAAGAACCGGTCAAAGCCGCGATGGATCGGCGCATCCGGAATCGCGCGGGTGAAATCAATGCGTTTCACGCTGTCGAGATCGCCGCGCGTGACGGGCTGGCCTTCCGCGTCGAAAAAGCTCAGCCCCACATGCCATTTTCCCGTCATCGCGGTTGCGTAACCCCGGTTGCGCAACATCCGCGGCAGCGTGAGCTGTTCTTCCCGAATGAGGCACGGGCCGCCTGCGCCGGTAAACACCGGCACACGCCCGGCGCGAAACGGCATCTGGCCCGTGAGCAGGCTGTAGCGCGTGGGCGTGCAAACCGTGCTCGGCGAATGAGCGTCGGTGAACCGCATGCCTTCGCGCGCCAATCGGTCGATACGGGGCGTCGGCACCTTCGATTGCGCGTTATAACACGACAGATCGCCGTACCCGAGATCGTCCGCCAGGATGAGGACGATGTTCGGGTGGGCGCCGGCGGCGCGGGCGACACCGCAGACGCTGGCCAGCAGCGTGACGATGGAAACGGTCAAGGTCATCGGTCGCCGATTCGCTTGTAGAAGCCGCCGTTGAAGTGGAATCCGGCAATCGCGGGTTTCGCCGCTCCAGAGGCTGGCTGCATTTCGATGACGAAACTGCTACCGGTTTCCTTGTCAGAATAGGGGCTTCCCTTCGCGCACAGCAGCCTCGCGTGAGCGAGGTCGGCGGTGAGCGCCCAACTGACTCCGGCCCGATTGGTCCAACGAAAGCGCGATGAGTGCTTGTCGCCTTCCTGCTTAAGTTCTCCCTCGTGCCAGTTGTTCTCCTTCGGATCACGCCGATAAAGGCCGGGCAACATCTCTGGCGTGACGATTCGGCTGAGGTCAGGCGCTCTCACTTCCTGGCGTGTCACGATCGGAACATATCCGACCTCCAAGCCTCGGGGTGGTGTCACCAGCAGCGCGGGATCGAGGGCGACCAGCTTGCCCCTCGTGGGCGGAGCCATGTAGTCACGATTCGTCGGCCAATTCGCGTGGAGCTTCTCCACGAAGGCTTGCAGCTTCGCCTTCTTCTCGTCGCTCCAGTCGTATTGCTGGAAGGATGGCTGATCCACAAAGCGATACCACGAGTAGGTCACGACCGAGCCATCCACGAGTCTCGCGGTGAATGGGCCGAGTCTGGGGCCGGGTTTGGCCCAAGCGCCAACCGCGGGCGAGGTGTAGGGCACACCTTTCTTGGCGATCTTGAATTTCTGGGTGAGCAGCTTGGTCTCCGCCGGGACTTCCTCCGCGGGCACCGCGACGCGCTCTTCTCCAACGTGTTTGTAGTATTGCGGGAACACGCCTTTCGCCGCGATGTCGTTGGTGAACCACTGCAGGCCCCACACGTTGCCCTCGAAGATGCGCGTGTCGAAGGCGCGCTCGACGCCGACGATCTTCTTGCCGGCCTGGTCGTAGCGGGTCGTGCGCGTGTTGAGCTTCGGCCTGAAGGCGCCTTTCTGGTCGAACCGGCCAGTGCAGGCGAGGCCTCCGTCGCGCCACGACTTGAACGCATCGTAGAGGGCGGCCTTCGAGTAGTAGGTGACATCTTGCACGAGGAAGGCGCGCCCTTCGGCGTCCACGGGCCACTGGAGTTTCGGCAATTTGGAATAGACGGTGCCCTTTGCGTCCCGGGCATCGAAGCGCGGCACCGTGTTGATCTCCATCGCGCCGCCGCCGATTTTGCCCGGACGGGCGTCGAGGCCGCGTCCGTGGAGGAAGGGATAGTTGAACAGCTTTCCGATCTTGCTCCACGTCTCCGGGATGTAGTAGGCGATGGGGCCTTTGAAATTGGCCGCGCTCAGAAAACAGGTCCAGCTCTGGTCGCCGGTCGGCGGCTCGCCCGGGGTGGGATCGGTGAACGGCAGCGCCATCCATGTGTAGCCGAGGAACTCGCCGTTGGGGTCGCCTTCGAACGGCAACGCATCGGGCGGGATCAGCAGCCGGTTGCTGAGTTGCGCGATGCCGAGGCGATTGTCCGGCAGCGCTTCGTTGCTGTAGAAGAACGACCAGCCCGGCGAGGCGACCTCGTAATCGTAGCACTGCGGCGTGCCGTTCATGCTGAACTTCGGCGGCCCGTAGCGGAAATGGTTGCCCGCCCAGTACCCCAGCCCGCCCTCCACGGTTTGGAAAACGCTGCCCCACGTGGGGCCGCGCTCAGGCCACTCGCGGGCCCGCGTGCCTTCCGGGGCGAGTGGCGTGTCTTTGTTGTCGGAGTTGTCCGGCTGAATCCAGGTACTCGGCAGGCCGATCTGGAAATTGGCCAAAGGCTGATCCACCAGCGGCCAAACCGCAGCATAGAAGCCCATGCCCGCCGTGTAGCCGCCCTTGGGCGGCAACTTTTCGATACCGAACCCGATGTAGCCGTGAAGCCCCTGGGAGTGCGAGGTGACGACGCCGGCCTTGTCCTCCGCTGCAGCGGCAGTGACTCCGAATGCTGTCGCGGCCAGCAGGCAGCAAAGCCTCTGGGTTGTGGTGCGCATCATTGTCTTTCCTCTTTTCATGGGACTACCGGATTCCATGTTCGAGCTGGTCAAAGATCACCTTGTCCGAGCAACGAAGGAACCCACGAGATCCTATCGGTGTGCGCGGGTCGCGCAACCCCAGCCAATTCCGCCAACGTGGCCATGAGATCCCATCCCGCAGCAGGGATGCGGCTGGTTTGGGCGGGATGGATCTGGCCGGGCCAGCGGGCGATCATGGGCACGCGGATGCCGCCCTCATAGAAGAAGCCCTTCTTGCCTTTTCTGGCGCCTGATGAAATACAGAACTTCCTCCACGAACGGGTCCTGCAATTAGACTCCCCGATTTCCGACAATCCCCGGTCGGCGGACGTCGTCGGGCCGATTCTCCTCGAATGTGATCCTCTCGTCATTCTTCCATAACTCGATCGGATAATACTGCAAGGCGTCACCGGTGCCTTTGAATCCGAACCAGTAATCCCATCCATGCTCGGTCATCTTCCGTGCCGGAAGCGGGATTCCCGCCTCCAGTATTCCAGGAAATTATCGCGGATCGGCGCATGCCCAGGATGCATTCCCGGCAACATGCTGACCTGAAACTTCCGCGCCAAATGCGCGACGGTTTTCTCTGCAACAAATTGGTTGAAAGCTTCTTGCATGAATCCAGAGCCCCGGCCTCACCGAGACGCATCCTTGGACTGCGCAAGTCCGACTTGCGCCTTCCAAGACGACCTGAGACGAGCGGTGGACGGCAGACCTTGCCCCTCGTCCGGAACGCTTCGAAGGCGGCAGTCAGACTGCCGCAATCCGAAGGATCGCGTCCCGCGCAGCACAGCCTCCGGAGTCTGAGTCAGAATATCGCGTGAAAACACACCCTCAGAAGTTTCATCCTGAATCATCCGGCGCGTGGGCGACCCTGACCCAAGCCGCCGCTTTCAGTACACGCATTCCGCGCCGGCGGCGGCGAAGGCCCTGAGGTTCTCGACGGGCGTCTCGAAGAAGTGATCCGAGGCGGCGCAGATGTACCCGCCATCCTTGCCGAAGCCCTCGAACAGCCGGAACACCTCATCGCGAATCTGCTCCCTGTTGCCCAAGGTCAGGATGTTGAATTGGTCCATGCCGCCGATCATCGCCACCCTCCCTCCAAAAACCGCCCGCACCTTGGCCGGGTCGGTGATGTTGCCGCCCACGCCCGGCGGGGGAAGCGTCTCGGAGGCGTCGGTCCCGTTACCGAGGATCAGGTCCAGGATGTGCATCATGCCGCCGCAGGTGTGGTAGGTGCTGAGTTGGCCGACAGAGTGCAACGCGCGGTGGATCTCCCGGTCGTAGGGCTGGCAGAACTCCCGATGCATCGCCGGGGAAATCAAAGTGTCGCTGCCGGCACCCCCGCCCGTCTCTATGATGTCAAACTTCGCGCCATCGAGCGATCCCTCGATGAAGCGCAGTTTCCGCTCCAGCAGCGCCCTCAGCAACCGGTGGACCCAGTCGGGCGTGTCAATCGCCGCCATGATCATGTCCTGTTCCGCCATCAGGCAGCAGGCGTGCTGCCAGCAGCCGGCCTGGTCGCCCCACACGAACCCGCGCAGGATCCCGGCGTCGCCGATGCGGTCGTATTCTCTCGCGATGGCCTCCCTGTTCAGCCTCGCCACCGGCATGTACCGCTCGATCAATTCCACGTCTTCCGGCCTCTTGATAAGATACTCGGTGATCCACGTGGTCTTGCGATTGGCCATCGTCTTGTACGTGAGGCTGCCACCCGGGGTCACGACGGTATGGTGGATGACCTTGTGCTCCGGATCATCGTCGACGACCACCATCTCGTCACGCCACTCTGCGGATTGGACCGCGTACTTCTCCGCGTTGGGGATCCAGAACTGTCCCATCGCCTCGAAATACTGGATCGCGGCATCGAGCCCGCACGCCTTGAACGCATCGAGCGCGTCCACTCCACCCATGTAGTCCTCCAGGTGACAGGCCTGCCACTGGTGGATGGTGACCGGCAGTCGGTCGGGTTTCTCGCGGCGCAGCGCCCGCATCATCCGTTCTTTCGATGTCATACGCTATTCTTGCAGCTCGAAGCAGAGCACGGTGGCCAGGCCCTCCGGCGGGCTCTCGGGCAACGACACGGACACTTTCTCCCCTGCCCGCGCGAACTCGAGCGGCTGCCGATCGGAGAGCAGATACGCCCGGGAGACGGTTCCCGTGAGGCCGGACAGCTCGAATTTCTCGCCGGGCCATTTGAAAAGGTGGATGTAGAGCCTGCCGGGCTTCGTGGTGCAGCGCCAATCGCGCAGGGCCGAGACCTTGGACATCTTTCCGTACTCGTTCTTCTCCTCGACGGTGCCCCCAAACTCCTGGCCGAATGGTGTCCTGCCGGCGCCGTAGATGGCCTCGCCGTTGACCTTCAACCAGGCGCCCACCTTCCGGAGCACCTCCTGGCTGGGCTGCGGGACGGCCCCATCGGCGTCGGGCCCAACGTTCAGGAGGTAATTGCCGCCCTTGCTGACGATGTCCACCAGCTTGAAGCAGATGTCCTCCGGCCTCTTCCACTTGTGATCGTCCGTCTTGAAACCCCACGTGTCGTTGATCGTGGCGGCCGTCTCCCATGCGCCCGGGGTCACGGCGCTCGGGATCTCATTGTCACCGCGTGATCGATAATCGTGACAGTCGCCCTGACCCAGTCGGCTGTTGATCAGCGTGTCGGGCTGGATCGAACGCACGAGGTCGGAGAAAAGCTTGCTGCGCTCGGCCGTCATCTTCCTGGGCGTGTCGAACCAGATCAGCCCGATGGGGCCGTAGCCCTCCAGCAGCTCGCGGACCTGCGGCAGGGACTTGTCGCGCAGGTATCGGTCAAAGTCCTTCTTGTCCTCCGGCCCATAATCCCACTCGTTTCCCGCGCCGTTGGGATCGTGCCAGTCCTGGGCCTGCGAATAATAGAAGCAGAGGCGGATGTTGCGTTTCGCGCACGCGCCCTGGAGTTCCTTGAATGGATCGCGCTTCCACGGCGTGGCGTCGTGGACGTTATAGGGGCTCACCCTGGACCGGTACATGGCGAACCCGTCGTGGTGCTTGCAGTCGAAGACAAGGTATTTCATCCCGGCATCCACGGCGAGCTGAGCCCACGCGTCGGCATCAAACTTCGTCGGGTTGAACTGCTTCGCGAGCTGCTCGTACTCCTTCACCGGGATCTTCGCCCGGTTCATGATCCACTCGCCGATGCCGGCGACGGGTTGCCCCTTCCATTCGCCCGCGGGAATGGAATACAGGCCCCAGTTGATAAAGAGGCCGTACTTCGCCTCGTGGAACCATCTCAGCCTCGACTGCTTTTTCTCTTCCTCGACCATCGGGGCCGGCAGCGGCGCCCCGGGTGCGAGGAGGCGAAATTCCTCGATGGTCGGGACCTCGTTCGCGGCCAGGATGTTCAGCCGGAATAGGCGAGCTTTCACGGGCTTGAACGGATACAGCCTCCGCCCCGCTACAGCCGTGCCGGTCACGAGCGGCTCCCACGATTCGCCCCTCTTGCACTCGATCGCAAACTTCTCCGTCCGAGGGAACCCGATCTCCATCACGATGGCCCGATCGATCTCCCTCTCCTCGCCGAAATCCACCTCCAGCCATCCGCCCCTCGAGCCCGGTGCCGCGCCCCAGCGCGTGGACTCGTCGCCATCGAAGGCCTTGTCCACGCCGTAGCCACCACCCCATTCGGAAGAGGCCCGCGCGGTTCCGCCTCCAGGGAGCGCGGCCAAGGTTGGGGCTGGCGGCGGCAGCGGCTTGCCGTTGAACACATGGGCGAGCACCGCGATATTGCGGTCGTTGCCCTTGAAGGATTCGATGGGCTGGGCGAAATACGTGGCGACGGGCAGCGGCAGCGAATCGGGATTGGGTTTTGCGAAACCGTAGATGCCAAACTCGCCCTCGGATGCCTCCGCGCAGATCCGTCTGGCGTCGTGCCGGTCGCCCCATCCCACCACGCAGACCACTTGCCGCGCGTGCGGCCCCAGCGTTGACGCGATGCGGCGCATCGCCTCCGGGCTGCCGCTCTCGTCCATCATCCAATCCACCTCCCGCAGCATCCGCGAGCCCGCGATCGTCGGATCGTCCACCTTGTTGCACGAGAGCCAGATGACGCAGTCGGGCTTGACGCGCTTGGCCGTCGTGCGGATGCGCCCCCAGCAGCGATCGATCGCCTTCCTCTCATAGGAGAGCTTCGTCTCCGCGGTGAGCCTCTCCTCGCCGGGGAAGGGCTGCCCCATCAGTTGCTCGAAGAGCCGCTGCTCCGCGGGCAGCCATTTGCCAGCGCGCACCTTGTCGGTCGGGTTCCAGACCCAGTCCACCATGAACCCATCCATGCCGCCCTTGGTCAACCCCTCCTCGATGGCGGCGGCGAGGTAATCGAGATACTCATCCGTGAATGGCAGATGGCACACGCTCGGCACGCCATAGCTGAGTTCGGGATGCTCCAGCGCCCAGCGGGTGTTGGCGCCTATGCAGAAATATCCCATGACCTGCATCTTTTTCGCATGGCCGAGCCGGACCACCTCCGGAAGGAAGTCGTGCGCGAGTCCGGGCTGGGCGGGGATCTTGCCGCCCTTGTACCAGGCGTAGCCATTGCAGGAGACGGCGAACGTCTGGATCACGTTCGCCCCGAACGCCTCGTACCACGCGACATGCTTCTCCGGCTCGGCGTCCGCCCAGAGGCCCGGCGGCGCAAAACCGTTCGTGCCACCCGGCCCCCAGTTGAAGTCCACGCAGAAGGCGCGAATCGGCTCGGGCAGCACGGCCTTCGTCCGGATCATCTCGCCAACCCGGCGCAGCGTTGCCACGTCGATGTCGCGCAACCTGCCGCCGTAATCTGGGCCGACGTCGATCGAGAAGATGTTCCCGAACTTCACCGCCCCGAGGTAGTCGCGGTAAAGCTTCTCCGCCGGGAGGCAGAGGCCGTCATGTTCCGGCAGCGAGAAGAACCACGCCGCGCCGCCCTTGTGCTTGGGCAGGATCGGGTAGGTGAACTCCGCCAGCCGATATGTCGATGCGGGCGCATCCTTCATGTGCGGGCCGGCCGCCGCATGATCATCCAACGGACCCGGCCTCCCCCGCTCTCCCAGCCGGATATCCGCGCCCTCCTGGTCGCCGTGATTGAAGCCGATGAAACAACCCGGCTGGAATCGCTTGCACCACGCGATGGTTTCCGCGTGGCTCAGCCCGCCATCGCCGACCGCGTGATCGAACCAGATGTATTCGATCGGGCCATATTGCGTCAGCAGTTCCTTGAGCTGGGCCTTCTTCATCTCCGGGTTCCTGCCGACCCCCTCGCGCCAGCCCTTGCCATCGACCGCGCCCGGCCAACCCCACTCGCCCTCGGAAAAGTAGAGCGCCAGCTTGATGCCGTGCCTGTCGCACGACCGCCGCAACTCCGCCAGCACGTCGCGTCCCAGCGGCGACTTCGTCACCTTGCGGTCCGTCGTCTCCGTGTCCCACAGGCAGAAGCCGTCGTGGTGCTTCGTGAGGACCAGGATGTATCCCATCCCCGCCTCCTTCGCCGTTCGCGCCCACTGGTCGGTGTCGCAGCCGGTGGCCCGAAAGAAGGACACTTCCCCGACGCCGGGCGTCCATTCCTTGCCGGAGAATGTGCTGAAGCTCCAGCAGACGAACATCCCCCAGCGGAGGCCCTTGAGTTCCTCCGCCCTCTTCTGCATGTCGGGCGCGCCCCCCGCCCCGGCCGGGCCGCCCCAGATAATGCCGATGGCCGCGATCCATGCCGCCAGTGTCCGGTGCATACGTCGTCCTCCGGATGCCAGAATAGGGAATCCGATGCGTCGCCGTCCATGAATGATCTTTCCAAATACTTGCACGATCTTAACCTCGATCCGCGCCGATGATCGACGACTTCAACCTCGTGCTCCTGTCCGGCGGGTTCTACCGCTGTGACCCGACATGGAGCAAGCCGGCGACCGGCATCGACCAGTGCTATAAGGTGTACTTTCCCGTGGGCGGTCGGGCGCGCCTCGAGATGGCCGGCGGCTGCCACGCGCTGGTCCCGCAACGCGTCTACTTTATCTCCGGTTTCCGCCTGCGGCGCCAACTCTGCCCGAGGCAGATGAGCGTGTACTGGGTGCATTTCGTCCCGGAATCGCTGTACCTGCGCTATCTGCTGGACCAGCTGCCGCCGGTGGTCAGCTGGCCGCGTCGGAGCGCCGCGGCCAGCTACCGCGAGATCTGCGAGATCTTTGAGGAACCGTTCACCGAGCAGAGCCGGCCCCGGAAGGACAGTTCGCCGGCGCTCGATTGCCGGATTCAGGCCCTGCTCCTGGGATTGATCTCGCGCCTACTGGAGACACTGGACCAGGGGCGCGTGCGGGCATTCCAGCCAGAGTACTACCGGCTGAAGGCGGCCTTCGACTTCATGCAGTCGCATTTCCGGGAAAATCCCTCGCTGGAGCGGATCGCCGGACAGGTCGGGCTCGCGCCCAATTACTTCCACCGGCGGTTCCGCGCGCTGTTTGGGACGACGCCGTTCAACTTCATGCTGGCGGGGCGCCTGAACCAGGCCCGCCGCCTGCTGGCGGGCACAGAACTCAGCATCAAGGAGGTCGCCGCCGCGGTGGGCTACGACGACCCGCCCTATTTCACGCGCGTCTTCACCCGCAAGATGCATGTGGCGCCATCGGCCTACCGGGCGGCGATCCGCCGCGACCGCGAGACATGATCCCCGCCAGCACGGCGGTGTTAGACTCGATCTTTTCGTGGTCCCATTTCTCCGGCCGCCGCCGCCACAGGCCATCGTTGTCGCCGCGCCCTCCCGTCGTCATGGTGGTGTTCTCGGCGCGGTCCGCGATCGATGATGGAAGCGAGCCGGGCGGCTCGCCGGGCTAAAGCGGGCATGGAGGCGAGAAGCATCTCGGGGGCGTCCGGAGGCCTCGGAGAACTCCATGTGGTGACGAGATGGTGGCCAGCGAAATCCCCGGAGAGTGGCACCTCTGAAATCCGAGGCGCACGCCTATCACCCCACCTCGAGTTCCACCGCTGAAACCGAGGCGGCAGGGAATTCCCACAAGGCGCCCGCCGGGAGCGTCTTTTCGAGGGTCTTCATCACCGTGTCGCTGTTCAGGTGGGAGACCTCGATCATGGGATCCTCCGCCATTTCGAACACGCGCCCCCCCTTCACGATCATGCCATCCACATGCATCTGTGCCATGATCGCGCGACTCCGCCGCGTGTTGACCACGTGGAGGAAAACCGTGGTGCCCTGGCGGCTGGCGACCACATCCAACCCTTCGGGCGCTCGTTGGACCGCGAGCGCCCGGGTGCCGCAGTGATGGCGATAGAGTTGCATGATGCGCGCCACGGGCATGAGGTAGGACTTGCCGCCCGGGGTGGGAATCATCACGGCGTTGACCTGCCAGCGGGTGCCGCAGAAGTCGGCCGCCGTGGCGATCTTCAAGCAATCGCCGTGGCGCTGGTGGTTGTTCAGGATGCGCGCATACGAGACGCCGGCCGCCCATGTGGAAAGCACGTCGCAACGATGCCGGCCCGGGATCGCGAAGTGGCATTCCGTCATGGCCAGTGGGAAAGGGTGCCCACCGAGGCTCTCGCGCACGCGTCGGATCTTCCCGTCGCTGACTTCCCACGCCTTCATCAGCACCTCCCATGTGGCGGCGGGATCACGGCGATATAGCTCGCCCTGAAGAACCGGCTCCTTTGTGTCCGGATTAAACATCGCGTGGAAGGCCAGGAATTGAACGTGCTCGCCCGCGACCTCTCTCATGCGCGGCGCCCAACCGCTGTCGCCCCAGGCAATCAACTTAATGTCGGGGTCCGAATGCCGCATGGCCCGAGCGAAGGCGACGGTCTTTGTCGCGGCCGTTTCCATGTCGAACCCCTGCTTGTCATACGAGGTTTCATTGCCGATCTGCCAGTATTTGACCGGCAGTGTGGCGACGTGACCGTGGGCTCGGCGTTCCGCGTGATTCGCCTGGTTGCAGTAGGCCACCCACGCCGCCGCCTCCCGCGCGTCGGCGGTGCGCACGCTGCCCTTCGCTCTCACAAAGCGCTGACGGCCATCGGACTCAAAGTTCACGCAGATCAAGGGCTCGGCGGAGACCTGACGGCAGAAGTCTATCAACTCGACGGTTCCAACCTGGTTGGATTCTATGCCGCCCCAAAGCAGGTTGAGCATGGGCGGGCGCTCATCTCGCGGCCCCACTCCTTCGCGCCAGCGATAGTAGTCGGTGAAGATGCCGCCCCAGCGCAGCATCGGTGGCGCCAGCTCGCGAGTCACCTCCACCACGTCTCTCCGCCACTGGTCATGCGAGTGATCCCAGGCCGCCTCCACGGAACCGTCGGTGGTCCCCAGGGGTTCCATGAATTGCATGTAGAGGTACGGCGATAGTTCGAAACGAGGGGCGGGATCAATCCGCAGCACGTCTGGACCCGGTTCCGCGGCAGCCATGACGCGCGGGGCGGCAGCGAGCGCCGCAGTCCCCGCCATCTGTCGGATTGCGCTCCGGCGGCTGATCGGGAGAAGAGTCGAGTCTTTCATACCGGATCAAATTGGGTTGAGAGGGGTAGTCCATTTGGCCCTCGCCGTCAAATTCATCGGCATGCGTTCCACCCCGCTCACCACCACGGCTTCCCGCTCGTGGTTTCGGCACGCAATGGGTCGCCCGGCCTCCATTATGGAACTTCCTGATGTCGCAGGCGTCCATCCGTGCGCAACGGCGCGTTGGAAACGAGGTGAAATGGACGTGGACTCATCGTATGGGAGGCGGGCTTGTGTTACGCGCCCCTTTCCTCAGAAGGAGACGACGAATGAGTAAATGACCCCCCCTGCCCCGCAAGCCGCTCCTGCAATGCTCGGCACGGTTGTGAAGGAGAGAGCGACCAGATGAGGAAGCCTGGCACCACCGAGAGCGCAAGCACGAAGCGGGGCTTTAGCAATTTACGGCGTGGGTCTTGCATTCACAGTCCCGGCAGACGCCCGGCGTCGTCGTGAGTTGCGTGGTTTGAGGAGACACAGGACATGATTTCTTCCCGCGAGCTCTTGTCTGTTTGAAGCTCAGTCCAGCAACTGACCTTCCTCCAACAGCACTTCACGCAGCTTGGGGTAGTTTACGTCCTGGACCGGAATCGCAGCGTCGATGGCGAGGGAAGCGGCGGCTCCGGCGCTTTGTCCGAGGATCATGAAGACGGGCTCCATGCGCGACGAACCAAACGCAACGTGGGTGGAGGAGATGACCGTAGGCACGAGGAGATTGATGCAATCGCTCTTCTTCGGGCGGAGGCAGCGGTAGCTGATGCGGTAGGGCTTCGGGACAGCCGAGTCGAACTGCCCTTCCACTCCAACCATGTCACCGGTCCAGTTGCGTTGGGCCTCGGTGATTTCGTCGGGCGCCGAGGTGCGGAGGTGGGTGATGTGCGCGTCTGTGGCCGTCTTGTAGATAATCCGGCGCACGATGTGCGAATCCATGATGAAGCTGCCCAGCCCCACGGAGTCTTCGATCACGGTCTTGCCCAGGCAATCGTGCTCGGTGAGCACGTAGTCGCCGCGGAGCCTGCGGCCCTCGCGCACATACAACTCGTGCGGCCAGCCGCCGGTTTCGGGGAACTCGGTCTTCGGCAGGCCAAACTGACTGACGCGCTGGCGAAACTCCGCCGGGATGCTCGGGTCGTTGGCGAGGAAGTAGAGATAGCCCTTCTGATAGTTCACGTGGTCTTGGAAAATCCGCTCGCGCTCCGCGTAGCTGGCATCCACCCAGCGGAGGCTGCCACCGACGAAGTCGAGCGACACAGGGCCGGCGGCGTTGCAGTCGCCCTCGTTCAGTTTCAGCGGCCCGCGTGAGTAGATGAGGTTCCACCACTCGGAGCGTGGGGCCGCGTTCACGTAGCGCTTGAGCAATTCGTAGCGCGCCACTTTGTAGTCCGCCGGCCTGGGCCAGGGGATGGGATCGCGCTTGGTGGCAAACACGCGGAAGCAAAAGGGTTGGTAGCGTTTGTCTGCCTTACCGTGATCCTCCGGGGTGTAGGGCGTTGCATCCACGCCTTCGATGACGCCGCTCGCGGGATTGCCGGCCTCGACGTAAGGGTCCACCTTCCACTGGAAATTGTGCGGCGAGGATCGCGCGCCGATCTGGATGCCGTTCAGCTTCTCGCCAAAGTCAGCGTTGGACTCGCGGCCCGCGACATGCTCGACTCCCGCACGCGCCATCAGATCGCCCTCATAGGTGGCGTCGATGAAGACCTTGCCGCGGGCGGCGTTGCCGTTCTCGAAAACGACCCTGGTGATCCGGTCGCCCTGCCGTTCGACCTGCTGCAGCCGATGCTCAAAGAAGACCGGGACGTCCAAGTCCGTGAGCATGGTGAGAAAAAGCGTTTCCACCTCGGCCGGGCTCTGAACCTGCTTCTCGAAGAAATCCAGGAACACCTTCTTCGCCATGCCGCCAATGGCCTCCTTCTTGCCGTAGTCCACATCACTCAGTCCCGCGGATGACATTCCGCCGACGTGTCTCCTGAAAACGAAGATGCCGACGCTTTTCCCCATCTTCTTGGCCTGACAGGCCGCAGAGACAGCCGCCGGGCTGGCTCCATAGATGACGATGTCAAAGTCGTGCGTCTTCGGTGCCGCCTCCTTGGGCACGGGGTAGTAGTAGCGCAGTCCCGGGTTGAGGAGGCGTGGCTTCGGCAGCTCTTTCGCGATGGAGCCAGTCGTGATGGCGGTGGCGATGGCCGCGGCGATGCCCGCCGGAGTGCCGCCGCGAACGACGAGGTCGTGGCTGGCCGGTTCCGCGGCAGCCTCGAAAGGACT
This sequence comes from Verrucomicrobiia bacterium, assembly GCA_020847615.1. Lineage (GTDB taxonomy): Bacteria > Verrucomicrobiota > Verrucomicrobiia > JADLBR01 > JADLBR01 > JADLBR01. The sequence continues at coordinate 30,793 of JADLBR010000223.1, forward strand.
GGGGGCAACGGCGCAGGCCCAACCCGCCAAGGCGAGAAGGGTTGATCGGATGCTCCCTTTCATGCGGTGCATGGATTGACCACTCGTTGAGGCCTCGCCTTCAACGACAAGCCTACCGGAAGTGCCCATTCTTGAAATGGCTATCCTTGACTTCTACATGCCGATCCTTGACCTGGTGCCAGCAACAAGATCGGCTTTCCTGAGTCCGCTTTGATCTCGCAGGAGAAACAGCCGGCGCCGCGAACAGGGCAAGGTTCGGCTCGCCTGCGACGGAGGATGCAACCGCCCAAAAGCCAGCGGCGGTCAGTGCCTGGAACAATGCGTGCAAGATGCGGTTCATGGATTTATCGTGTGAATCCCGGCCGCAACCTCGCGGCTGACCGTGCGGCCGGCGCCCGCGGGCAACCGGATGGTGGCGGTGGTGTTCGCGGGGACGGTGAATGTGTAGCCGACGGCGCCGCCGTCGCGCTCCCAGCGGCTCTTGATCGTGCCGTGCACCGTCCGAACTTCGGCCTCCGCCCATTTCATATCGGGTGGCGGCTGCGGCGCGAGGATGAAATGCTTGAAGCCCGGCTTATCGAACACGGGCTTGATGCCGCAGAGCGATTCGTAGCACCAGACGGCGGCGACCGGCTTCTCGCTCTGGATGAAACGGGCGGCGGGAAGTTTGCCCGGCACGTGGAAGTCGTTCCAATACGAATTGGCGGTGTCATATCCGTTCTCATAGAGCCATCGCCACGACGGCCACGTGTTCACGTTCCACAGATGATGGGCCACGCCGGGATGGCCAAATTCGCTGAGCACCGATGAGATGAACCGCACGCCGATGAAACCGACCGAGAGATGACCCCCCCAATCCACCATGATCTGGCGCCTGAGATCGGCGGCCACCGCCGGCACATCGATCCCGGGCACAATGCCGGCTTGCAGAGCGAGGACGTTCTCCGCCTGGCTGCCATAGGACTTCTTCCCCGCGTCGTACGCCAGCTTATTGACAGTGGCCGCGACACGTTCGCGCAACGCGCCAAGTTCCGCGGCCCTTTCGCTCCTGCCCAGAACGCGGGCCGTGGCGATGACCTGATCCAGCGTGATGACAAACAAACAACGATAGACGATGTCGCTGCGGGAACTGGCGCCGTCGCCGAAGTGGGGGCGTTCGCCGTTCTTCCAAACGTCCAGCCAGTCGCCTTGCGGGATGATGCCGACTCTGTCCTTCTGCTTGTCGAATTTTTCCAGCGAACGTGGATCGGTCATGCGGTCGGCATAGAGTTCGATGAATCGGAGCGCGTGATCGAAGTGGCGCCGCGCCAGCTCGCGGTTGCCGGTGAATAGCAATCCGCGGGCCGGCTCGATGAGCGTGTCCGCCAGCGCAACAAAAGCGCCCGAATTCCTGCCATGAAAATATCTCGGGGCCGGCGCCTTGATGGGCGGGAAACCGGCGGTGGGGCCGTCCTCGACTGTCTGCAGCTGGATGTCGGTCACGGCCTTCTCCCAAAGTTGCGGATCGTTCCACGCATACGCCAGGAAATCGCCCGCCATCGCCTGGTGGCCGCGGAAAGAATTCTTCTCCGCATCGGTGTTGTCGTTGACGAGACCGTGGGTCACGTAGCGCAGCGTCTTCGAGAACGACTCGTAGAGCTCGTTGACCTTGCCATCGGAGCACGCGAAGCGGCCCGTCTGCGGCAGATCGGTATGGACCACGACGCCGCAGACGTCCTCCAGCTTCGGTTTCTTGGTCAGGCCGGTGATCTCGAAGTAACGGAATCCGACGTAGCTGAATCGTCGCTGGAACGTCTCGCGGCCCTTGCCGCCCGCGACATACACGTCGCACACGTGAAACCGGCAGCGCTCCTTGTCATCGGCGTCAGGCGGACGCGAGTACAGCTCGCCGCCGATCATGTTCTCGATCACTTTTCGGTCCAGTTTCGGGTCGGGATACGGCAACGGATGCCCCATGAAGTGCGGCTTGTTGCGGATGAACGGCGCCGGTCGAACGGCTATCTTGGTGCCCGCCGGTTCGTCGACGGTCAATTTCGGCCAGCCAGCGATTGTCTCGCCCAGATCGACGACGTAGATGCCGGGCGAGGGTTCGGTGATCTGCACGGACCTGACCTCGCGCACCGCGCGCTCCGGCGCGACCTGCATCGCCACCAACCGCTCCGCGGGCGCCGCGATGGCCTCGACGGGCGACCAGCCAGAATCATCGAACCCCGGCTGGCCCCAGCCCGGCATTTCGCGGCGTGCGTCATAGACTTCGCCGATGAAGAGTTCGTTGCGGAGCAACGGGCCATAGCTGGCTTTCCAGCTGCCGTCGCTGACGACCCGAACGGATCCGGCATCGAGCCGCACAACCACGCCCTGGTTGCCGAGCTCGTCTTTGTAGGAATAGAATTTGTTCATCGGGGTGCCCCAGAACTGCCCGAGCTGATTGTACCAGCCATTGCCGACAATGATGCCGATGGCGTTCCTGCCCTGTTTGAGATAGCCGGTGACATCGTGCGCGACGTAGTAGATCTGCCGGTCGTATTCCTGGTAGGCCGGGTCAAGCACGCGGTCGCCAACGCGCTTGCCGTTGATGAACAATTCGTAGTAACCCAGCGACGCGATCAGCAGTTTCGCCTTCGCCGGAACGGCATCCAGCGTGAACTCGCGACGGAAGTACGGCGCGGGTCTCATGCGTTTCTCGACCCACGTGCGGGCGCTGGCAGACACCTTGTTGCCGATCCCATAGAGCATCCAATGCTCGACCGCGTCGTTTGAGAACTCCGGCTCGGTTTTCATCCGAATCAGCTCCGCCTGCCAATCCGCCGGTTTGAGCATGCCCATCTCCCAAAACGTCGGTTCCGCGTACCCGGAAGGCTTGCCGTCCGCGTCCCAGATCTTGGCCGTCCACCAGACACGCTGGCCGGAGTTGAGCGCCTTGCCGGCATAGGCGACGTTCACCGATTGGTCCGAGTCGACCTTGCCGCTGTCCCACAGATCGGCTTGCCCCTCTTGGAGTCTCTCAACACCGCTTGCGGCCAGCACACGGTACGCGGTCTGGCGAGCGCCCGCGCGATCGTCTTGGACGATCCATGACAACCTGGGCCGCGCCGCCTCGATGGCGATAGGCCGGTCCTGATATTCACAGCGAAGCTGACTGGCGGCCCCAGACGCGGCCAACGGCACCAGAAGCAGGGTGGCAAGGAACCCAAAGAGCAGTTTCATGGCTGTGTCCCTTTCTTCGGTTGTCACTCGTCCCGGATATTTGCGCCGGTCGTCAGGCCACTGTCGTTGAAGGCATCGACCTGCCACCGGTACCGCGCGCCGCGCGTGAGCGCATGAAATGTCAGCTTGTCGGCCTCTCCGCCCTGCACCTGAATGGCGCACTCGTTGAAACGGAGGATGTAGCCGTCGGCCCCGCCCACCGGTTTCCAACGGACAGTGACATCGCGGTCGTCGCCGGCGTGGCGCTCGATTGTGATGCCGGTGACTTGCGCGGGCGGCGCGCCGTTGCCATGGCCGAACACGCGGAGATCGCGCAGCGCAAATTTTCCGGCGCGGGGCGTGTGAACGTTTTCAAGTTTGAGGTGCCGCCCGGCGACCGGCGCGGGAAGTTCCACGAAGTCGTGCGGCGCGCAGTTCCTCGAGGCGCTCTTGTCCACGAGCGGGCGCCAGTCCGCGCCGTCATCGGAAATCAGCAGCCGGTAGGCGTGATAATCGTCGCCCGCGGCCCCGACATCTTGTTCGGCGAAGTTCACCTGCACCGCGTTGAGGCGGCAGGTCTTGCCGAGGTCCATCTGGAACCATTCGCCCGTGTTCCCGGTCTGGGCCGACCACCACGTGCGGCAATTTTCGTCGGAGGCGAGCCCGGGCGGGTGATCCGCCAGCGACGATGATGCGTTGCACTTCTTACTATACGACTGGACGGACCAGTTCCGGCCCTGCGGGTAATCGCCCAGCGCGGTGTCGGTACTCATTCGCCCCCGCGCGTCGAACTTGACCGGGAACAAACCAAGCCGGCGCTCGAATAGATCGTACACGCCGATCCACATCGTCGCTGTTCGCCACCAGTTGCCCTGCTTGTCCCGGAAGACGCAACTGTGTCCGGCGCTGCCCATGAACCCACCGACCTTCAACGAGACCGGCGAATAGTCGGTGGGCTTGAATGGCCCGGTCGGCGAGTCGCCCTCGAGCGCCACATCGCAGTACCACTGCGTCACCGTGCCCGGCGTCGAGTACTGGAGATAGTACCGGCCATTGCGCTTGGTCATCCACGCGGCCTCCTGGCAGGGAAGCATCTTGAATTTGCCAAGCCACGCGCCGGTGTCCGTCTCGGCAACAAGCTCGCGGCGCCCGCGCTCATAGCCGCCCACAAAATCCGCGACGCTGGTGACGTCGGGCCTAAGCTGCACCTCGCTGCCGGGAATCTCCCGCCACGTTCTTGTGTCAATCTCGAAAACCTTCGTCGGCTTGCCCAACCCATGATAGAGCCACGCCCGGCCATCGTCGTCGAAGAACAGCGCGGGATCGCCGGTGACGCGGAGCTCACCGCACTCTTCCCAGCGTCCCGCCGCCGGGTCGGCGCTGCGCATCACGGGCACCGTCCCCGCTCCTTTGCGTCGGTCCATGCGGATGAAATAGACGTGCGACTTGTCCGCGGCCACCGCGGGGGCGCAATACGTGCCGCGATCGTTGTCGGACATTAGCGGGCGCAGCTCGGGCGCGAACAGGACATTGGTCCACGCCCGCAAGTCGTCGGAAACCCGATACCCCGGCACATCATCGGTGGCGAAGAGATAGTAGCGCTCCTTGAACAGCACGATCACCGGGTCGGCGCTGTGCCGATAACCTCTGCTGCTAGTGCCGTAATCGAGGTTGAGCGGATTGCAGAGGGTGTCCGTTGCGGGGCTTTGCGACAGCGGCGCCGCAAGCAACGCCAGCATCGCGGCAGTGATGATTCCCTGTTTCACGTCTTGTCCCCTCCACCTACGAGATGCCGTGTTCCTGCGGCAGCGCAATGAACATCCGGCCATCGGCTTGCTGCCGCATGTGCTTCTCCAATGTCGCGCGGCCGCCTTCGGAGTTGTACTCCAGCAGAGGGCACAGGATTTCCGGTTGTGATGCGACGCAGTGCGGCGCGACAATCCACGGGCTGGTGATATGCGGCACGACTTTCACGCCTTCGTGGCCGCGGGCAAGCTCGCAGATCTTAAGCCACTCGGAAATCCCGCCGCACCAGGTCGGATCGCATTGCACGTAGTCCACGCAGCGGCGGTCAAGGAACGGCTTGACGCTCCACCGCGTGTACCAATGCTCGCCGCCCGCGATGGTCAACCCGGTCTCGCCTTTGATCCGCGCGTAGCCTTCGATGTGCTCGGGACAGATCGGCTCCTCAATCCAGAACGGCCTGAACGGCGCCACGGCAACAGCGGCGTCAGTCCGCTGGAGAAATTGACGCCGTTTCATTGGATTCGCCGAGGGTCAACGCGTTGTTTGGAATATCAGCAGGGTAATGGAGCGGGGCGCGAACTCGCGAACCGGCATCGGCAAAGGGCGCGACTGCACGCAATCCTCGGCCGGGCGCGCGACGGAGTTGGCCGCGAGCATCGCGGGCGCGGTCAGTTCATGGCCGTCGGCAAAGGTGTAGTTGCCGCCGGTGATTTCGATGCGGGCGGGGATGGACTGCGTGGCGTGGCGGTTGACGACGGCGATGGTGAGCGATTTCTTCTGGTCGTGGCAGGTGGCGGCGACGTCGAGAGACGGCAGTGTGGTGCCTTCGAGCAACGGCGAATCGCAGCGCGCGGCCACGGCCTGGTTGCCGCAGTGTTTGGCGTAGAGCGCGAGCGGATGGAAGACGGTCTGGCGCACGGAGCCGTTGCGGTCGGACTGGATCGGGGCGATGACGTTGGCCAGCTGCGCCCACGTGGCGAAGCCGATGATGTCCGCGTGGCGGTGCATCGCGTTGAGCCAACTCGCGACGGCCAGCGCGTCCTGCCAGTTGTAGGTCTGCTCTAGGTTCCAGAGGACTTCGCGCCCGCCCGCGCCGCCGTTCCACAAGCCCCACTCGTCAATCGCCAGTTTCACCGGTGCCTGCCTGGGCGGGAAACGGTACCAATGCGAGAACCCCTTCGGCTCGGTGGGGAACGCGCCGAGAAACGCGGCGTAGTCATCCAACTGTTGGTCGAAAGCGGCAACGCGCCCCAGCAGGTTGGCGTAGTCCGTCGTCCCGAAATACCAGTGCGCGGAGATGAAGTCGGCCACCGGGTGCAACGACTTCAGGACGGTCGTGTTCCAGTTCGTGTTGTTGCCGACACCGGCCACGATGACCTTGATGGTCGGGTCCTGCAATTTCATCAGTTTCGCAAACTGCCACGCGACCTTTGCATACTCGGCGGGGTCCTGGAGCCGGCCGCAGTCGGGCTCGGCTTCCTCCTCGTTCCCGAGGCCCCAGAACTTCACGCCGTGCGGCTCGGGAAAACCATGCTTGCGCCGCAGGTTGGCGTAGTGGGTGTTGCCGGTGCCGTTGCAATACTCGACCCAGTTGGCGGCTTCCTCCGCCGAGCCAGTGCCCATGTTCACGCTGATGTACGGCTCCGCGTTGATGGCCCGGCAGTACCGGATGAACTCGTCGGTGCCGAACAGGTTGTCCTCCTCGCCGCCCCAAATCAGGTTCGGACGGCGACGCCGCTCCGCCTTTGGGCCGATGCCGTCCTGCCAGTGGTAAATCTTCGTGAACGTCCCGCCCGGCCAGCGCAGCAGCGGCGGGTTCAACTCGCGCACCTTCTCCAGCACGTCCCGGCGAAACCCGTTCTCATCCGCCAGCGGCGAGCCCGGCTCGAAGATGCCGCCGTTGATGCATCGGCCAAGGTGCTCGATGAACTGCCCATAGAGCATCGGCTCGATGCGCGCGCCCGGTTTGTCCGCCTGCACGGTGATGCTGGCCGGGTCCGAAGCCGCGACAAGAGCGGTGGACGCCAGCACGACCGCGATGCCCCTGCTGATGTGGGCGCTCATGCCTCGTGTTTCTCCAGAATCAGATCTCATTCCAGCACCTCCTCCAATGACTGGGTCTTTCCATCACGCACTTCTCCAGTCACCGGAAATGGGGTGTCGACGTAGCTCATCGGTTCGCCTCCCCCGCGCGCAGCACCCGCGCCTCCGCGACCAGGCCGCCGACTTTGCCTCTCTGCCGGACAAGGCGGACGACGAGTCGGTCCTTGCCGGCGACGAGCGGCGCGGGGATCGGGAACGCCACGTCGCGGAAAGTGCCATCGGCCTTGGCCGGGCCGATGTCGCCCAGCGTGGTCAGCGGCGGCAGCGCCTTCGCCTTCGCGCCGACGTCGAGCTGGTTTCCCGGCGTGGCCGCCTCGGTCTCCTGCGCCTCCTTCGCATCGGCGGCCTCCGCCTTCACCGACGCGGCCTGCACCTCGAAGCCGCATCTCGGACCGCGATGCGCGTCGGGGTCGCCGGCGGGCGGCGACCAGAGCCGAATGAGCAGGGTCTGCGCTTTGTCCGGCTCGACGGCGAGCGTCCAGCCGAAGCGGTCGCCGCCGACTTCCGCGGTGCGGAAGGTCTGCCAGCGGCCGGCGATAAGACGCGGGAGTTCGTTGAACTCGTGGTTGTAGCCGCTTGCCGCCTCGAGGCCGTGGTCTTTCTCGCCGCGATTTGCTCCGGCGGTGCGCGGCAGGGCGGGATCGCTCTCCAGGCGGCCCGGCATGGTGCTGGCGGCGGACTGCGTTCCGGCGCCGAAGAAGACCATGTCCACGGTGCGCGGCGCGAGTTCCTTCCAGCGCTTGGCCTCCGCGCCGTAGGCCGCTCGCTCGGCGGCCAGTTGCGCGTCATCGCGCAAGTCCCAGTAGGCGATGTAGGCATCCTGATACTCCTGGTACAGCGGCAGGAACTCGACGGGCTTTGGCAAAAGATCGCGTCGGAATATCGACGGGTCACCGGCAAAATGCAGCGGCTTGTCCAGCGGCTTGATGGCGGCGAGCGCCTGGTCCGCCGGCTTGCGCGCCACGGCGTGACGCGCGCCGTCGTCGGTTTTTGCGACCAGCATCACCGGGCCATACATCAGTGCGGCCCGGTCGGGGTTGTCGCGGAAACCTTCCCAACGCAGCGCCATCGGCAGCGCGACGGAAATCTTGTCACCGGCTTTCCATGACCGCAGGAGATCCACGTAGCCTTCCGGGCCGGTCTTCGTCGGCACCGCCGAGCCGTTGACCGTCACCGAGAAATCGGCGGTCACCCAGGCGGGCCTGCGGATGCTGATGGTGGCCTTTCCCGGTTTCGCGGCGACGATCTCCATGGACGTGCCCGCTTCCTCGGGGAACCTCGTGACCTGCCGCAGGACGAGGCCGGCCTCGCGCCAGTTCAGTTCCGAGGCGATGAACAGGCTGACAAACAGCCGCTCGCCGCCGCGATGGAAATAGATGCTGTCGGCGTATTTTGCGTGGTTCTCCATGCCCGAGCCGTGACAGCAGGCGAGGCTCACCCAGCCGGGACTGAAACCCTTGCGGCTGCCGCTCTCCATGCCGTGGAAATAGGCGACCGTGCCAAACTTCGGATGCTGCGAGGATAGGATGTGGTTGATCTGCGCGCGCTCGCAGTAATCCGCCGCAGCCGCGCTCGGTTCCCACGCGAAGAGATGGCGCGTGAGCTTGAGCATGTTGTGCGTGTTGCAGGTCTCGGCGTTGCCCTTGCTCAGCGACAGCGACAGGTGCGCCTTGGGCGTGAACTTCTCGTGGTTGCTGTTGCCGCCGTTGGCGTAGCTGCGTTCCCGCACAACGTAGCGCCAGAAATTCCGCGCCGCGTCGCGATACTCCGGCTGACCGGTGAATTCATAGATGCGGGCGAAGCCGGTGAACTTGGGCACCTGCGTGTTGGCATGCAGCCAGTCAAGCGTGTCTTCGTTGCGGGACAGCGGGGCCATCACCTTGCGATGGCAGAAACGTCTAGCGAGCGCGAGATGGGCCGGATTCCTGGTGATCGCATAGAGATTCGCCAGCGCCTCGTTGATGCCGCCGTGCTCGTGGTCGAGCATCGCCTGGAACGCCTCGTCGCTGACCTGCGCGGAATACTTCTCCAGCCACGCGGCAACCTTCAGCATCACGTCCAGGGCCTGCTGGCTGCCGGCCAGCGCATTGGCATCGATGAGGCCCTGATACACCTTGTGAAGCGCATACCACGGGACCGGCAGCCGGCCCAGCCCCTCCGGTCGCGGCTCGAGACCCGCCATGATGCGCAGCCATTTCTCCGGGAATGGCGCGATGAAACCCGAACCCGCTTTGGCCTGCACCCCCGCGATGATCGCCACCACCGCGTCGAGCCGCTCCTTGAAGCGCGCGTCGCCGGTGTTGCGGTACATCTCGGCGCAGGCCGACAGGAAGTGCCCTTCATAGTGGCCTTGGAACCCGTAGTCGCTGGCCTTCCACTGGCCGTAGGGCTGAGCCGTGGACGGCAGCCCGTTGTTCACGCGCCACCAGTGCATCAACCGCTCTGGCTCCACGCGAAGAATGTAGCCCTTGTCGCGTTCCTGGGCGTCCTTGAATGGGCCATCGATCAGTTTCACATCACGCAAATCGAATGGCGCGGCCGAGACCGGCACGGCAACCCCTTTGGGCCCGGCTGTCTCATTCTCCCGAAGCCAGACGATGGAACGAATGGCGGCGAAAGCGCCGGCGGGCGCGCGGTCATCGTTGCCGTAGAAGCCGAATACGGCCTCGCCTTCGGGCCGGTAGTAGAGGAAGTTGCCGGCATCGCGACCCGACTTGCCCCAGCCGACGATGCCCATTCCGAAACTGTCGCCCGACCAGGCATCGGCATCCGGCTTGACCCACGCGCTCATCGTCCACGGCGCGTTGCCTGAGATGCCGATGTCTTGCGGCGTCACGACGGGTGCGGTGCCGTCGAGCGCGTAGTCTCCACCGGCGAACACCGGATTCGTCGCCACACCGAGGCTGGCGGTGTCGGGCCTGGCGGCCGCGAGTTGGGCGATGCTCCGCTCGTCGAGAGCGGCGTTGAAGATGGCCGGCTTGGCGATCGCGCCTTTGAAGTTCCGCTTCTGGCCGAACGGGTCACTGCCGATGGTCAAGGGCGAGTCGGCAATCTTGAGCGCGCCGGGCTGCCGCGACTTGGCGAGCTGGCCGTTGACATAGACGCGTTGCGTCGTGCCGTCGTAGGTGTTGGCGAGGTGAATCCATTCCGATTTGCGCTGCTCGATCCGGTTCATGCGCGTGAAGTTCGGGATTGCCTGCAGCGGCGCGCCATCGGCGAACGCGCCGCGGATGGCCAGCGCGCCGCCGAGAAGTTTTCCATCCCACTCCGCGCGTAACGGCGCATCGGGGGCGAGCGCGAGCGCGTCGAGGTCTTTCCCCGGCGGCAGGTCTACGGACTCGACATTATAGACCAGTGGCCCGTATTGCAGCGCGACGCGCCCGACGTTGGCGGCGATGCGCGAATCGGCCCTGACGCGCTGGATCTCCATCGGCAACGATAATTCCACGCGGTCGCCGTCCTTCCATTCGCCGCGCAACGCGATGTAGCCGCGCTCGACCTGGGGCGATTCCGGCCTGCCGTTCACGCGTACGGTGAATCGGCCCCCGAGGTCGGGTGTTGCGGTGTACAGTTCGCTCTCGGTCCGATCCGGGATGCGCAATCTGAGGGTAAAGCTGGCTGCGCGCGTTGGGTGCAGCGTCACGGCCACGTCGCCGTCCCACGGATAACGGGTGGCCTGCCGGATTCGCAGCGCGGCGCCGCCGATGTTGGGCAACGTGGCCTCGCTGTCCACGTAGTGGCTGAGGTAGAGCTCGGTCCGGGCCGAGTTGACGGAGTAGATGAGGTCTTTGATCGCGAGGAGCGCGCGCGGAATGTTGCCGACGCAACACGGGCACACGTGCCACGGATACCGGGCGCGCTTCTCGTCCAACGGATTCTGATAATAGAAATTCGTGCCGCCCAGCTCGACGGAGCCAAGGATGTTGTTGTAGAGCGCGCGTTCCTGGACATCGCGGTAATGGCCGTCCGCGTGCAGCCGGTGCATCCGGTCGGACCAGAAACTCAGGCCGCAGCCGGCGCACGACTCGCAGTAAGCATCGTTCGGCAACTCGTAGTCGCCGCCGAACGCCTCGCCCTTGTGGGCCGCCCCAACGCCGCCGGTGAGGTAGTGTTTCTTGTGGATGGCGTTCGACCAGATTCGGTCACCCGCCTGCCGGTAGGCCGCGTCGCCCTCGTGCAGCGCGATGTCGGCCATCGCGGTGTAGAAATACGTGGCGCGCACGGCGTGGCCCTTCGCCTCGGCCAACTCGATGGCCGGCTTGTCGGATTGGTTGTATTCATTGCCTTTGTCACCCTCGTGTTGGTGGTCCAGGAAATGGCGGGCCAGCGCGATGTATTTGTCGCCCTTGCCAGCGCCTTCGACCTCGTTGACTAGTCGGCCCAGCCGGCATAGCGCGTACTCCATGCCCGGATGTCCGTTGCGCCACGTCCGCTTCGGCGGCGTGCCGAAGGTGTCACAAAGATGGTCACCGCATCTCACCGCGGCGTCGTACAACCGGCGGTCCTTGCCGCCGGTCATCCGGTGATGGGCGACGCCCATCTCGAGGAAGTAGCCCATCACGTAGAACTCGTGCCACCCGACGTTGCTGTAGCGCGGGTGATTGTTGAGGACGTGGAACGAATGGATGTATCCATCGGGCGCCTGGGCCGCGAGGATGATCGGGATCCATTCCTCGAGTTTTGCCCGCAGGACCGCCTGTGCCTTCGCGAGGTCTGCGTCGCCACCGGGCTTGACCGCCAACGCGACGCAGATGGCCTCCATCGTGTTGTAAACGTAGGCATCGCTCCACGGCGCGCCGGTGTATTTCCAGTCGGCCGCCTCGCCGCGCTGCACCCGGCCCAGAGCAACCAGGTTCATCAGCTCTTGGCCGCGCCCGCCTTTCTCCATCTGGCGGATGCAATGGGGCAGCCACTTTTCCGTCAGGCGCTTGGCCTGCTGTTTCCAGAAGCCGCCCAGCTCGATCGTTTGCAGGCGAACGGGCCCGATGGGGTCGCGCCCGGTGTCTGCGGCCGCAGCCACCGTCTGGGCGACGCTGAGGCAGCACAGGAGACCGGCAAGTGAGAGGATGAGGGATGTTCTCATTGTGATTTTCCTTTCTGTGGGGAAGCCGTCCTCCCCGATTTGACCTCCACGGCCGATTCGAGCTGGCGGAAATATTCGGCGTTGTTCGAGGTGATTCGCACCGCGAGCGTGGCGGGATGCTCGCCGCCGAATTCCACGCGCGCGGCCGCCGGAGCACCGGCGAGCGCCGACGCCAACCGGACCGCGACGATTCGCATGGGGCGCATGGTGAACCGAGCGTAAAGGGGGACCCTTTCGCGACAACGCCATTTCGCGCATTAATATCACCATTTTGCGAATCAAAGACCCGCATGCCACGATCCTCGGCCCCGCGCCGTGATCGGAGGTCACCTGTTGGGAGATCGCGTTGAATCGACCCGCTCCGGGCGCCGCAGGGCATCGCGGGTGGCCTTCTTCAACGCGAGCAGCAGGCGATAGAACTCGTCCGGGATGAGCCCATTCTCCGTCGGCGGCACGTCCCACGTGATGACGCCATCGCGATCATTGACGTACCTCGTGTAGGCCAGGAGCATGTCTTCGCCGAAGCGCGGATTGCCGCGGCCCCAGTAGTCGCCCAGGAAGGTGAGGAGATGGTACTGCGCGCCGTCGACTATTCCGCCGACCGGCTTGGCCCAATGGCCCGCATTCACCGCGACCGGAAACGCGTCGGCGACCTCGCCGGCGGTGTAGTCCTCGCAGGGCGCGTGCTTGACGACCGGGACCTTGACGCCCGGGTTGAAGCAGACGATCGCATCGCGGTTTCCGGCCCTCATGGCATCGGCGAAGCTCCCGAAGTTTGGCGGGTCCTTGTGGCGGTACATGGCGTCCGCGTTGTAGGCGCCGTCGATCCACCAGCCGGACACGTCCTTGCCCCATCGCGTGGACCACTCGCGGATCACCGCCTCCCAGCTGCGCTGAAAATCGGTCAGCCGCTCATCGACGCCGGGCTGCGGCGTGAAACTGTCGGGCCTGAAGCCCGCCCGTTTGGGGTCCCACGGCGGGGTGCAGCGCAATCGTTCGATCGCCTGCCGGTCGTGCGCCGGTGCCATCGAGGTGAAATATACGAGCGTCGGGATCCCGCGCGCCTTGAGCGCCGCCGCAATGTCGGCGACCAGGTCGCGCCGCGAGCAGCGGCTCGGCGCGTGCCCCACGAGCCGGTCGTAGGTCGCGTTGGGCGACAGGTAGAAGCCGCTGTTCTGGCCAAGCGTGATGCAAAAATATCCGGCGCGCACGGCCTCCAGCTGTCGGGCCAACCCTTCCACATCGAAGGCATCGATCCGCCGGTTCCATTGCTCCGAGTCCATGCCGGACGTCTCCTTGGATGACGCGGGCGAGGCCAGATAGTGGAAGAAGACGCCCCACTTCGCGTCCCGGAACCAGGCCGCCCTGTGGGCCGGAGGCGGTTGGACCTCGGCTGGTCGGTCGGGCTGGAGGGCGGCGATGTCTCGACCGTTCAGCAGCCAGCTCAGGTTGAACGAGACCACCCGCACGGCCTCGTAGCAGTCGCTCGGCCCACCCTCGAAGATCAGGAAGATCTTCCCCTGGCTGGGGGTTCCCGTCCGTCCGACGCCGAGGTTGGAATAGGCGCTGGGGCCTTCGTAGACCAGGCGCTTGACCGGCCAGGTGCGCCCGCCGTCGAGGCTGGCCCAGACGGTGATTTTCTCGCGTCCCTTGCTGGTGGAGGCGCCGACCTTCGACGGCATTTCACCCGCGTCGGTGTCGAGGTTGCTGTAGAGGAGAATGTCGCGGCCACCGACGGGAAGGCGGAGCATGCCGCCCATGCATCCGTAGGAAGTGCCGCGGGCGCCATCGGGCAGGTCGGGGCTCTCGGAGGGATGGATCCACAGGTCGCCGCCGTCGTGGCTCCAGGCGAAATATCGGTTGCTCCGGCTCATGTGCTCGCGCGAATTGTAGAGGATGCTGCCGTCGGACAGCTCGGCCAGGGTCGCCTCGCCGGTGCCCAACACGGGGAACGGCTTGCTCGTTTGCCACGTCGCGCCGCCATCGTCGCTGTAGACCGCGGTGCTGTAGTGATAGGGGCGCCACGCCACGTCATTTGAGTTCTTCGGCCCCGTGATCCGGGCCGGCATGAGCAACCGACCCTTGCGCTCCCCAAACGCGAGCGTGATGCCGCACTGCATCGCCTCCACGCCCCCGGCGCCCGGGATCAACCCGAATCCATCGGGGCGCACCTGCACGCCCTCGCGCACCCAGCTCGCGCCGTGATCGCGGCTCCGGAAGAGCCAGCCCGCGCCCGGGTTGACGTAGAGGATGTCGCCGCCCGTCTCGTCCACGATGCCGTTCCCCCCCTTGGCATCCGGGGCGATCTCGATGTCGGGATCCCACGTCTTTCCCCCATCGCGGCTGCGCCGACACTTGCCTCCGCCGGGGGACTGGAACGCCACCACCGTGCCGTCCCTCGCAGTCAGGATCCCGCCCCAGCCGCCGCGGCCCTTCCACAACTGCTGCATGGGCACGAGAACGGGTTCTCCCAAGAACTCTTCCAAGCGGGAGGCCACGGCGTGGCCGCCGTCCAAGGGCGGGCCTTGCGGTTCGGTGGCTCCCGGCGCGGCAACGGCCGAGAGCCACAGGACGGTGAGGGATGGCACAATCGAGTCTTTCATAGGGTGCCCAATCTATACGCAAAAACCGCGCGCGATGGAACCGCCGCTGTTGCTTGTGGGGCGCCCATCCCCCGGTGCCGTCTCACAAAGACGGCCTACAATATCGCCGCGACCGCCCACGCCGCCGCCTGACACAGGCGGCGGACTGTCGCTGGCGACGCTCGATTCGATCCGGGACGCGGGCTCACTCGACCTTCATGCAGTCCGATTCGCGCAGCCAGCCCTCCGAGGCATCGGGCAACCGGGCGCGCACCCAACCCTGGCGGGTCTCCAGCCACGAGAACTCGGTGGCCTCGTGCAGCGGTTGCTGGAAGGCGGGATCGTACGCGTAACCCGGACCCAGCCGCGCGACACTGTTCTGGACAACCACGCCCTCGGCGGGCCGAAAGCCGGATTGGACCAGCGAGAGCAGCGGCACGAGTACAGCGGCCCCCAGCGCGGCCCAGATGGTGCGCCGGATGCGCCACCCCGCCAGTTGCGCGCCCAGGAAGAAAGTCCAGGCGATCAGGTAGGCCACCACAAACAGACCGGCGCGCAGCACGGCCGACCCAGAGCAAAATTGCAACCAGAAGGACGCGGCCCTCCCGGGGGCAGTGGCGGGCGCCGGGAAGGCGTCGGCGCGGTTGGCGCGCAGAAAGGCGATGCTCTCGCGCAGTTGGCGGTCGAAGGGCCAGCGCCGTTCCGCCGCGCGGTAGCTGACCAGCGCCCGCCCGCTCTCGCCCGCAAAGAACCAGCTGTTGCCCGCGTTCAGGAGGCGCCCCGCGGACTCAAAGCGGAGGGCCGCCTCTACGAAAAGCGCCTGCGCCTCGTCGGGCCGCTCCCCGCGCATCTCGATGGCGCGGGCGAAGAGCGCGTCGGGCGTCTCCTCCGCGGCGGCGCGTCCGGGGGCCGGCGCCAGCAGCCCAGTCGCCAGGAACAGGAGCGGGAGGGTGGCCCGCTGGAGCCGACGCACCAGATCGCGGATCGAGCGGGACGACGGCGCCGGGCGCTTCCCGTACTCCGCGGCATCTCTTTCCTCAAAGCGGCGCCGGGTCTCTTCGATGAGCCCCGGTTCCACCCGCCTGGCCCGCAGCGCCTCGGCGGCCGTCTCCGCGGTCAACGCCTCGGCGCAGAGTCCCAGCCGGTCCGCGAGATAATGCCTCCAGGCCACTTCCTCGTCGCTTCTCGCCGCCTGGCGGAACCGCCGCCACGCTCCCGTGGCCCGCGCATAGACCGGATCCCGGCGGCAGCGCTCCCACCGGCGCGCCAGGGGGCGCAGCGCGAGCCAGAGCAACGGCGGCAAAGGCACGATCGCCCACCAGTGACGTCCAAGAAACTCCAACAAGCTGAGGATTGCCATCATCGTCTGCGCGCCGGGTCGGTTCTGTCGGACGCCATCCAACGGGATCGGCGGCTCGGAGTCCAGCCGGGGCGCGACGGCCTGCGCGCCAAGGCCGGGGTCCGGCTTGACCACGACCGGGATGGGCGCGCTCCGCATCGTCTGGTACTCGCCGGCGAGGGGATTGAACTTCTGGATCACGATGGCCGGGATGCGCGCGATTCCGGGGCGCAACGGGCGCAGTGCGTGGGTGAACGACCGGGTGCTGTCCGTGATCGTTTCCCGTATGGGTTCCGCCGAGATCCGGAACTCGGGTCGCAGGCTATCGAACGCGGCCGCCGGCAAGCCGGTGATATGCCGCGCGAAATCCATGCCCTCCAGATGCACGGTGAACAGCGCGGGCTGGCCCACCACGAGGTTGGTGGGCGCAACGGACGCGCGCACCTCGCACGGCCCGACAATGTCGGCGAAGTCGGCGCGGCGCCCGGCTTCCCCAAGCGCCCTGACGGCGATCTCGGGGACGGGCGCGGTCAGATAGACCCGCTCGTGGGACTCGCCCTCATCGGGCGCCACGAAGAACTGGTTATAGAAGTGTTCCGGGGGCTCGTCGGTCGGCGCCTCTCCCTCCAGCAGAGCGCACGCGAGCCGCGCGCGGTGCGCGCGCAACACGCACGCTTCGCCCGGCACCAGCCTGTAGCTAAACGCGAGGAACCGACGCCCATCGGGCGCGATGCCCTTCCGCGCGACCACGCGCTGGTTGTTCACGGGCAACCCGATCCGTCCCCCGCCCGGCCCGGGCGGATCGAGCGGGAAGATGCGGCACCGCGCATCCGCGAGAATCGGTATCTCGAAGAGGAGCTGTTTGCATCGGGCAAACGGCACGGCGCTGGTCCATGTCACCGTGACGGTGGCGGGTTGACCCACCCGCAACGCCGTCGGCTCGACGGTGACCTCCAGGCCCATCTCCGCCGCGGGGCGTGGCGCCCTGACCCGCAACCGCAACGGGGACGTGGATGCCGACTCGCCCCCCGCTCGCACCGCGAAGGGCGGCAGCGTGAGGACGCCATCGCGCTCGGCGATCAGCGCAATCTGGAAGGCGTGCTTCCGCCTGGCCGGGTCGGGGGGCATGCGGCGCATGGAGACCACGGAAAGGCCGGGCACGGCCGGCAAGTCTGGCGTCTCGGGTGGGGCGTCGCTTTCGACTTCGAGCCGGAGCGCAAAGGGCTCGTGGATGAATCGGGTGGCGGCATCCGGGGCAAGATGAACGGCGATTTCCGCGCGCGCGGTGGGCACCGATAGGAGCAGGGCCACGACCCGCAGCGGGATGGCGCGACCCGCATTCACCAGTTCTTCTCCACCCTGGCGCCCGCGCGGGCCGCCTTCTGCCTGGCGCGTTTCTGCTGGTTGGCCGCCTCTTCGGCCATGACCTCCGCGGACGTCAGATTCGGGATTGGCAGCGACCGCAGCTCCAGCGCGGCCCTGAAGTCACCGGCCGACACGGGCTTGGGCGCTACGGCCGCGCCTTCGAAATCGGTTCCATCCATGTCCTCGTCGTAGCCGCTGTCGCCCATGGGGGGCATGGCGCTGTTGTCCTTTTTTTCGGACGGCGGTTGCTGGCCGCGGAGCACCTCGGCCGCCTGCTGCATCCGCCCGGCCGCGACATGGAGCGCGGAGTTCGCCTGTGGCCACCGGATGGATTCGGGGGCCAGGCTGGCCAGTGCTTGGCCCTGCGCGGCCACGGCCTCCGACAACAAGTCCGCGGCGGGATCCAGCTCTGTGGCGTGGGGTCTGCCGGAGTCGCCGTAGGCGCGCGCGAGCAACTCGCGGAGCGTCTTCTGCTGCGACGCGACCTCCTCCAAAAGCCCGGCGGTTCCTTCTTGCACATGCCGTTGCTCCTTGGCGGTGGCCGAGGCCAGGCGGCGGTCGCTGTTGCGCCGGCCTACATCCGTGTCTTGATACTCGATCTCGTTAACGCTGGCGCCGCTCTCGCTCAGGTCTGCGCTGGGCGGGGCGACGCGGTGCCCGAGCCATCGCGCGCTCTGCTGGGCGAGTCGGGCCTGGCTCACGGCGAGGCCCTCGAGTTGCCCGATGATCTCGCCAAGTTGAGCGCCCCGTTTCCCCTCGGCCACGCGGTGCTTCTCGATCTCGACGTCCAACTCCTCCAGTTGTCGGGTGATGGCCGTGATCTGGCGGGCGGCCCCTGCGTCGCCGGGCCGCAGCAGCGCGGCGCGCAGGAATTGCTCGCGCGCGTCGAGCAGCAGCGACCGGGCGCCCGGGGGATCGATGGCCGTCTGCTCCCGCGCGAATTGGAGCAACTCGCCGCCCCGCTTGAACTTCTCTTGGTGGAGAACCTCGGCGGCGTCCTCCGCCTGTCGCGCGCAACCGTGCAACAACAGGGCGAGCGCGGCCCACCGACGAATCCCCGAAAGGGCAGGCGACGACGATGCGATCCACAGCCCCACCGCCAAGCCCAGAAGATACGGGTACCCCTCCGAGTAGCGCATGTGCCGCACCTCGCCCACGACGGCGTCCCCGGACGCCCCGGAGATCATCTGACGATAGAGCGGCACCAGATCGAAGGGACGGGTCCGGGCGGGATAATAGGTCACGCCCGGACACGCTTCGGCCAATCCCGCGAGGGTCCCTTCCTGGAGGCGCGAGACCACCTCGGCACCCCCGTGCCACATCCACTGATTCGTGCCCGACTGGTCCGGCACGCGCGCGCCTTGCGCGGGATCGCCCAATCCGATGATCAGGGTGCGCGCACCCGATTTCTTCAGGATCCCGGCGGCCGCGCCCATGTCGCTCAGGTGATCCTCGCCGTCGGTGAAAACGACGATATCCCGCCCACCGCCCGACGCGTCGCTCAACACGGTGCCCACGGCCTTCTCGAATGCCGCCTGCAACGAGGTGCTGCCCACATCCATGTCCGACGGGTCGGCGCGCTCCAGCATGTACCGCACAAACCCGTGGTCCGACGTCAGCGGGACGCGGACCGATGCCGATCCCGCGAACGTGATCAGCGCGATCCGCTGCCCGGCCCATGACGGCAGCGCCTCGTGGATGGCGATCCGGGCGGCCTCCAGCCGGCTCGGAAAGACGTCGGCCGCCAACATGCTCCGCGAGACGTCCAGGGCGATGACGACATCGCGCCCCCTCCGTCCCGTCTCGTGGGGACGCGGATCCCACTGTGGCCGGGCGAGCGCAAATACGATGCAGGCCAGCGCCGCCAGGGCCAGACAATCGCGGCCGCCCAACCCGAGCCGCGGGGTTTCGGGGACGTCCCCCTTCAGCTGGCACGCCGCCTGGAACTGTAACCGGCGCGCGCGCGCCATGAGCCATCCGGCCACGGCGACCGCCGCCAGCAAGAGCAACATCCACGGCGAGCCAAGGATCACCGGTGGGCCTCCTCCGCGACCCGCAGCCACGTGCAGCGCAGCGCTCGCTCCGCCAGCAGCGACAGCAGCCCCGCCAGAGCGAGATACTGGTATAGCGGTCTGATCTCGGTGCGGTATTCGATCGCGCTCTTGATCGCACTCGTCTCCAGTCGATCGATCCCGGCATAGACCTCCTGCAGCTGGGTCGCGTTGCCCACCTTCCAGTACGCGCCCCCGGTCTCGTCGGCCAACCGGCGCAACAGCTTCTCGGCATCGGTCAGCCCGTCGTCGTCCGACCCCCGTGCGGCGCCGGAAGCCTGGGCCCCGTCGTCCTTCATGCTGATCGCATAGACGCGGATGCCCCACTTCTTCGCGAGCCCGGCCGCCTCCTCCGGCAGGTGGAGGCCACAGTTGTTCTCGCCGTCGGTGAGCAGCACGACCACCTTGCTGCGGATCGCCGCGCGGGGCTCGTCCTTCCGGCCTCCAGCAGCAGCCTGCCACTGGCCCATCTGATCGAGCCGGGCGCAGGCGAGGGCGAGGGCGTCGCCGTAACCGGTGCCATCCTCGTTGGGAAGCTCTTGGACGGCCAGGCCGCGGACAATCTCGACGAGGGCATCGTGCCCATGCGTGAGCGGGCTGAGGGTGTCCGCGTACCTGGCGAACGCGACCAGGCCGATCAGGTCATCGGGCCGGTGGCGGATGAACTGCTCGACGACGCGCTTGGCCCCCTCCAGGCGCGACGTGCTCTCCCCGTCTCCCGACGAAAGGCCCTGATCCATGCTGCTCGAAGTATCGATGAGGAGCTGGATGGCGACCCCCTGCCGGGTCTCCTCCCCAATCCGTCGCTCGATCTGTGGCCCGGCGCAGGCCACGATCAGCAGCGCGACGGCCGCCGCGCGCAACGGACCGACCCGGCGCAGCCAACGGAGCCTGCGCGAGGGCGGCACGTCCCGCCACACCGCCAGGCCCGGCACCGCGATCGCGGCAGGGTGCCGCTCGCGCCACGCGGCGAGCGCGAGCGGCAGCAGGAGCAGGACCCAGGGCAACGCAAACGTCATGGGCCAATCTCGCCGACGCGAATGGTGATCTCGGGGAAGAGCGATTTCCGTCCCGCCGTCTCGACGGAGATCGCGTTGACCTTGACGGTCCCCGGCTTGAGCGCCTGCCAAATGACCACCCGCCTATGGAGGATGGCGCCCTCCTTCGTCCTCTGCACCGGCGGCTTCTCGATCGCCCGCAGCACGAGCGACGGATGGGCGGGAATGTGCAGGCGGATGGGTGCCGCAGAGTCGGCCTCGATCGCCAGCTCGAGCCTCATCGGCTCACCCACCACGGCCTGAAACGCGCGGGGCTGGCAACTCAAGCGGATGTTCCCCTCCGCCATCGCCTCCGCCCCCCCCCACGACGCGAGGGCCGCAATGGCGCACGCGGCGGCTGCCCGCACGGGCCTACCCCCCCGTCTCATCGGCTGTCCTCCTGAGGCGCCCTCGGAAGAACCGGGCCAATTCTTCCGCGCAGTCGCCGCGGGTGTCGAGTTCGAGAAGATCGGCGCGCACCGACCCGAACTCCTCGCGCAGCCGGGCGCGCCGGTTGCCAAACGTGTCCCTGCATGCGTCGCTCCCCGAGGGACCGAGGTCGGCGACCAGCGTCTCGCCGGTCTCCGAGTCGCGGACCGAGGCCAGCCCACAGGGCGGTGGCTGGCGCTCGGCGGGGTGATTCACGGCGATGCCGACGAGGTCGTGGCGAAAGGCCAGCGCGCCAAGCTGCTCGCGATCGACGTCGAAGAGGAAATCCGACAGCAGCAGGACGAGCGCCCTGCGCCTCGCCATGTGCAGGATCGCGTCGAGGGCGGGCGCGGGATCGCTGCCGCGGCCGCGGGGCTCGACGGCCACGAGATCCGCCAGCAGGCGCAGCGCGTGCTGCCGGCCTTTCCGGGGCTGGAGGATCTGCTCCACCCGGTCCGACCAGAGAATCATCCCGACCCGGTCGTGGTTGCGGGTCGCGGAAAGCGTTATGAGCGCGGTCAACTCCTGCATCGCATCCCACTTCGAGCGGCCGGGCCCTGCGATCCGGCAGGAGGCGGAGGTGTCCACCGCCAGCCAGACGGCCAGCTCGCGCTCCTCGATGTAGCGCCTCAGGTGCGGGCGGCCCGTGCGGGCGGTCACGTTCCAGTCAATGCACCGCACCTCGTCGCCGGGGTGGTACGGGCAGATCTCGTCGAAATCCATCCCCCTGCCCTTGAACACGCTCCTGTACTCGCCGGCGAGCAGGTGCTCGACCGGATAGCGGGTGCGCAGCTGGAGCTGCCGCAGGCGCTGGTCAATGGCGTGCAGCGGCATGGGGCGCCCCGGCGTCGTTGACGGGCACGCGCTCGACGATGCGATCGAGCAGCGCGTCGGAATTCAAGCCCTCCGCCTCGGCGCGGTAACTGATCGCGATCCGGTGCCGCGCCACGTCGTGCAGCATGGCCTTCACGTCGTCGGGGACCACGTAGTCGCGCCGCCGCACCAGCGCGTGGCCGCGCGCCGCGAGCGCGAGGTAGATGGTGGCCCGGGGCGACGCCCCGAACCGGATGAACGGCGCCAGGTCGCCGAGCCCCCAGCCGCCCGGGTCGCGGGTCGCGGCCACCAGTCTCAGGATGTACCTCTCGATCTTCTCGTCGAGGTGGACGGCGTCGAGTTCCTCGCGCATCGCGAGGATGTCCTCCAGCGTCGCCACGGCCGCGACGCTCGTGACGGGCCTGGTGCGGGCCACCCGTCGCAAGATCTCATGCTCTTCGTCGGGGGTCGGGTACTCGACGAGAAGCTTGAACATGAAGCGGTCCACCTGCGCCTCCGGCAGCGAGTAGGTGCCCTCCTGCTCGATCGGGTTTTGCGTTGCGAGCACCATGAAGGGCTCCGGCAACTTGTGCGTCTGCCCCCCGAGCGTCACCTGGCGCTCCTGCATCGCCTCCAGCAGCGCGCTCTGCACCTTGGCGGGCGATCGGTTGATCTCGTCGCCGAGCACGAGGTTGGCGAAGATCGGCCCCCTGTGGGTCTCGAAGGCGCCGGTCTCGTGCCGATAGATCTGCGTGCCCACGAGATCGCCCGGCAACAGGTCGGGCGTGAACTGGATGCGGCTGAAACGCGCGCCCAGGGCCTGCGCCAGCGTGTTGACCATCATCGTCTTGGCGATACCGGGGACGCCCTCCAGCAGCACGTGCCCGTTGCACAGCATCGCGATCAGCATCTTCTCCAGCGGGTCGCGCTGGCCGACGATCACGCGCCCGACCGCCCCGAGGATGGCATTCAGCTTTTCGGAAACCGCGTCTTCCCTGTTCATTTTCACCTGCGGCGGCGCACCCGATTTCTCGCGCGAGACCCGCTCATCGTGCCTGGGCGATCTCGACGGGGCCAAAGTCCGCCGAGGCCCCACTGACGCAATATCCCACGTGGGTGATGGCCCTGATCGGGCGCTCCAGTTTCGCCCGCACCGTCGCCCCGCCGGCCGACAGGGTGACGTCCCCGGATGCCAGGTCCACGGCCACGGTCAACTCGTACGGTCGTCCCACCTCCGTGGCGCAAGGCGCGGTGGCGCCCTTTTCCTTCGCGAGGGGCCCCTGGATGATCGCGGCGGTCTTCTTTCTCATCCTCAAGCCGCACTTCACCAGATTCGCCTCCCCGTCGCCATCCCCAAAGGCGAGATAGCCATTGTTCGGGCCCGTCTCGCTCGTGTATTGGATCTTGCAGCTCAGCGTGACCTTTCCGCCCGCGGGCGCCTCGAGTTTCCTCACGGCGGCGCCGATCGCTTTCCCCTCCGCCGCGACCCGATACCCCAGGGCCGACTGGAAGACGCGCGCCCCATCCACCTTCGCGAAATCGGCATCCCTCGGCGGTCCGGATGCCGGGGCCGCCTTCTGCGGCGCGGCCTGCTGCTTCTTTTTCCCTTTGCCCTTGCCCTTCTCGGGCGCCGGCGGGGGCGGGGGCGCGGAGTCCTTGTTCAATTCCTCGATCTTCTGGTCCGCCAGCGCCTCGAGGCCCTGGCCCTCGCCGCCGATGCAGCTGAGCGTCCCGTCGGTCGCCGCCACGTACAGGTTGCCGTAGGCGCCGGCCATGCCGTCCAGCACGGGCGCAGTCGCCATGCGGTGGCCGGAGAGGATCTTCCCGGATCGCTTGTCGACGGCCAGCAGGATCGAACCCGAACCGCCGTTCATCGCCTTCTCCTGCTCGGCCATGATTCTCTGCACCTCCGCCTCCGTGATCCGCAGCTTGACCTCGTCCTGGCGCATGAGTTCCTCGGGACCGAGCAGGAACAGGCGATCATCGGAGGCCACCATCGCCCGGACCAGGATCGGCAGCATCACGCTCCACTGGTCCTCGTATTCGCGGTTCTTGGCGTGCAGGTGAAAGACGTACTCCTCCGACCACTTGAAGTAGCGCTGGAGGCGTCCCCACGTGTAGATCCGATCCTTGTCGAACGTGATCATGCGCCCGGCCGGGGCGCCCTTGGCGCCCGCCTGCGTGTAGCCGCTGTGGCCCGAGGCGTGATAGTTGCCATAGATCCAGTAGGTGCGGTGCCACCAGCTGTCGTCGAGGAATCCGGTCCCGCTGAAGAGGTGGGCGTCCTCGCCCTTCTGTTTCGTGGCGACCGGGTCGTGCGTCGTCGCGACGTGCTGGGCATAGCTGCCCGCCTCGTATCCGTACAGCTTGCCGCTGAAAATCAGGTCAAGGCGGTTCCCTTCCAGATCGAAGGGCTGATAGCGCATGAAGATCTTCTTGCCGTTCGAGGAGAGCAGGTCGGACAGCGCCATCGGCATGTTGAGGATCTCGTGCTGCATCTGGAGCGACTCCCCCGTGCCAGGCACCTTGTCGTCCATGATGTGCTCCTTGATCTTCCGACCCGTCAGGGCGTCGAGGATCAGGAACCGGATGCCGCCGTCGTTGAACATCGAGCGCCCGGCCACGGTGTAGACCCGGTCGTCCATCACCAGGACGTTGCCGTGGACGGGATGGGTCGACTCCATCCGCTCGAGGTACATGTGCTGCGCAGGCGCCGGCGCGGCCTGAAATTTCCAGCGGAGGGAGCCATCCTTCAGGTCGAGGCAATAGACGCACCCGTCCGACGCCCCGAAGTACACCAGCCCCTTGTAGATCGCGGGCGATGAATCGACTCGCCCGCCGGGGATGAATCGCCAGGCGGGTTCGCCCGTGCCGGCGGCGAGGGCGCACAGGACCGGGTTGTCCTTGTCGGCCACGAGCACTTTCTGGTCGGCGATCACCGGCTGGGTCGGCGCGCCGGGCAACTTGACCGACCACCTCAAGCGGTTTGGCGCGCCGATCCCGGTGACGAGCCCGCTCCGGGCGACATCGGCCCGGTAGGTGGGCCATTCGCCCTCCACCCGGCCGAGTTGTCCCGGGAATGCCGCCCCCGCGCCGGAGGCGGCGATCAGGCGCCGATCGTCGGGGACCGGCTGCAGCGCGAGCCGCGAGGAACCCGCGGGCGCCAGCGCGGTGAACCCGTACATCTTCGCGCCGATGTAGCAGGAACAGGGGTGCTGCGGCGCGTAGAGCAGCCCATTGGCCGGCATGATGCCGTACAGGCACGCGCCCCGCACCCAGTGGTGCAACGTCCACTCGCCCGTCTCGAGGTCCACGAACTCCGTGCCGGTCCGGCTCATGATGAGAAAATCCTCGGTAGCCTTGGCCGGGTAGCAGCGGTGGTGGAACCAATACGCCGGAATGTCGTCGTACTTTTTCTCTTCCTGGCCGGTGCCGGGATTCCGGGCCACGATCTCGCCGGTGCCCGTCGGGCTCTCCTTCCTCCCGGAGGTGACATTCGCCGCCCACATCTTCCCCCCGATCACCAGCAGGTCGCCGGGCGACTGGTAGCCGCCCGAGAGGTGCTTCTCCTTCCAGAGCACCTTGCCGTTCTCGGTGGACATCCCGGCCACCTGCCCCGCGGCGCTCCCCCTGTGCGGCACGTAATCCTCCCCGCCGACAAACATCACCACCCCGCCCTGCACCACCAGCTTCGGCGCATAGAAGGTGGCCATCTCCTTCCACACCGGCAGTTCCGCGGACTTCCAAAGCACCTCGCCGGTCTCGCGGCCCAGTGCGACCACCTGTTTGCCGTCAAAGAGATAGACCTTGCCCTTCGATGCCGAGAGCGTGCTCGGCGCGACCCAGTCGAACGACTTCGACCAGAGCACCTTCCCCGCCTCGATGTCGCAGCAGAGGACCTGCTTCTTGCGAATGTTCCATTTGCCGCCGATGAAATTCATGCGGGGCCCGTTTTGGAATTCATCCTTGTTCTCGTTCGTGTCGGCCACCAGATAGAGCATGCCGTCCTCGTGGATGATCTCCTCGGCGCCCTCCGTCCCGGCGATGGTCCTGAGGGTCTTTCCGGTGGCCGTATCGATCACCGACACGGGCGCCTCGATCCCCAGCGTCGCGCACAGCCGTTTGCCGGCCACGACCACGCGGCGCGGCAATGTCGCGGGGCCGCTCTTCAGTCCGTAGAGATTGCCGATCCACTGGTCTATCGGCTGTTTCCACAGGACGACGCCGTTGAACGCGTCGCGCGCGATGAGTTTCCAATGGCAGGGGAGGTACGGCGTGAACGTGCTGCCCTCGTCGAAGATATAGAACACCTTCCCGTCGCCGCTCACGCAGGCCGAGACGCTGGACATCTTGTCGTGGTGGCGCGACCAGCGCGGCCCCCCGACCCACTGGAGGTGTTGCAGCGGCGGCCTCAGCGCCTTGTCCTTGGACACCGCGTTGCCGGTCGCGTCGTACAACTGGTGCGTCCAGTCATCCATCGTGGCCGGGCGCGGCTTGACGATCGTCTCCTGCCCGACGACGGCCGCCCCCTCCGGCGCGAGGACGCGCAGGATCTCCTCCCGGGGCACCGCGTCGCCGCGCTCGACGATCAGGAGGTTGACGAAGTTGTCGATGAACGGCAGCACCCCGCCCCGCCATTGGCCCACGGTGATCTTGCCGTGCAGGCCGGCCGCGACCAGGGCCTCGCGCGCCCGCCGGGCGTCGCCCTCGTCCGCCACCAGCAACTGGCCGAGCATGTTCGGGCACTCGCGCTGAACCCCGCACAACAGCGCGGCGTCCGCGCCGTGGACGTGCGCAACCACGCCCCCGGCGAAGCGGCCCTTCGCAATGACCGCCTGCGCCCCCTCCTCCGCGCGCAGGTCGCCGCACACGATGATCGAAAACAGCCACGCCGCGCCGGCGGCGATGACCCATGTCCGGGGTGTTCTTTCTCTCATGGATCGTTCCTCGTCACGCTGGCCCCGCAGGGTAGTGGGGACGCCACCCATGGTCGAGCGGGAATGCCCTCGGCGGGAGACCCGCGACGGCACGGGGGAGATGATCGCCAGACCCCCATGAACTCACTCCCTACCTTTTCCCATGGTGACGAATTCCGTCTCGCTCAGCACGCCATCCTTGTTGGCATCGAACGTCGGGAAACGGCGGCGCCCCTCGGCCTCGTCCGGGAATCGATGGAGGTACTCCTCCAGCGTGAGCCTGCCGTCCCGGTCGGCATCCTTTTCCGCGAACGCCGCGCGGCGATCCAGCGGCGGCTTGCCCGGCGTGGCCGCCCTGGCCTTTGGGCGCCTGGGGGGCGTTTCGACGACCCCGCCGGTGGCGGCGGCCTGATCGCGCGCCTTGCTCGGCGGGAGCGACCTGTGCCATGCCAGCGCCTTGGCGATGAGTTCCTTCGCCACGTCCGGTTGCGCGCCCGCGACATCGTGCTGCTCGCCCGGATCGGTCGGGATATTATATAGCTGTGGGCGGCTGCCGTCATGGTTGACGAAGAGTTTCCACGGCCCGTCGCGCACGGCGAGCATCGGCGGCATGTAGCCGTCGTCGGCCCCCTGCACACTGAACAGCCACTCCCAGTGCAGCGGACTGTTGCGCGGGCGCGTCGCGCCGAGCCAGATGTCGCTCACGTCCTCGCCGTCGGGCCGAACGCCCGGCGACAACTCGATGCCGGCGAGCCTGCAAATCGTCGGCAGAAAATCCACGGCGCCGATCACGCTGGTCTCATCCACCCTTCCCGCCGGGACGCGTGCCGGCCACCGCAGCAGGCCGAAGGTGCGGATGCCACCCTCGTACATGCTGCGCTTCCGGGCGCGCAGGGGCCCCGCGCTGCCCACGCCCGCGTTCGCGGCGTTGCCGATGCGGTAATCCTCGGGGCCGTTGTCGCTGGACAAGAAGATGATCGTGTCGTTGGCCAACCCCATCTCATCCAGCGCCGCGAAGAGTCTGCCCAGCTGGGTGTCGAGGTCGGTGAGCGACGCGCAAAACACCCGCATCTGGCCCGCCAGGTCCTTCGCCCCGGCGAGGTATTTCTGCATCCATGGGCCGAATGCCGGATCATCGGCCTTGGGCGCGAGGGTCTCGTATTCCCGGAGTTGCTCCGGCGTTGGCTTGAGCGGGGCATGCGGCAACAGCGTCCAGGCATTCACGTAGAAAGGGCCGTCCTTGTGCCCCCTGATGAACTCGATCGTCTCGTCCACGATCAGCGCGGTGGACTTCGCCCGGAAATAGGGGTCTTTCGCATCCTCGCCCAGCGGGGCGCCGGCCGAGCCCACCGTCTTGGACACATCGAAGCCATAGGCCTCCGGCGGCGGGGCGCCCGTCCCGCTGCCGAGATGCCATTTCCCGAAGTGGGCCGTCGAGTAGCCGGCGTCGCGAAGCAGTTTCGGCAGCGTTGCCACACCGGGGTCCAGCCAGTTCGGCATGGAGCGCGCGGCGTTGGAGGCGTGGTCGGAGAAGTGGCCGTGGATGAGATGCCTGGCCGGGACGTGCCCCGTCATAAAGGCGCACCGGCTCGGCGAACACACCGTGGCGGCAACGTAGAATTGCCTGAACCAGGTGCCCTGGCCCGCAAGCCGATCGAGGTGCGGCGTCCTCACATAAGGGTGCCCCGCGAACCGCGCGTCCCCCCAGCCCTGGTCATCCGTGAGAATGAAGATGACGTTGGGCGACTTGGCCGGCCTGCCGCCGTCGGCGGCGATGGCCAAGGCCAATGGGGCCAGGTGGAGGGCCGCGAGGATGGCGATCCCGTGTTTCACTCCCAGATAATAGCCGACTCGCGTCCGATTCGGACACGGTCAGCCCAGGGCCTGCCGCGAGCCGACCGGCGCACCCCGCGCCGCACCCTGGCGGCAACCGCCCCGGGGCCGCGTCCGACCTCGGCATGCTCCCCGAGGGCGGCGGGCCCGGGCGGGCCCGGTTCAGCGACCCGTCGATGCCGGGGCGGCCTCCAGCCGAATGTCATCGACGTAAAAGGCGGCCTGGTTGGTGGCCATGCTGATGAACCCAAACCACTGGAGGCGCTTGAAATCCTTGGATCGCAGGGGCAGCCCCTCGAACTTCTGCGGCGCGCCGCCGGCGGGGGTCACGGTGAGGCACCACGTGCCCGAGGCCTGCTCACCGAGGCCGCAGGCGATCTCGAACCGCGTCCACTGGCCGTTCGGCACGGAAGCGAGTTTCTTGCGATCGGCAGTGACGCCCCCGTCGGCCTCGACGCGAAACGAGGGCCCCGCATGGTAGGGGCTGGCGGCATCGCGCCACTCGTGCCAGAGGATGGCGCCCGGTTCGGTGCGGGCGACGAAGCTCGCGCGAGCGACTCCCTTGATCAGGCGCGGGCGGTACTGGAGCAACGGGTTGTGCGCCGCGGAGAGGCCCGTCGTGTCGGTGAACTTCAGGCTGTGCTTTCCGGAGGCGGCGCGATCATCCGCGACACGGATCGTGGCGTCGATCGACTCGCCGTGGGTCTCGGCCCTCGCCGCCTTCTCGCCCTTGGCCGTCCCCTCGAAGTCCTCGAAGAACGACGACAGCGCCGGTGGCGCGGTGGGGGGCAGGTTGAACCCGGGGCGCCGCACCCTGCGGGGCAGCTCCACCCACGCCGCGTCGCCATAGAGCCCGATACCCGAGGTATCGATGGGGCGAAAGCCGATCCTCTCCGCCGGCGAGCCGGCCCTCAGCCGAAAATCGCGCTCCGCGGGATCGGCGAACAGCGGGTCCGCGATGATCGAGTCCTTGTCCTGCCCGCTGGTGGCGCGCCACTCGTCCCACTCGCGCCCGTCGAAGAGGGGCTCGGCCTTCGACGTGGTCCAGTAGAGGTTGCTGTTGACGCAATAGTCGCCGTTCTTCCACACGCGGCTGAGCATGTTGTCGTTGTCGCAATAGACGATGTTGCGCACGATGGTCATGGAATTGGTGACGTCCTCGCGCGAGCGGCGGATCTGGGTCTCGCGGGAGAACGCGAGGATGTTGTTGCGGACGAGGTTGCCCCGGCCGTAGTGCTGGTGGAAGCAGCCGTCCTTGGTATCGTGGACGATATTGTTCTCCAGCGTGATCTCTGAGGAGCCCTCGTCGGTGTAGAGCCCCCAGCCGCCATAGCTGTAGCTGTTGACGTGGTGGATGTGGTTGTGCGCGACCACCGTGCCCGGCGATGGGCCAAGGCTGTAGACGCCGCCCATGTCGCTGAGCACGCCCCAGCCGATGTGGTGGAGATGGTTGCCCGCGATCCGATTGTGGTGCGCCGCGCTCTCGCCAAAACCCCACACCCAGCCGACCGACACCGACGAATAGTACAGGTCGCAGATCTCGTTTCGCGTCACCTCGTTGCGCGCGCTGTGGCCGATGATGACGCCGACCCCGGCCGCAAAGACGCGCCCGCCATCGTGGATGAAGCAGTTGTCCACGATGTTATGCCCCGTGTCGCGGGGGCCCGATCCGTCCTTCGCGAGCTCCGGCACCGCGGGCCCGGTGACGGCGGAGGTCTTGGACGCGGTCTTCTGTCGGACGAACTCGCCGATGCGTATGCCGCCGCCGCCGAAATCGTGGACGTGGCACCCGACGACCCGGTTCTCTTTGCAGCCATCCTCGATCGCGATGGCGTAGGTGCCGACGTGCGCGATCTCGCAGCCCTCCAGCGCGACCCGCCGCGCGCCGCGGGCGTGGACCGCCCCGGGCAGGAACACGAACGCCTGGCCGTCGATGGTCTGCCCCCGGTCGGCGAACGACCAGTCCGCGTGCCGGAACGACAGACCGCGCAGCACGACATCGTGGACGGACTGCCCCTTGGACCAATCTGCCTCGATCAGGATCAACTGCGCCAGGGCGGGCGCGATGACATCGGCCCTGGCCATGTCCTCGCCGGGCATCGGGAAATACTCCAGGAGGCCGGTCTTGCGGTCGAGGTACCATTCTCCCGGCGCGTCGAGCGCCTCGCGCACGTTCTCGACGTGGTAGCGCTGCTCGGTCTCCCAATAGCCCACGGGCCAGCCGGAGCGGTTGGTGAAGTGCGCGGTTCCCGCCGCCTCATCCACGCGGTCGAGCCAGTGCATGGACGTCGTCCACGAGTGGTACAGGAACACGTTCACGTCGCCGGGATTGCGCCACGATCCCTTGAGGTCGCCCTCGCGGAACTTGAATCCGGTGCGGATGGCCATGTTCTTGGCGAATGCGGGATCCTTGCGATCCTTGCTATATTTTTCCAGCGGCCCGAGGGCCCGAAGGTACCCCTCGTTGGGCGTGCGGGCGCGCGTCCGCCTTTCGCCATTCACGAACAGTTGATGGAAGTACCACTGCCCCGCCTTGACCCCGGGAATCTCCGTCCGCCAGATCCCGCCGTCGCCCTTGGTCCAGCCCCCGATCGTGCGCCCGCCGGAGAAGACCGGCGTCTCGCCGCGCCTGGCGGCAAAGACGATGGGCGCGTCCTTTTCGCCCGAGTCATCCGGCCCGAGGCGGAACGGTTCCGGGAGCGAATAGGTGCCCCCGCGGATGTCCACGGTGATGGGCCGCGGGACCGGCCCGGCCTTCTTCAGCTCTCGCGCGACGTCGCGGGCCCGCGCCAGCGAGGCGACGGGACCATCGGTCTTGGCGGCATTCGGCGACGGCAGCCTGCCCGACCACGCGTCGTTCCCCGCGGGGGAAACGTACACGTCGGCCTTCGGGCCGCAGGCGACGAGGGCGAGCGCGAGGGCCGCGCCGATGGAGTGGTTCACGAAGTTCTTCATAGTCTATGGATCCACAATTGAGCTTGAAGATTTAGTGCCCCGTTGTCCGACCGGCAAGCGCGTTCGGCCACGGGAATTGTCGAGGCTGCCCTGCCAGCAGCACTCCTGGTGTGCCGGGGCTGCCTGAAGGCAGCACTACGAACGTTCCCGCGGCTCTGGGCTCGTAGTGTCGCCTTCGGGCGGCATCCGCACAAACCGCTCACACGCCCAGCGCGGCCTCGATGTCCCCGGCCCGGCCCATGCGCACGAGGGCATCGGCCTTGCGGCGCGCGTCATCGGCGCGGATGGCGGCGATGGCCTTGTGCAGGGCCGGGATCTGGCGGACCTCGACGCTCAGTGTCCGTATGCCGATGCCCAGGAGAAACGGGAGCATCCGCGGGTCGGAGGCCATCTGTCCGCACAGCGAGATCGGCTTGCCGCGGGCGATCGCGGCGTCCGTGGCGCGCTTCATCGCGCGCAGCACCGCGGGGTGGTGTGCGACGTAGAGGTCGGACACGTGCTCGTTGGTGCGGTCGACGGCCAGCAGGTACTGGACGAGGTCGTTGCTGCCGATCGAAAGGAAATCCGCCTCCCGGGCGAGCTCGTCCGCCATCTCGACGGCGGCGGGCACCTCGACCATGACGCCGAGCCTCGGGCAGGGGTTGTGATCGATGCCCTCCGCGCCCAGGTCGCGGGCGCAGCGGGCCACCGCTTCCCGGGCCCGGGCGAACTCCTCGACCGACGCGACCAGCGGGAACATGATGCGCAGGTCGGCGCCGGCGCCGGCGCGCAGCAGCGCGCGGATCTGCTGCGCGAAGGTCGCCTCGTTGCGCAGCGAGAAGCGTATGGCCCGCAGCCCCAGGGCCGGGTTCGCCTCGTGGACCCACGGATAGTCCGCGAGCATCTTGTCGCCCCCGATGTCCAGGGTCCGGAAGACCACGGGGCGGCCGCCCATGCCATCGAGGATCCTGCGATAGATCAGGTATTGCTCCTCCTCGGCGAGAAAGTCGTTGCGCACCAGGAAGGGAAACTCGCTCCGGTATAGCCCGATGCCCCCGGCATTCATCTTCCGCGCCACCGCGATCTCGCTCAGGAGGTTGATGTTCGCGAACACGTGGACCCGCTCCCCGTCGATCGTCGTCGCCACCTCGGGGCACTCCGCCCCTAGCCGTTCCGCCTCGGCGCGGACGGCGGAGAGCTCGGCGTACTTCCTGACGAGATCCTCGGGGGGATCGATGAACGCGGTGCCCTGGTCGCCGTCGATCAGGATGGGGCGCCCCGCCGGCACCGCGAACAGCCGGCGGTCCTCGGCCACGACGACCGGCAGCCGCAGCGACCGGGCCAGTATCGAGACGTGCGCCGTGACGCCGCCGCCGATCAGCAGCAGTCCCTCCGCGCGCTGGGCGGCCAGCTTCACGATGTCGGAGGCCATCAGCTCGCCCGCGATGAGCACGCAGCCCCGATAGTCGGGCGTGGTCTCGGGACCCTCCCGGAGATTCTGCACGAGGCGGCGCCCCAGGTCCCGGACGTCCTGCACCTTCTCGCGCAGCCGCGCGTTGGGGCTCGCCGAAAAGATGCGCACGTACTCGCCGACGACCTTGGCGACGGCGGCCTCGGGGGCGAGGCCATTCTCGATGAGCGCGGTCATCTGGCCGGAGAACTCGGTGTCCTTGACCATCAGCAGGTGCGCGCTGAAAATCATCGAGGCCACGTCGGCCAGGCGCTCCTCCATGGCGCGCTGGAGCTCGGCGAGCTGGGACTCGGTGCGCTCCAGCGCGCGGCGGAAATCCGCGAGGGTCGAGGGCCTCGATGGGCGCTGCTCCTCGAAGACGCCCAGCACGACGGCCCGTCCGTGGGCGTGGCCGCCCGAGGCCGCTGCGCCCTTGATATAGCGGAGGTCGGACGGGCCCGCGTCCGCGTCGGCGGACGCCGCCTGCCGGTCCCGCAGGCCCATCAGCAGCTTCGCGTTGTCGATCGTCGTGGCGAGCTGGGCCGCGATCGTCGCGAGCGCCCTGGCATCGTTGTCGTCAAAATAATCCGGCACGGGATCCTGGACGACGAGGACGCCGAGGGGCGCGAGCCCGCGCACGATCGGCACGGCGAGGAATGCCTCGTAGCGCTCCTCGTCGGTGCCGGGCACGAACTTGAACCGCGGGTTGCGGTTGGCCCGGGCCTCGAGGATCGGGCGCTGCCACTCGAATGCGGTGCCCACGAGACCCTCGCCGGGCTTCAGGCGGACGCGGCCGACGGCATCGGGATTCAGCCCCTGATTGGCCGTGAGGATCAGCATCCGCTCCTCGGCGTCATAGATGTAAATGGAGCACACGGCGGCCTTCATGTGATAGGCCACGATGCTCGCTGCGTTCTGGAGGAAATCATCGAGGTTGACGCTCTTCTCGAAGAGGCCGGCCAGTTCCCCGATGTCGCAGACCAGGGCGACATTGTCTTTCCGCCGTGACATGCCTGCCGTGTATCAGGATTCGCGCCGGGTCGCAAACGCGGAAGCGGATGCGCCGGGCATTGCGCGCGGGGCGCTCGCGCCGCATGCTCTCCGCCATGCCAGACCTCCTCCGCCGAGTCCCTTGGGCCACTATCGCCGCCGCACTCGCCCTGGGCCTCGCGGGCCACGCGCCCCCGGCGCGTGCCGAGGTCCCGGCGGGCGAACTGATCCGCCGCGCCGGCAACGCCGAGGACGAGAGAGAGCGCCTGCGATTGCTCCGCGAAATCGCCGGGCGGGAGGAGGGCGCGGCGCGGCGCGCCGAACTCGAGGCCCTGATGCCGGTGGTCGAGGCCTGGGCCGACGGCAGGGCGCGGGCGCAGGGCGATCCGAAGCGCGCCGCGGAGAACGGCTACCTGTGCTGGTTTATCTCCTCGAAGGTCAAGCCCGCCGCCGAAGGAACCGTCGTGCCCCCCGAGCCGGCATCGGATTCGCCGCTGCACCCGATCTGGGCGATGTACCGGGGCCGGATGCTGATCTGGCGCGTGGTCCAGGTCGGCCCGCTGCGGCGCGTCCCCGAGCGCTGCGACGCGTACTACGGCGAGGCGCGGAAACTGCTCGAGGAGGCGCGGCGCGC
>JADLBR010000224.1 GCA_020847615.1 Verrucomicrobiia bacterium
TACCCCATCGCCGCCGCCGCGGCCGCGATCTCGAGGATCTCGTTGGTGATGCCCGCCTGGCGGGCCTTGTTGTACTCCAGGGTCAGGTCCTTGACCAATTGCTTGGCGTTGTCGGTGGCGTTCTTCATCGCCACCATGCGCGCGCTGTGCTCGGAGGCGCGCGCCTCGAGCAGGGCGTGGAAGACCTCGAAATTCACCGCGTGGGGCAGCAGCAGGTCGAGCACGGCGCGCGGGCTGGGTTCCAGCTTGTAGCCGATGCCGTCCCGCCGCTCCCCGTCCCCGGCCGCGCCCGCGGACTTCAGCGCGCCCATCTCGGTGAAGGGCAGCAGCCTGGCGGTCGCCGGTCTCTGGACCGCAGTGTTGACGAACTTGCTGTAGATCACGTCGACGCGATCGCAGTTACCCTGCGCGAAATGATTGAGCAGGAAGCGGCCCACCTGCCGCGCCGCGGTGAATCGGACCGGGTCCGGGACCGGGAAGTCGGCCAGCAGCCGCCGCCGGGTCTTGGCCAGGAATGCGCGGCCCTTGCGGCCGACCGTCACGAACTCCGTATCGGGCGGCAGCGCGTTGACGAGCCGCAGCAGGTTGGTGTTGAGCGAGCCGCACAGGCCGCGGTCGGTCGTGACCACCAGCACGCACGCGCGCCCGCCGTCGCGGCCCGCGATCAGCGGGTGGGCGCGCAGGTCGTTGTCCAGGTCGATAGCGTCGCGCAGGAGCGAGAGCGCCATCCCCGCGTAGGGCCGGGCCTTGAGCGCCGAGTCCTGCGCCTTGCGCATCTTGCTCGCCGCGACCATCTGCATGGCCTTGGTGATCTGGGCGGTGCTCTTGACCGACCGGATCCTGCGGCGGATATCGCGCGTGTTGTTGCCCATGTTTGCCGGCCCCGCCTAACCCGCTCAGGCCTTGTAGGCGGCCTCCTTGAATTCCCCGATCGCCGACTTGAGCGCCGCGGTGATCTCGTCGTCCAGCGCGCCCTTGTCCCGGATCTTCTCCAGCAGCTTGCCCTGCCGCAGGGCCAGGTACTCGGACATCTGCCCCTGGAACGACTTGATCTTCTCCACGGGCACGTCGTCCATATAGTTGTTTTGCACCGCGAACATAACCGCCGCCTGGATCTCGACGGGCACCGGCTGGTATTGCGGCTGCTTGAAAAGCTCGACGATGCGCGCTCCCCGATCCAGCCGCGCCCTCGTCGCCGCGTCGAGGTCCGAGCCGAATTGCGCGAAGGCCTGCAGTTCCCGGTACTGCGCCAGCTCCAGCTTCACCTTGCCCGCCACCTGCTTGATGGCCTTGAGCTGCGCGGCCGATCCCACGCGCGACACCGACAGGCCCACGTTGATCGCGGGCCTCACCCCCTGATAGAAAAGGTCGCTCTCCAGATAGATCTGCCCGTCCGTGATCGAGATCACGTTGGTCGGGATGTACGCCGAGACGTCGCCGGCCTGCGTCTCGATGATCGGCAGCGCGGTGAGGGAGCCGTTGCCGTTCTGCTCGCTGAGCCGCGCCGCCCTCTCCAGGAGGCGGCTGTGCAGGTAGAACACGTCGCCCGGGTAGGCCTCCCGGCCGGACGGCCGCTTCAGCACCAGCGACACCTGCCGGTACGCGACCGCGTGCTTGGACAGGTCGTCGTACACGATCAGCGCGTCCATGCCGTTGTCCATGAACCACTCGCCCATCGCGCATCCCGAGAATGGCGCGAGGTATTGGCCGGAGGCCGCCGAGGAGGCCGCCGCCGAGATCACGATCGTGTATGGCAGCGCGCCCTCCTTCTCCAGGACCGAGATCACGCGCGCGATGCTGGAGTTCTTCTGGCCGATCGCGACGTAGATCGAGTACAGGGGCCGGAAGCCCGCCTTGCCCTCGTTGGCCCTGTTGATGCGGGCCTGGTTGATGATGGTGTCGATCGCCAGCGCCGTCTTGCCGGTGGCGCGGTCGCCGATGATCAGCTCGCGCTGCCCTCGCCCGATGGGGATCATCGCGTCGACGGGCATGATGCCGGTCTGCACCGGCTGGTTGACGCTCCGGCGCTTGATGATGCCCGGCGCGATCTTCTCCACGGGATAGAAGGCCTTGGCCCCGACCGGCCCCTTCCCATCCAGCGGTCCACCGAGCGCGTCCACGACGCGGCCCAGCAGTTCCTTGCCGACGGGGACCGAGAGCACCCGCCCGGTGGTCTTGCACTCGGTGCCCTCGCGGATCTCCGCGCTCTCGCTGAGCAGGATGGCGCCCACCTCGGTCTCCTCGAGGTTCAGGGCCAGCCCGAAAACCCCGCCCGGGAACTCGATCATCTCGTTCAGCATGGCGTCCGCCAGCCCCTCGATCTTCACGACGCCATCGCCCGCCTCGCGGACCACGCCCACGTTGCTCTTCGCCGCCCCGGACCTCACGCCCGCGATCGCCGATTCAATGTCTTCGAGTATGCTTGCCATAATCCGTCACAGTTTGGATTCCAATTCCGCCAGGCGTCCTCGCACCGAGGTGTCCCAGACGTCCGAGCCCACCTGGATGCGCATGCCGCCGATCAATCCCGGGTTCACCACGAATTCCGCCCCGGACCCGGTGGCCTGGCGGCGGCGCAACTGCGCCTCGATCAATTCCTTCACTCCCCCGGCGAGCGGCGCCGCCGTCTCGACGCGCGCGCGGTGCCGGGCGATCTCCAGCGCCACCAGTTTCTGGAGGCGCGCCAGGATCTGCGCGTAGCGGCGCGGTTTCTCGGCGACCAGCCGCCGCACCGCCTCGCGGACGCGGCCCTCGTCGAGCCGCCCGTCCACGCAGCAGGCGCGGAAGAGTCCCTTGCCCGCCTGCCTCGCCTCGCGCCCGATCCTCATATCCTAGACCACCATCTCCCGCGCCGCCTCTTCCTGGAGGCGCCTCTGGTCCTCGGGGGTCAAAACCTTGCCCGCCACCTTGGCGGTCGTCTGCACCACGAGCCGGCCGACCTCGCGCCTCAGTTCGCCCATCATCTGGTCGCGGTCGCGCGCCGCGGCATCGCGGGCCTTGGCGATGAGCGCCTCGGCCTGTGCCACGGCCTCCTGCGTCCGCCGCTCCGTCAGCGCCGAGGCCGAGGTCTCGGCCTCCGACACGATCTTGGTCGCGCGCTCGTTGGCCTCGGCCACCAGCCGCCTGCGGGTCTCCTCGGCCTCCGCCAGCTCGCGCCGGATCTTCTCGGCGTTCTCCTGCTGCTCGCGGATGCGCTCCTTGCGCTCCTCGAGCTGCGCGAGGATCGGCCCGAAGGCGAACCGCTTCAGGATGAAGAAGACCGCGAGAAAGACGACGATCTGGGCGAAGAGGTTCGACCAGTTGACGCCAAACTGCTCCGCCAGCCCACCGCCCCCGGACTCGCCGTGCCCCGCCGCCGCCAGCAGGGCCATGCCTATCAGATCAAATTTCATCGCCGCGTACCGCCGCCGCACCGGATCGCTCCCGGCGCGGGCGGCGGCCCCGAAGTCCTCAGTTGCCCAGGAACGCGGCGTAGAACGCGATGGCCTCGGCCAGCGCCATGCCCAGGATCCCGATGACCAGGATCTGGCCAAACGCGCCGGGGTTGCGCCCCACGGCCTCCACGGCCTTGGAGCCGACCATGCCCACGCCGATCGCCGCGCCCGTGCCCGCGATCGCCAGGGCGAACTTCCCGTTGAATGCCAACTCAGCCAACAGCATCATGTCCATCTTCTCGTCTCCTTTTCGGCCGGTATCCCCGGCCCTGTTTTCTGCCTTTTCGGACGCGCCCACCCATTTGCGTATATGGTCACGCGGCCAAATCTCTCCTCGCGCTAGTGCCCGCCCTCCTCGTGCGCCGTATTGAGCTGGATGTAGACCGAGCACAGCAGCATGAACACCAGCGCCTGCACCAGCCCGATCAGCAGCTCCAGAAAATAGAAAAGCACCAGGATCAGGTCGTTGGCCCACCACCACGGCGTGATCGTCGCCATGGCGTGCAGCAGGTTCTCCCCTGCGAAATTGTTGCCGAACAGACGGATGGGCAGCGAGATGCCGCGCAGCGCGATCGACACGATCTCGATCCCCCCCACCGCAAAGAAGATCGGCGCCAGCGCCAGGGCCACGATCCCCTTGACGCCCTTGGGGGCAAAGGTGTGCTTCAGGAACCCCGCGAGCCCCTGCTCCTGGCCCACCCAGCGGATCCACATGACGAAGAAGATGATCGTCATCGCCAGCGTCATGTTCACGTCGGCATTCGGCGGGCGCAGGATCGGTCGAGCGACGTGGAACCCGTGCTCGGTCGCGTGCCCCCAGCCGATCGAACCGACGCCTGGCACCAGGCTGGCCCAGTTCGCCACCAGTATGTACAGGAACAGCGTGCAGAGGAGGGGGAACGTCCTCTTGATCATGTGGTGCCCGACGATGCCCTCGAGCATCCCGTAGATCCCCTCGATGACCATCTCCAGAAAATTCTGGACGCCCGCGGGCACGTAAGACATCCGCCGCGTCGCCGCCTGCACGAACGCCGCGATGGCGCACGCGACGATCACCGAATAGATCATCGAATTCGTGAGCCAAGGGACGCCCGCGACGGGCTCCGCGCTCAACGATAGTCCAAGGACCAACATGGGGACGGTCATTGAAGCAGATGCGCTGCCTTCGGCAAGCCCCAGTTACCGGAAGAAATTCTGTGGCCCGGCGCCGGCGGCCGAACAGCCTCGCTAATCCCACATCAGTGCCGAGAGAACGTTGGAATAGTCGTCCGTCCAGCGAGGGGCCTCGGGCGCGACGTCGAAGAGCGTCCAGCCCGTCCCGGCCATGAGGCCGGCGAAGTCTTCCCGGCGCCGGGCCAGCGCGACCCACGTCGTCGGCAACTTCCCCTGGCGCGCCAGAAACTCCGAGACATCGGAGTCGTCCCAATGCATGGAGACGCATCCCAGGTCCATGGCCGCGGCGCCCAGGGGCGGGCGCAGCTCGAGATACCGGTTGGAGACATTGGCCGCGATCACGCCGCCATCGGCGAGCTTGTCGAAATAGACCTGGATGGCCTCCCGGGTCATGAGGTGGATCGGGACCGCATCCGAGCTGAACGCGTCCAGGATGATCAGGTCATAGGTCTTCGGGGGCGCCTTGGCGATCGCGAGCCGCCCATCCCCAACGACGATCTCGATCTTGGCCCGCGTGTCCCTGAGGAAGGTGAAGCACCCGGAATCCCGCGCGATCCTGACCACCTCCGGATCGATCTCGTAATACGTGATCGTCTGGTGTGCCTGCCCGTAGGCCGCCAGCCCGCCGGTCCCCAGCCCCACGATGGCGATGCGGTCGAAGTCCGGATGGTTCCCGCGCCTCCTGAGGATCTGGCCGATGGGACCGGTGGGGTGGTAGTACATGGTCGGTTTCATGGCGTCCCTGGGACTGGTGGCCTGGATCCCATGGCGCGTCGTGCCGTGCATGAGCAATCTCCACTGGCCCCGCGGGCCCTCGATGACCCGGTGCACCCCGAAAAACGTCCTGGAAACGAGCAGTTGCCGACCCAAGCTGGCTGGCTGAAAATACGCCAGCGCGGTGACCGCGGCCACGGCGAGGGGAGCCATCGCCCCGAGCGCCATCCGTCGCGCCCCCGCTGCCCCGGGCACCAGACCGGCGCACGACGGCGCCACGAGCAGGCAAACCGCCACGATGGCGACCGGATACTCCGCGATCCCGTCGAAGATCACCGGGGCCAAGATGCCATTGAACGAGCCACCGATGACACCGCCCAGCGCCACCAGCAGGTAATACTCGGTGAGGTCGCCGGCGCCGGGCCGGGCGGCGGCCAGGCGTCCGTGGCAGACGAGCGCGCCCACGAAGAAGGCCAGCAAGTGCGCACCCACCATGGACCACGCGGCCAAGTCCAGCCGCGAGACGGTCATGGCCGCCAGCCCGGACGCCAGCGCGAAGAAGAGCAGCGCGAGCGGCCGAAGGGGAAGGGCCCGCCCACCAAAGGCGATGATGAACGTCAGCAGGTACAGCGCCAGCGGGATAACCCAGAGCAGCGGCACCGCGGCGATGTCGCTCGAGATGTGCTGGGTGACCCCGAGCATCAGGCTCGATGGCGCGGCCGCCAGCGCCACCCACAAGAGGCGCGCGCGCCACGCGACCGCCCCGGGGATCGCCGGGGCCACGGCCGCGGCGGGGGCACCGGCCTCGTCCCGCAGCCTGCGCCGCTGCTGCCTCGTGACGGCCCCGGTCGGACGGGCGCGCAACATCAGCACGCCGCACGCGATCGCGAGCGCCACGAACGCGGCGTACCCCATCGAGAAACACAGCCTCTGCTCGCCGACGTGCATGGCCCGCTCCATGACCAGCGGATACCCGACCAGCGCCAGCATGCTCCCCACGTTGCTCGCGGCGTATAGAAAGTACGGGTCCTGGGCCCCCTTGTGCGTGGTGGCGGCAAACCAGCGCTGCATCAGCGGCCCCGTTGTCGAGAGGACAAAGAAGGGCCCGCCAACCGCCAGCGCCAAGACGCCCAAGAGCCAGAGTGCCGGGAACCTGCCCTCCGGAACCGCGAAGGCCCGCGGGTCAAGGACCGGGAGATCGCCGGCCAGCGCCGCGCCCAGCAGGGGCAGGACGACGACGACCGCATGGACCAGCACCTGGCGCGACGGCGAGACGCGGCGGGTCAGGAGGTGGGCGTACAGGTAGCCCGCCAGAAGCGCGGTCTGAAAGAAGACCATGCTGGTGTTCCACACCGCGGGGCTGCCCCCCAGCAGCGGCAGCACCATTTTCGCCATCATCGGCTGCACGGCGAACAGCAGCGCGGCGCTCAGGAATATCGTGAGCGCGTAGGCGGGCAACATGGCCGTGGCCGGCGACCGTTCAATACCGGTAGTGGTCCGACTTGTAGGGCCCGTCGGGCGAGATGCCGAGGTACTCCGCCTGCTTGGGCGTCAGCCGGGTGAGCCTCGCGCCGATCTTGTCCAGATGCAGGCGCGCGACCTCCTCGTCAAGGCGCTTGGGCAGCGTGTACACATCGGGCCGGTAGCGATCCCGGTTGTTCCAGAGGTCCACCTGCGCCAGCACCTGGTTGGTGAAGGAGTTCGACATCACGAAGCTCGGGTGCCCGGTGGCACAGCCCAGATTCACGAGGCGCCCCTCGGCGAGCAGGTATATCGACCGGCCACCCGGCAGATCGTACCGGTCCACCTGCGGCTTGATGTTGACGCGCTTGACGCCCGGATGGCCGTTGAGCCGATCCACCTGGATCTCGTTGTCGAAATGCCCGATGTTGCAGACGACCGCCTGGTCCTTCATCGCCAGCATGTGCTCGACGGTGATGACGTCGCAGTTGCCCGTGGAGGTCACGTAGATGTCGCCCCAGCCGAGCGTGTCCTCGACGGTCGCGACCTGGTATCCCTCCATCGAGGCCTGCAGCGCATTGATCGGGTCGATCTCCGTGACCACCACCCGGGCGCCCTGCCCGCGGAGCGATTGCGCGGAGCCCTTGCCCACGTCGCCGTAGCCGCAGACGACCGCCACCTTGCCCGCGATCATGACGTCCAGCGCCCGGTTGAGGCCGTCCACCAGCGAGTGCCGGCAGCCGTACAGGTTGTCGAACTTGGACTTCGTGACCGAGTCGTTCACGTTGATCGCCGGCACCAGGAGTTTGCCCTCCTCCTTCATCTTGTAGAGGCGGTGAACGCCCGTCGTCGTCTCCTCGGAGACCCCCCGCCATTCCTTGACGATGCCGTGCCATCGCAGCGGGTCCTCGCGGTGCACCTCCTTGAGCAGGTCCTTGATCACCTGTTCCTCCCTGGATCCCGACGGAGAGTTCACCCAGTCGCTGCCGTCCTCCAGCTCGTGGCCCTTGTGGATGAGGAGCGTCGCGTCGCCGCCGTCGTCAACGATGAGCTG
Source organism: Verrucomicrobiia bacterium (assembly GCA_020847615.1). Classification (GTDB taxonomy): domain Bacteria; phylum Verrucomicrobiota; class Verrucomicrobiia; order JADLBR01; family JADLBR01; genus JADLBR01. Next base: position 7,837 of record JADLBR010000224.1, read on the forward strand.
GGGGCCCTTCCCGCCGGGGTGGCAGAGGGCCTTATATGTGCACCACCAGTACTCCTCGAGGGTCTCCCCTTTCCACGCGAACACCGGGTGCCCCGCCTGAGCGATGGCCGCCGCCGCGTGGTCCTGCGTGGAGAAGATGTTGCAGCTCGCCCAGCGCACCGAGGCGCCGAGTTTCGCCAGCGTCTCGATCAGCACCGCAGTCTGGATCGTCATGTGCAGCGAGCCCGTGATCCGCACCCCGGCCAGCGGCTTCTGCGCGGCGTGCTTCTCCCGGATCGCCATCAGGCCCGGCATCTCCTTCTCCGCGATGCCGATCTCCTTGCGCCCCCACTCGGCCAGCGCGATGTCGGCCACCTTGAAGTCGTTCGTCGTCGATGTCTTTAGGGTCGTGGTCATTTCTGCTTTCGTTTCAAGTGTGATGTTTCAAGTTTCAAGGGAAGATCGCGGGGACTGCTCGCGGAGGGATCGGATCAGCCCCTGAAGCATCCGACCGATCTCGGCACATTCCCGAACAAACCGATCGGACGTCTCGCGATCGAGCAGGGTCAGGCGGGCCGAGATGTAGCATTGCGTGCGGAGTTCCGCCGCCGATCCCTTCGCGATGCGCAGGAAACGAGCGTAATCCATGCGCGAATCCCGCTCCGCCCCCTCCGCGATGTTGGAGGGAACGGACACCGCAGCCCGTTGCATCTGATCCCTGAGCCAGAATTCCCTCCAGCCAGAGACCGTCTGGCATATCTCCACCGCCAGCCGACAGGAGCGCTTCCACACCTCTAGATCCTCGAATGATCGATACGCCATCCGCCCTCCCCCCGGCCGGTATCCCACCGGCCATCCCAAACACCGAGAACTTCAATCTTGAAACCTGAAACTTGAAACTCACCTCCCGGCCGCCTTCTTCAACTCCGCGGCCCTGTCGGTCCGCTCCCACGGGATGTCCGGATCGTCCGACGCGTGCCCGAAGTGGCCGTAGTTCGTCGTCTTGCTGAAAATCGGACGCAGCAGGTTCAGCTGCTTGACGATGTCGGCGGGCTTGAACGAGAAGACCTCGTTGATCGCCGCCAGGAGCCGGTCCTCGGGCACGGTGCCGGTCCCAAAGGTATCCACGCACACCGAGACGGGCTTGGGGTGGCCGATCGCGTAGGCGAACTGCACCTCGCAGCGGCCGGCGAGCCCGGCGGCCACGACGTTCTTGGCCACGTAGCGCCCCATGTACGCCGCGCTCCGGTCGACCTTCGACGGGTCCTTGCCGCTGAATGCCCCGCCGCCATGCCGGCCCATCCCGCCGTAGGAATCGACGATGATCTTGCGCCCCGTGACGCCGCAGTCGCCCTGCGGCCCGCCCACCACGAACTTGCCCGTCGGGTTCACCAGGAACTCCGTGCGCGGCGTCAGCATCTTGGCGGGCAGCGTCTTCTTGATGAGTTCCCCGATGATGAAGGACTCGATCTCCTTGTGCGTCGCGTCCGCCGCGTGCTGCGTCGACACCACCACCGCCGTGATCTCCACCGGCCTGCCGCCCTCGTAGCGGACCGACACCTGCGTCTTGGCGTCCGGCCTCAGCCAGGCCGCCTTGCCCGCCTTCCGGATGCGGGTCAGCTCGCGCCCGAGCCGGTGCGCGTACATGATCGGCGCCGGCATCAGCTCCGGGGTCTCGTCGCACGCGAACCCGAACATCAGCCCCTGGTCGCCCGCGCCCTGCTCCGCCGATCCCTTGCCCTCCGCCGAGCGCGCGTCCACGCCCTGCGCGATATCCGGGCTCTGCGCCGTCAGCGCGTTCATCACGAACACCCGGTCCGCGTGGAACACGTCGTCGTCGTTCACGTACCCGATGCCCCGGACCGTGTCCCGGACGATCTTCACGTAGTCCAGCTTCGCCGACGTCGTGATCTCGCCCGCCACCACCACCAGGTTGCTCTTGACCAGGCACTCGCACGCCACCCGGGATCGCGGGTCCGCCGCGAGGCACGCGTCCAGCACCGCGTCCGATATCGAGTCGCACACCTTGTCGGGATGGCCCTCGCCCACCGACTCCGAAGAGAAGATATAGTCTTTAGATGTCACGCCCCCCAGCTTGGCAGGACCGGGGCCGTTTGCAACTCATTTATTGAAATATCATGATGGGATGATATGTATTGTCCCGATGGCCCAATGGCTTGAATCGCTGCGTCTCCTGGCCGACCCGACGAGGCTCCGGCTCATGGCGGTGCTGAGCCGCCACCGCCTTTCGGTGGCGGAGCTGCAGGAGGCCCTCGGGATGGGGCAGTCGCGGATATCCACGCACCTGGGCCTGCTGCGCAAGGGAGGCCTGCTCCAGGACAGGCGCGACGGCAAGAACATCTTCTACGGGTGGGCCGGCGATCTGCCAGAGTCGACGGTGGCGCTGATCCAGTCGACCCTGGCCCACGCGGGCCTTTCGTCCGAGCTGAGGCGCGACCGGGAGAATCTGGCGGCCATCCTGAAACGGCGGCGCGACCAGACGGAGGCGTACTTCAACGCCGTCGCCGGACGCATGGGAAAGCGGTATTGCCCCGGCCGTTCCTGGCGCGGCATGGCGCACCTGTTTCTCGGCCTGGTCCCGAAGGTCGCCGTGGCGGATCTCGGCGCGGGCGAGGGCGACCTCGCGCGGCTGCTGGCCCGCCGCTGCGAGCGCGTCATCGCGGTGGACCTGTCGGCCAAGATGGTCGCCTTCGGGCGGCGCCAGGCCAAGGCCATGGGCCTGAACAACCTGGAATACAGACAGGGCGACATCGAGGATCCCCCGATCGAGCCGGCCTCCGTGGATGTCGCGATCCTGAGCCAGGCGCTCCACCACGCCACCGACCCCGAGGCGACCCTCCGCGCCTGCCACCGCATCCTCCGCCCGGGGGGCCGGCTCGTGATATTTGACCTCAAGCAGCACCGGTTCGACGCCGCACGCGAACTCTACTCGGACACGTGGCTCGGTTTCCGCGAACCCGAGCTGACGCGGTGGGTCTCCGCCGCGGGCTTCGCCGACATCGATTTCCAGGCGGTCGAGCGCGAGGAGAAGCCCCCGCACTTCCAGAGCTTCGTCTTGGTGGCCACGAGGCCGGCGGCGATGTCCGACGTCCGCTGAGCCCGGAACTTCAGACCGCGGGGACCCTATCTGCTCACAAGCAAGATGCTCGTAGCCGAAGTGCGGTGGCGGATGCGCGCCACCCTAACCCGGACATTTCACAGCCTTGCGGGCTGCGAAGTGCCCGGGCTCTGGGAAAACCGCGCGATAGCAACAGGTTGGGATGGAGACGCGCGCTCCCAAACGCCATTTTTCGAAACCACAAACTGTTGGCCGCGTTTCCAGTGCCGGAAACCGATCGGGGACCCGTATTTCAGAGCGCGGTTTTCCTTTGAGCCTGCATATTTCGCGCAAGCGCGTGAAATATGCAGGCTAATTTTCTCTTTCCCAACGCCCCGTTCCTTGCGCTTCACTAGGGCATGCAAGGCCGATGGTTCAGGCTGCCATTCGCACTCGGGGTGATCGCGTTATCCGGGGCTCCGTTGATCGCGAGATCCCCGGGGGCAGAGCCCCCGCCCCCCTACGGCCTGGACTGGCAGATCCTGAGATTCGACGCCGATCAATTCACCTTGCGGCTGCCCCCCGAGTGGGTCGAGATCCCCGGCTTCAACATGGAGCGCTTCGTGGGCGGGGCCGCCGCGCACAGCTTCCTGGCCGACCAAGCCTACGCGCAGAATTACAAGCACGGCTTCCAGGAGGGACCCGTCAAGGAGTGGTTCAAACCCCCGTACTGTCTGGTCGACATCCACACCCGCGGGCGCGTCACCCGCAAGCAGCTCGCCGATCTCCCCAGGGTCCAGAAGATCCTCCCCGGCGGCGGCCCCGCGCGCGAAGATGGCAGCCGGGGCGTCTTCTCCCTCAGCGCCCTGGGCACTTTCGCCTACGAGCCCGAGGCCGACATCGTCTGGCTCAACTTCACCCGCCCCCGCGAGGGCTCCGAGCCCATGCGCGCCGCCGCCGCCCTTGTCCTCACCCAACAGGGCGGCGTCCAGTTCAACTTCTATTGCCGCGAGGCCGACGCCCGCCGCTACCTGGACGTCTTCGAGCGCATCGCCCGCACCGTCGTCATCCACGAGTACCTCCGCTACCGCAAACCCATCTTCGA
>JADLBR010000225.1 GCA_020847615.1 Verrucomicrobiia bacterium
AACAGTTTGTGATTTCGAAAAATGGCGTTTTGGAGCGCGCATCTCCATCCCAACCTGTTGCTATCGCGCGGTTTTCCCAGAGCCCGGACACTTCACAGCCCGCAAGGCTGTGAAATGTCCGGGCTAGATCCCATCCGGCAGCCGCCAGACCACCGGGGGTGAAACTGTAGCCCATCTCGCGCAGAGATGGGAAATCCACGCCCTCCGCGGGCGTGGCTACGGATCCCACGCGACCCATCGGGTCCAGCGGTTGCCGGAGAGCGTTTGATCGGCGCGCGGGACCACGGTCTGGCGATCGTGGCCACGGGGATTCTAGGGCCAAACGCTCACGCGATCGGCTACGAGAAATGCGATCGGCTACGGGATGCTCAGGTCAGCCGGAGGAATTTCCGCTTTCCGCACTTGAGGGTGCCCGGGTTGCGGATGATGGCGTTCTCATCGGAGAGGCGCTCGCCATCGAGGGTGACGGCGCCCTGCTGGACGAGGCGGCGGGCCTCGGCGCCGCTCGGCGCGAGGCCCGAATCGCGGAGGATCTCCCACAGTTTCCGGTCCTGGGCGAGAGGGAACTCCGGCATTTCGTCGGGGGCCTGGCGCCGCGAGAACTGGCGCTCCCAGGCATCTTGCGCGGCGCTGGCTGCCGGTTCGCCATGGAAGCGGGCCGCGAGGGCGCGGGCCATGGCCTTCTTGGCGTCCATGGGGTGACGGGAAGGGTCGGGTTCCTGGCGCAGGATGATGCGGAGCCACTGGCCCATGAGGTCGTCGGACACGCTCATGGTCTTGGCGAAGATCTCGGCGGCGGACTCGGTGATGCCGATGTAATTGCCCAGCGACTTGGACATCTTCTGGATCCCGTCCAGCCCCGGCAGGATGGGCAGGACCATGACGGCCTGGGGTTCTTGGCCGGCCGCGCGCTGGAGATCGCGCCCGACGAGGTTGTTGAAGAGCTGGTCGCTGCCGCCGAGTTCGACGTCGGCGCGGACCATCACGGAGTCGTGGCCCTGCATGAGGGGATACTGGAACTCGGTGAGCGTGATGGGGGCGCCCTCGGCGTAGCGCTTGCGGAAGTCATCGCGCTCCAGGAGTCGCGCGACGGTCATCTCGGCATTGAGGCGCAGCACGTCGGCATAGGTGAATGCGTCGAACCATTCCCCGTTTCGGCGGATCTCGGTGCGCTCCGGGAGGAGGACCTTGAAGACCTGGTCGGTGTAGGTCTTCGCGTTGGCGCTGACCTGGTCCGGGTCGAGGGGCTGCCGTGTCTTGGAGCGGCCGGTGGGGTCGCCGATCCTGGCGGTGTAATCGCCGATGATGATGACGGCGGTGTGGCCGAGGTCCTGGAAGGCGCGGACCTTGTCGAGGACGACCAGGTGGCCGAGGTGCAGGTCGGGGGAGGATGGGTCGAAGCCGAGCTTGACCCGGAGCGGGCGTCCGGAGCGGAGCTTGTGGAGGAGTTCCTCGTGGGAGACGAGGCGCTCGGCCCCTGCGGCTAGGATCTCGAGCTGCTGTTCCGGGGACACGTGGGGTGGGCGGCGCCGGGGCCTAGCGGCCCCGGCACGACCCGTGCGTTGGTTGTTCCGTGGCGCCTACTTCTGGCCCGGGCGGTACTCCTCCTCGAGCTTGTCGAAGGCGCTGCCCATCGTGACCAGGTCCTCGCCCGGCTTGATGGTGTCGAGCACCTGGCGCTCGGCCTCGATCTGCTCGAGGGTATAGTTCGCGGCCTTGATCGAGAGCCCGATGCGGCGCTCCGCGCGGTCGACCTTGATGACGCGCGCGGAGACCTCGTCGCCGATCTTGAGCACGTCCTTGACCTTCTCGACGCGCTCGTCGCTGATCTGGGAGATGTGCACGAGCCCGTCGATGTCGTCCTTGAGCTGCACGAAGGCGCCAAAGGAGGCGATCTTGGACACGACGCCGGTGACGGTGTCGCCGATCTTGAATCGCTCCTCGATCGAGCGCCACGGGTCGTCGGCGAGCTGTTTGAGGCCGAGCGATATGCGCTGGTTGACCTTGTCGATCTCGAGGACCTTGGCCTCGATCTCCTGGCCCTTCTTGAGAAGGTCGGAGGGGTGATTGATCTTCCGGGTCCAGGACATGTCCGAGACGTGGATCATGCCATCGATGCCGTCCTCCAGTTCCACGAAGGCCCCGTAGGCGGTGAGATTGCGCACGATGCCCTTGACCACGCGATCCACGGGGAAGCGGAGGTGGACATCGTCCCAGGGGTTGGGCTCGAGCTGGCGCAGGCTGAGGGAGATCTTCTGGTCGGTCGGGTTGACGTTGAGGACGGCGACATCGACCTCCTGGCCCTGCTTGAGGACGTCGGAGGGTCGGGCGACCCTCTTGGTCCAGGAGAGCTCGGAGACGTGTATGAGGCCCTCGACGCCCGGCTCGATCTCGACGAACGCGCCATAGGGCAGGAGGTTGGTGACCTTGCCCTTGAGGCGCGTGCCGACGGGTATGCGCTCGGCGATCTTCTCCCAGGGGTTCTCGGTCTTCTGCTTGAGTCCGAGGGAGACGCGCTCCTTCTCGAAATCGATGTCGAGGATGAGGACCTCGAGTTCCTCGCCGACCTTGACCATCTCGGACGGGTGGCCGAGGCGGTTCCACGACATGTCGGTGATGTGGAGCAGGCCGTCGAGGCCATCGAGGTCGATGAACGCGCCGAAGTCGGTGATGTTCTTGACCATGCCGCGTATGGTGTCGCCCTTCTGGATCCGGCTGAGGAGCTCCGAGCGCTTGCGGGAGCGCTCCTCCTCGATGATCTCGCGCCGCGAGAGCACGATGTTCTTGCGGTCCTCGTTGAGCTTTACGATCTTGACCGTGATGGTCTGCCCGAGGAACTGGCCGAGGTTCTTGGGGGGGATGATGTCGATCTGCGAGGCGGGGAGGAACCCGTCGCAGCCGACGTTGACCATGAGGCCGCCCTTGACGATGGCGCGGACCTTGCCCTCGACGACGCCGCCCTCCTCCTGGATGCGGACGATGCGCTGCCAGTTCTGTTTCTGGTCGGCCTTTTCCTTAGAGATGACGACGGCGCCCTGGTCGTCCTCGAGGCGCTCGATCATGACCTCGACCTCATCGCCCACGTGGACGGTGTCGGGGTCGGGGAACTCGGAGATGGAGATGGAGCCTTCGCTCTTGTAGCCGATGTCGACCACGACCTCTTTGTCGCGGACATCGATGATTTTTCCTTTGACGATCGCGCCCTCGGTGAAGGAGGCGGAAACGCGATCGAGGAGGGCTTTCATGGATGACATAATGGATTGGGTACCGCATCGCACGGCGCGGGGCCGGTGTGCCGCGGGCCGCGGACGGCTGGGGTGCGATTCGTTGGGTCCGGCCCACCACCCGGTGGACATCCTCGGACCCGGCGCACCATCGCCTGCCGCAACCTGCTGCGACGCAGAAAATCCAGCATGAGTAGCATCTCCAAATAGGTCAAGCGATTACTTTGCGCCTAGGAGGCTGGCGGACTTCGTCCGGCGGCCTCCTCTGGCAAAACCGCCTTCTATTTGCGCGCAAAGGAGTTGTGCAACGGGACCGCGATTCGTTGAACGTGCTCAGGCACGGTGCCACATCGGGGATGTGCCCGTCATAACTATTTTGGAATTGGGCGGTTTTGCTTTCTAGCGGCCTGATCGGACTTGGCGAAGTCCGACAGGCTGCTAGGCGCGCGCGGGATTATCCATGGGGAAACGGGCTGCCTGAAGGCAGCACTACGAACAGTCCGGTGGTCTTGGCTCAGGCGCCTTCATCGGGCGGCATCGCGGCATGTTGAACTTTGGCCTTTGAAGTCGGGCCGTGGGCGGGCATCCTACCCGGAATCAGCCAGATGGGAGACTCACCGCAGAACGAGCCGACGCATGACCCGTTGATTGGGGTGCGGCTGGGCGGGTATGTGATCGAGAAGGCGCTTGGACGCGGTTCGATGGGGACGGTGTATCGCGCGCGGCAGGTGGCGCTGGATCGTCCGGTGGCGCTGAAGGCGATGAGCGCGAGCCTGGCGGCGCGCGGGGATCTGGTGGCGCGGTTCCTCCGGGAGGCGAAGGCCGCCGCGGCGATCAATCATCCGAACCTGGTGCAGGTGCACGATTTCGGGCAGGCGGGTGGGACGTACTTCTACGCGATGGAGCTGGTGGATGGCCTGAGTCTCGGGGAGTACCTGAGGCGGGGGGACCGGTTTTCGGAATTGGAGTGCATCGAGATCGGGCGGGAGGTGACGCTGGCATTGCAGGCGGCCCACGAGGCGGGGGTCATCCATCGCGACGTGAAGCCCGACAACCTGCTGCTGACGGGCAAGGGCGTGATCAAGTTGGCCGACCTGGGGTTGGCGCACATGCACGAGATCGACACGGACGTGGCGCTCACGATGCCGGGCACGAGCGTGGGGACCCCGCTGTACATGTCCCCGGAACAGGCGCGCGGCGACAAGGCGATCGACCAGCGGACGGACTTCTATAGTCTCGGGGCGACGCTGTTTCATCTGGCGACGGCCCAGGTGCCGTACGACGGGGCGACGGCGGGGGCGATCCTGTCGAAGCAGCTGACCGAGCCGGTGCCGAGCCCGAGGATGCGCAATCCGACGCTGAGCCAGCCGTTCTCGGATCTCATCCGGCGGCTGATGGGCAAGTCGGTCAGGGAGAGGCCGGCGACGCACGAGGAGATTCTGGAGGCGCTGGAGAACTGCCACGCGGTGGTGCGGCAGCGCGACAAGGCGAGTTCGAGGATCACGGCGGGGGCGTCGCTCGCGGAGGCGGCGGCAGCGGCGGCGGCGCCGCACGCGGCCGAGGTTTACGTGAGGCCGGAGCGGACGTGGCCGATCTGGGTGGCGTGCGGCTCGATCTTTCTGGTGGTGGCATTGGCGGGGTATCTTGCGACGCGGCCTGAGCCGGAGCCCGAGACGGTGGTCGCGGAGGAGGTGCCGCCGGGCGCTCCGGTGTCCCCCGCTGGCCCTGATGAGAAGGCCCGAGGGGTCGAAGGGAAGGCTGTCGCGGGCCGACACGGGGAGCACCGAGCGAAGTCGGCCAAGGGCGAGATGCGCGTTCACGAACCGGCGGAGGGTGCATCGGGTGAGATGACAAAGCCGAGGCGGGAACCCAAGGACGAGGTGCGTCCGGTTGCCCAGCCCGGGAAACCGATCGCCTCGGCCGAGGAGTTGGCCTCGGCGAGCCGGGAGAAGCCCTTCGTCAATTCGCTGGGCATGAAGTTCGTGCCTGTTCCGGGCACGCGGATCCTGATGTCGGTCCACGAGGCGCGGGTGAAGGATTTCCAGGCTTTCGCGGTGGCGACGGGCCGTCGGTGGCAGTGGAAGGCGCCGTTTGACCAGGGGGCGAGCGAGCCGATGACGCAGATCAGCTGGGTGGACGCCAAGGCCTTCTGCGCGTGGCTAGAGATGAAGGAGGGGCTGGAGTATCGGCTGCCTACCGATGAGGAGTGGGATGCCGCGGTGGGCAAGGGCAAGTACTCGTGGGGCTCGGAGTGGCCGCCGCCGGGAGACTCCGAGAATCTGGCGGGCGAGGAGGCGATCCTCGGTGACGGATCGGATCCCCGGGGCGGTGCGATCCCGGGCTGGCGGGACGAGCATCCGAGGACGGCGCCCGTGGGGAGCTACGCGGCCAACGCGCTGGGGCTGCACGACATGGGGGGCAACGTGCGGGAGTGGGTCGAGGATTGGTTCACGGATGGCATTTTGAAACGCCACAAAGAGGGGGGGGCACCCGACGAAGGGTTTTCCGAGGCACTGCTGGGCGCGATTCACAAGGGCGATGCCCTGCGAGTGATCCGGGGTGCGGGATGGCACATTGCGTCTGGAGTGATTTGCGCGACGGCGTACCGGAGCATGGCGGAACCCGGCGACAGGGACGTGGGCCTGGGCTTTCGATGCGCCCTTGTGGCGCCATCCGTGTTCTCGGTGGCGGAGGCGACCCCGCCGGTGGCCGCGCCCGGCGGGGAGGGTGCAACGGCGCCCGCCATGGGCGCGGTCTCGAATGTCGCGCCCGCGGCCGCGGGGCCCTCCACGAACATGGCCGAGGCGGTCCGCCAGGCGCCGCCCGACTCGCTGACGCCCGAGGAGGAGGCGGAGATCGAGGCGCTGCTCGCCCCGCTGCGCGAGGCGCACACCACCGGGAAGCAGGCGACGGACGATCGCTCGCGCAAGTACGTCGCGGAGCTGGAGGAACTGGAGAAGAAGGTGGCGGCGCGCGGGGACCTGGACGGCGCGCTGGCGATCCGCAAGGAGCGCGAGGCGTGGGCGGCGGGCCAACCGACACCGAAGCCGGACAGCTCGGTGCGGATGCCCTCGGAGTACAACAACCTGCGCTATTTCGTGGACCGGGATCTTGGGTTCATCGCGACCCGCACGGAGACGGCGGTCAAACGGGAGTTGGGCCGCGCCGTACCGGCGCTGCGCTTGATCGAGCTGCGGCTCACGCGGTCGACGCGACTGGAGGCCGCGCTCAAAGTCAGGGAGCTTGCGGGCAAGCTGGAAAAGGGCGAGGTGCCGGGCGTCGAGGTCGGGACGGTCGCGCCGCCGAAGCCGGGTTCGGTGTCGCCGATACTCGCGGCTGCGTTGACGTCGGCCACGCGGGATAAACCTTTTGAAAACTCGCTGGGCATGAGGTTCGTGCCCGTGAAAGGAACGGGTGTGCTGTTTTCCGTCTGGGAGACGCGGGTCACGGAGTTCGAGGCGTTTGTCACGGCGGCGGGATCGCCGTGGACGGGGGTCGCGCCGTTTGCGCAGGCACCCGACCACCCGGTGGTGATGGTGAACTGGGATGCCGCGGCGGCGTT
>JADLBR010000226.1 GCA_020847615.1 Verrucomicrobiia bacterium
AGCTCTGCCAGGAGCACTTCGGGTGGACCGGGGCTGCCTGCAGGCAGCACTACAAACGTTCCCGCGTCTTTGGGCTCGCAGTGACGCCTTCAGGCGGCATCCGCATAACCAGCTCGATCTCGTCCCCAGACCCCCGGCTGCCGGTGTCGAAAACGCGGCCCTACGCCTCAGGCGATGGGCGGCCAAACGCTTATTTCGGGTCAGTTGGCCGCCGGCTGGATGTGGACCAGGCGACGCTCCCGGTTGAAGGCGACGGTCCCGTCCACGAGTGCGAAGAGGGTGTGATCGCGACCGATGCCGACATTCTTTCCGGGGTGGAACTGGGTGCCCCGCTGGCGGACGATGATGGACCCCGCGCGGACCAACTCCCCGGCGAAGCGCTTGACGCCGAGCCTTTGGCTGTTGCTGTCCCGTCCGTTCTTGACGCTGCCCTGACCTTTTTTGTGAGCCATGGTGACCTCCCAAATGTACGCGATTCAAGCCTTGATGCCGGTGATCTTCACCTTGGTGAGTTTCTGCCGGTGCCCGACAGTGCGGTGATATCCCTTGCGCTTGCGGTACTTGAAGGCCACGACCTTGTCGGCCTTGACCTGATCGACGACCTCGGCGGCGACGGACGCCCCTTTCACGACGGGCGTGCCGATCTTGACGCCAGCGTCAGAGGCGACGAGCAAGACGTCGTCGAACTGGGTCTTGGAACCCGCTTCGACGGCGAGCTTCTCGACCTCGAGCGTGTCGCCCTCCGAAACCTTGTACTGTTTTCCGCCGGTGCGGATGACCGCGTATGCCATAAAGCCTCCACCCCGAGCCCGGCACGGTACCGGGCAATCGGGAGCTTGAAAGGATGGCCCGAGACCGTTTAGAACGCAAGGGGAATGTTTGGATATTGGGTCCATGACTTGAGCCCGTTCGCGTGGGAGTTGGCGCCCGGGATGGGGCTGCGGTGGTACGGGCTGGCGTACGTGGCCGGTTTCGTGATCGGGTGGTGGCTGATGCGGCGGTGGAGCCGGGAGGGGTGGCTGCCGATTCCGGAGGGGGAGGTGGGGGATTTTCTTTTCTGGGTGGCCTTCATGGGCGTGGTGGTAGGCGGTCGGCTCGGATACTGTGTTTTCTACCGTCTGGGCGAGACGTGTGCGGACCCGCTGTCGATCTTTCGGGTGTGGGAGGGGGGGATGGCGAGCCATGGGGGCATCGCGGGACTGTGGGTGGCTGTGTGGGTGTACGCCAAGCGCAAGAACCTGTCGCCCTTGAGGTTAGCGGATGCATTGGCGCTGGCGTCGACCCCGGGGATTTTCCTGGGGCGCTTGGCGAATTTCGTGAACGGCGAGTTGTGGGGGCGACCGTCGTGGGTTCCCTGGGCCGTGATTTTTCCGAACAGCCCGATGCCGGGGGTGCCGCGGCATCCGTCGCAGCTATACGAGGCGGGACTTGAGGGGCTAATCCTGGGGGCGATCTTGTTTGGGATCAAGCGGGCGACGGGACGGCGCGGGGCGGTGATCTGCGGGCTGATGATCGCGTATCCGTTGCTGAGGATCGTGGGGGAATGCTTCAGGGAACCGGACGAGCACATCCATTACCTGTGGGGGGGCGTCACGTACGGGCAGGTCCTGTCGGCGGTGATGCTGGCTCTGGGAGTGGCGCTGGCCTCGCGCGTGTGGCGACGGGGTGCGAGCACCTGAGGCAGGATTGCGCTTGTTGGGGAAGGTGGGCCCTGCCACCCTGTGCCGCGCGGGCCGTGGCGCGATCCTGCGCTGGCGCGCCAAACCGAGGAGGCAGCGATGGGTCCTATCGATATCGGCATATTTCTGGCGTTCGTGGTCGTCGTGGTGACGGTGGGCATCTCGATGAGCCGGCACGAGGGCGACAGCGAGTCGTATTTCCTCGCGGGCCGGGGGCTGAAGTGGTGGCTGATCGGCTTCTCGCTGATCGCGGCGAATATCTCGACCGAGCAGTTCGTGGGGATGAGCGGCAACGCGGCGAGCCACGTGGGGCTGGCGATCGCGAGCTACGAGTGGATGGCGGCGATCACGCTGGTCGTGGTGGGATTCGGGTTCCTGCCCTATTTCTTGAGGGCGGGGATCTTCACGATGCCCGAGTTTCTGGAGTATCGGTACGATGCGGCGGCGCGGACCATGATGGCGGTGGCCACGATATTCATATACATGCTGCTGCTGGGGTCGGTGACGTACTCTGGGGCGCTGACGCTCCGGACGCTGGCGGCGGACATGGGGTGGGACGTGAGCCTCCTGACGGGATCGCTGGTGATCGGCCTGATCGCGATGGTGTACGTGGCGACGGGTGGCCTGAAGGCGTGCGCGTGGGCGGACCTGATCCAGGGCAGCGCGCTGATCGTGGGCGGCGGGGCGGTCATGTATTTCGCTTTCAAGAAGCTGGGCATGGCTACGGAGGCGGCCGTGGTGACCGACGTGGTGACGGGTGCGGTGGGCGTGAGGCCGCTGGAGGCGGGGTCGGGGGCGCTCGAGCGCTTCGTGGATCTCAACGCCAACCGGCTGAACATGTTTCTGCCCTCGACCGACAGCGTGCTGCCGTGGACGGCGCTGTTGCTGGGCCTGTGGATACCGAACTTCTACTACTGGGGCCTGAACCAGTATATCACGCAGAGGACGCTGGGCTCCGCGTCGCTGTCGCAGGGGCAGCGGGGGATCGTGTTCGCGGCGTTTTTGAAATTGCTCATCCCATTCGTCGTGGTGGTGCCGGGGATGATCGCATTCAACCTGTATTCCAAGGACATGGGGTTGCTCGCGCGGGCGGACAACGCGGCGCCCCTGGCCAAGTACCTGAAGGCCAACCCGGCGACCCGGCTGGTGCGGGTGGCGGGCGCGCCGGGCGCCGAGGCGATCGGGGCCTGGGGCGAGGCGGGATACCTGATCGCGCTGTATCCCGATGCGGCGGCGATCAAGGCGGAGAAGGCGGGGCACCCGCGGGTGCTGCCGATGGCGCGGGCGGATTTCGATGCGATCGCGGCCGCGCCACACGCGGTGTTCCGGCTCGAGGATCACGCGTGGCGCGACGCGAACCCGGAGTTGGCCGCGGAGATCGATGCGTATAACGCGCGGGTCGAGGGCGAGGCCAGGGCGGCCGGGAAGGCCGTTTCGGTGGAGAAGCTCACGGCCTATAAATACGACACCGCGCTCGGGCTTCTGCTGGGCAGGGTGTTGCCCCAGCGCTCCGGGGTGCTGGGCTTCGTGATGGCGGCGCTCTTGGGCGCGGTGGTCAGTTCGCTGGCCGCGATGCTCAACGCGGCATCGACGATCGTGACGATGGACATCTACAAGAAACTGATCGCCCCGTCCGCCTCGCAGAAGGCGATGGTGACGCTGGGGCGCGGCAGCGTGGTCGTGTTCACGGTGATCGCGATCGCGCTGGCCCCGCAGCTGGGGAACCCCAAGATCAGCAACAGCATCTTCACGATCATTCAGGAGGGGCAGGGTTTCATCTCCTCCGGCATCCTCTCGATCTTCGTGTTCGGGATCCTCGTGAGGCGGGCGCCGAAGGCCTGCGGCGTGGCGGGGCTATTGACGAACATAGTCGCGTATGGCCTGCTGAAAGTGGCGGTGCCGCAGCTCCAGTTCCTGAACCGCATGGCCGTCTGCTTCGGCCTCTGCATGCTCGTCATCACGGTGATGACGCTGATCAGGCCGCTGCCCAAGCCGATCGAATTCGAGAGGAAGGTCGCGCTGGATCTCGAATCCTCGCCCGGCGCCCGCAAGGCGGGCATCGGCGTGGTTGTGCTGACGCTCATCCTGTACGTGATCTTCAGCCCGCTGGTCGTGGCGAGGTGAGTCAGCGTTTCTCCGTGGGCACGCCGCACATCTTGGCGTGGATGAACCCGCCGCGGAGGTTGGCGACGTTTCCGTGGCCGTGGAGGATGCAGGCTGCGAGGTAGCCGCGCTGCCCTTTCTGGCAGTAGGTGACGACGGGGCGGTCGCGGGGCACTTCGGCGATGCGGTCGCGGAGCTGGCCCAGGGGGATGTTGGCCGCGCCGGGCAGGGCGCCGAACTCGACCACCTCGTCGGGATCTCGCACGTCGAGGAGGAACTCGCCGCCGGGCCGCCAGGTTTCTGGCGAGACTGTTTTCACGTCGCCCCGCGCGATGTGTGACGCGACGAAGCCGGAGATGTTGACGGGGTCGTTGGCCGACCCGAAGGGCGGCGAGTAGGCGAGGTCGAGGCTCTCGAGATCGAACACGCTCATGCGCGCGGCGATCGCGGTGGCGAGGACGTCGATGCGCTTGTCGACGCCGTCTTCTCCGATGGCCTGGGCGCCCAGCAGCCGGCCGGTGCCCTCCTCGGCGAGGATCTTGACGAGGAGGGGTTTTGCGCCGGGGTAATAGCTGGCGTGGGTGTAGTCGCGGGTGACGGACGTGAAGAAGGAGAATCCGGCGGCATCCGCCTGGCGAGAACTCAGCCCCGTGGAGCCCGCGGTGAGGCGCAGGACCCTCACGATCGCCGTGCCGAGCGCGCCGGGGTAGATGAGCTTTCCGCCGGCGGCGTTGGCCCCGGCGATGCGGCCCTGGCGGTTGGCCGGGCCCGCGAGGGGCATGCGCACCCGCATCCCGGTGATGGAGTGGGTGGTTTCTGCGGCATCGCCGACGACGTAGATGTCGGGGTCGGACGACTCCATGCGCCCGTTGGCCTTGACGCCGCCCGTCTTGCCGATCTCGAGGCCGGCCTCTTTGGCCAGCTCGACCTCGGCGCGGACGCCGACGCTCAGCAGGATGAGGTCCGCGGGCACCTCGGTGCCATCGTCAAGGAGCACCGACTTCGGGGTGAATGCCCTGGCGCCGACACCGCAGCGGAAGTGGAAGTTCTCCCCGCGGAGTTGGCCCTCAAAATGGGTGCCCATGTCCGGGTCGAGGGTTGGGAGGATGTGGGGGCTCTTCTCAATCACGGTGACCCGCATGCCGCGGTGGAGGAAGGCCTCCGCCATCTCCAGCCCGATGAAGCCGCCGCCGATCACCGCCGCGGTGCGGGGTTTGGCGGATTCGACGAAGTCCGCGATGCGGTCCATGTCGGGTATGTCGCGCAGCGTGAAGACGTGGGGTTGGCCCACGCCGTCGAATGGCGGGACGATGGGTCGGGCGCCCTGGCTCAGGATGAGCTTGTCGTAGGGCACCTCACGGGGCGCGCCATCGGGACCCTGGACCCCGATGGTCTTCCGGTCGCGATGGATGTGGGTCACCTCGTGGTTCACGTGCGCGCGGACGCGGGCCCGCGACCAGAAACCCTCGGGGGTCATGATGAGGAGCTTGGACCGGTCGGGGATCTCCCCGGCGATATAATAGGGCAGGCCGCAGTTCGCGAAGGAGATGTACGGGCCGCGCTCGAAGATTTGGATGTCGGCGCCCTCATCAATCCTCCGGGCCTTGGCCGCCGCCGATGCGCCGCCCGCCACGCCCCCGACGATCACGATCCTCTTCATGGCCGCGCCCCGGGCTGCCGGTTCCATGGCATGGCGGCGAGCATGTTGCCCATCATGCACGTGTCGGTGATCGCCGCGAACGTGAGGCCCGCCCCCACGAATCCGGACAACCAGATCCAGGACGGATTCACGAAATGTGCCAGCAAGACACCCGCCAGGACCAGCAGTCCGGCGACCAGCCGGACCTGTCGCTCCAGCGCCCACGGCGCAAACGGGTCCTTCTCGACCGGCAGGCCAGCGCCCTTCCAGGCCTCGATGCCCCCTTCCAGGACCACCAGTTTCGAAAAGCCCATCGCCGCCAGTCGATTCGCCGCCTCCCGGCTCCGCCGGCCCGCTCGGCACACCAGGACCAACTCGCGCGCCCGGTCCAGGCCGGACGCGCCAGATTCCAGCGAGGCCAATGGCGCCAGCTTCGAGCCCGCGATCCGGCCCCCCGCGTATTCGGCGAATTCCCTGACGTCGACCAGCGCGCAGTCGGCCCCGGCGGACAGTTTGGCGTTGAGTTCCCCGGGGGAGCACGAGGCGCACCCGGACGATTCCTTCGAGCAGCACGATTCCATGCTTGCAATATATAATTATATGATTATATTGCAAGCCGAAAAGATGAAACGCGGGGCGAAGAGGGAAGCGATGACTTGGGAGGCGCTGGAGCTGGTGGCGGCGCGGTTCGGGGTGCTGGCGGAGCCGATGCGGCTGAGGATCCTGCAGGCGCTGGGGGGTGGGGAGCGGACGGTGACCGAGCTGGTGGGGGCGACGGGGGCGGGGCAGGCGAATGTGTCGAGGCACCTGCGGGTGCTGATGGACGCGGGGATGGTGGCGAGGCGGCGCGCGGGATTAAACGCGTACTATCGGATCGACGACCCCGGGATATTCGAGCTGTGCGACCTGGTGTGCCGCCGGATGCGCAAGGCACACGAGGCGGCCGCGGCGCGGCTGGGGTGAGGAGGGCCGCGGCGGGCCGGCTCAGAAGTCGGTGGCGGGGGCGACGGAGAGGTGGTGTCCCTTGAATCGGATGCCGTTGAGTTTCCGGATGACGGTTTCGGCGTGCTCCTCGGCGACATCGACGAGGGTGAGCTTGGGCAGGAGCTTGATGGAGCCGATGGATTCGCGGGGGACGTTGGCGGCGCCGGCGATGACGCCGACGACGTCGCCGGGCTGGATGTGCTTGGCCTTGCCGATGTTGAGCACGAGCCGGAGCATGCCGGCCTCGTGGGAGACGGCGGCGGCCCGCTCGTCGTGGCGGCCCTCGTCCCTGCCCCTGCGCTCGCGCCTGGGCGCACGGCGATCATCGTCGCGTGGCCTGCGCTCGCGGCGGTCCCTGGGCCCGGAGAACTCGCGGGGCTCGCGCGGGAAGTCGCGGTGGGCCCGGCCCTTTTCCGCAACATCGGCGGAGGCGGCGCGGGTCTTTTCGGCCGACATCATGTGGAGGACGGCGGAGGCGATGTCGGTGGGGGAGTGCCCGAGGTCCAGGAGCCGGTCGACGAGCTCGTCGTTGCGCTTGTATTCTCCCTTGTCGAGCATTTCGCGGAGGGATTCGAAGAAGACGTTCTCGCGTTTCTCCTGGACCTCCTCGACGGATGGGGGGCGCTCGCGGCGGATCTTGCCCTTGGTGAACCGCATGATGTTCTGGAGGCGGTAGATCTCGCGCCCGCCGACGAAGGTGATGGCCTTGCCGGACTTTCCCGCCCGCCCGGTGCGCCCGATGCGGTGGACATAGTCCTCGGCGTCCTGCGGGAGGTCGTAGTTGAAGACGACCTCGATGTCCTCGACGTCGAGGCCGCGCGCCGCGACATCGGTGGCGATCAGGAACTCGACGGCGCGGCGCCGGAAGCGGCCCATGGTGCGCTCGCGGAGGGCCTGAGACATGTCGCCGTGGAGTTTGTCGGCGAGGTATCCGCGGGCCTGGAGGTGCTCGGTGAGGTCATCGACCATGGCCTTGGTGGCGCAGAAGATGAGCCCGTACTTCACGTCGTGGAGGTCGATGATGCGGCAGAGGACCTCGAGCTTGGCGCGGCGGTCGACCTCGTAGTACACCTGCTCGATGGCGGGGACGGTGAGCGCCTGGCCCTCGATGCGGATATTGACGGGGTCGCGGGTGAACTGGCGGATCAGTTCGAGGATGGGCCTGGGGAGCGTCGCGGAAAACAGGACCGTCTGGCGCTCGGCGGGGGCGTGCTTGAGGATGGTCCGGATGTCGTCGATGAAGCCCATGTCGAGCATGCGGTCGGCCTCGTCGAGGACGATCATGCGGATCTGATCGAGCTGCAGGGTGCCGCGCTCGAGGTGATCCATGATGCGCCCTGGGGTGCCGACGATGATCTGGGCGCCCTGCTTGAGACCGCGGAACTGGCGCTCGTAGGATTGGCCCCCGTACACGGGCAATTCGCGGATGCCGCGCTTGAAGGCGGCCAGTTTTGCGACCTCCTCGGCGACCTGGAGGGCGAGTTCGCGCGTGGGGCAGAGGACGATGGTCTGCGGGGCGCGATTGGCGGGATCGGCCTTCTCGATGGCCGGGATGGCAAAGGCGGCGGTCTTGCCCGAGCCGGTCTGCGATTGACCGACGACATCCTTGCCCTCCATGAGGGGGGGGATCGCCTCGGACTGGATGGGCGTGGCCTCCTCGTAGCCGACCTTGTTGATGGCTTTGAGCAACTCCGGCGACAGGCCGAGTTCCGTGAACAGTTTTTTTTGCATGGGCTTGGGCCGCCGGTGGCGGTCTTGGGGCATCGTGGCCGAGATCGCGCTAAAAGACAAAGGGCAAAGTGGGGCGGCGCGGTGCGGTTTAGGCACCCCTGCCGGATCATTTTTCTGGCATCTTGGCGCCGGCGGCGTTGGGTGTGGGCATGTCGGAGAAATGCGGGCGAGGTGCGGGGCGGGCGCCGCGGTTGCCGGGGCCGGTGCTCGTGTGGCGGAAGTGGTTCGCGCCGCTGGCTGCGGAAGTGTGGACCGCGGCCTGGGGGGCGCGTTTCGGGTCGCGGATGATCGTGACCGAGGAGGCCCACCGATCGGCGGTGCGGGTGGACGTGTATCCCGGGGGGCGGGGCGCGGCGGAGCGCTTGAAATCGCGTTTTGGGGGGCGGGTGTTGCGCCTTGGAGCCGATGTCTGGTGGCGCCCGCAGGAACCCCGGGCGATGCCATTGCGGATCGGGCGGAAGTTGCTGGTGGTCGCGACGGCGGCGCAGGCCGCTTCGTGGGCGCGGCGGGACCGTGGGCGGGCGGTGGTGTGGGTTCCGGCCGGGCCCGCATTTGGGACGGGCCAGCACGCGACCACGAGGATGTGCCTGCGTGCGCTGGCGGAGGCGTGGCCGTTCCGCTCGATGTTGGATGCGGGCTGCGGGAGCGGGATTCTGGCGATCGCGTCCGCGAAACTGGGGGCGGAGGGCGTGGAGGCGTTCGACAGCGATGCTTCCGCGGTGAGGGAGGCGCGCGAGAATATTCGCAGGAACGGGGTGCGGGTGGCCGTGCGGCGGATGGACTTGGCGGCGCTGGGGCGGGGGTGTTTCGACGTGGTGGCGGCCAACATCCTGAGCGGCCCGCTGGTGTCCCACGCGCGGGCGCTGCGGGGGGCGGTCAGGCCGGGGGGCCGACTGATTCTCTCGGGCATCCGGCCGAATCAGAGCGCGGAAGTCATCCGGGCCTTCGCGGGCTGTCGGTTGCTCGCGCGGCGGGGTTCGGAGGGGTGGGTGTGCCTGGTGCTGGGGCGCTGAGGTCCGGGACACCGCGGCCCGCGGCTGGCCTCACTCGACATCGAGTTTGGCGGGGCGGTATTGGCGCCAGGCGCCGTAGGCGCTCTCGTAGATCTTGTCGGCCTGCTCGCGGGACTTGAGGCGGAACTCGATGGTGTGCGCGTGCGTGGCCTCGGGGTACTTCTTGATCACCTGATAGAGCAGGGCCTCGTTGCCGGAACCGCCCGCGACGCGCTCGGCGCCCTCGCGGATCTTCTGCTGCATCTGGTCGAGGACCGACTGGCCGATGCCGGCCGGGGAGGACACGGTCATGGGTTCGGCAAAATAGAAGCGCGCGATGGCGGAACCGAGCGGGCAGACGGTGACCTCCGTGACCTTCAGGCCGCCATCCACCAGATACTCGTGCATGCTGACCGACGAGATCGTGCGGATATCGACGGCGAATTTTCCCGTCGGAAGGGAGCACTCCCAGAGGGGGACGCGGCTGGGCGCCTGCTGGCCCTGGGTGGAGCTTTCGCTCGGCTGGCCCGGCGTGGTCTGGCCGCACAGGATCTGGCCCGACAGGATGGACGCCAAGGAGACGGCTTGGAGGAGGATCGTTCTGGGGTTCATGATGGTGGCCCGAAGGGAAATCTTGCTTAGGGCCGGGGATCGGGCAAACGAAAAAGACTCCATTCATGAGGGCGGTGGTTCAGCGGGCATCCTGGGCAGAGGTCGAGGTCGGGGCCGAGGTGATCGGGCGGATCGGCCGCGGGGTCGTCGTGTTTTTGGGCGTTGGGCGAGAGGATTCCGAGGCGGATGCGGCCTGGCTGGCAGACCGGATCGCCCGGATGCGGATTTTCGAGGGTGACGGGGGGGACATCTCGGCCCGCGACCTCGAGTGCGAGGCGCTGGTGGTCAGCCAATTCACATTGCATGCGAGCACCAAGAAGGGGACGCGGCCGTCGTACCATCGGGCGGCGCGACCGGAGGTGGCCGAGCCATTGTACGAGGGGTTTTGCCGGGAGCTGTCGGCTCACCTGGGCGGGCGGGTTGCCAAGGGCCAGTTCGGGGCCATGATGAGCGTCCGCCTGTGTAACGAAGGACCGGTGACGATCGTGATGGACAGCCAAAGCAAGGAATGAGCCGATCGCTCGTGGGCACGCATGGAATCGCAGCAACAGGGTGAGACGCAGGAGACGCCGGCATTGCCGGAGGCGGATGTTACGGGGGGTCAGCCTCCGCCCTGGGCGCCTCCGGAGGCGGGGGTGCCGGTTGAGGGTTTTGCGGCAGAGGCGTCTCCGGAGCCGCCGGTCCCCGAGACCATCGCGGCGCCCCGGAGGGGGCGGCGGGGCATCTGGGTCTGCATTCTGGCGCTCGCGTTCTTGGGGGGGGCGGGCACGGGGGCGTATTACTATCTGGAGCAGCGGGCGCAGGAGATGGCGCGGCTGCGCGCGGAGGAGGCGGCGCGGCTCGAGGCCGAGCGATTGGAGCGGGCGAGGGGATCGGTTCGCGTGGTCTCCGAACCCGCGGGGGCCGAGGTCTTTTGCGATGGCAAGCGGGTGGGATTGGCACCGACCACGGTCGGCGATCTGAGACTGGGGCGGCACGACTTCAAGCTGACGCTCGAGGGGCACGAGGAGGCGGTTGCCTCTGCCGAGGTGCGCGAGAACGAGGTGACCAGCCTCGGGGTGGTGCGCATGACGAGGTCGGTGGGGGCCGTGCGGATCTCGACGGTGCCCGAGGGCGCCGAATTTCTGCTGGAGCCTGCAGGGCAGTCCGCGGAATTGGCGCAAACATCGGGGATCGAGGGGCCCGGGGTCGCCCCGCACCCGCCCATGGCACCCCTGGATCTCCGCACTCCGGTCGCGACCCATGCGGACGGATTTGGTCTGCAGAGTCCAGAATCGGCGGCGATGCCGATGGCCGGCGGATTGGGGCCGGCCGCGGGCGGGGATGGGGGGACGACCGCGCCGGGGCCGGCGTCGCCCCCGAGTGATGGCCGGCGCACGTATCGCGGCACCAGTCCCGCGCAGATCGATGACGTCCCGACGGGCCGATATTCCCTCAAGGTGCAGCGGGGCTCCTGGGTGCTGCGGCGCGACGTGGAGATCTTGCGAAACCAATTGGTCTCCGTGACGCCCGAGTTTGTTTTTGGCGCTGTCATCGTCACCTCGGAACCGCCGGGGGCCTGGGTCAAGAGGGACGGGATCGCCCTTGGCCAGACGCCGCTGAGGCTCGGCGAGGTCAAACCGGGACCCGTGACCTTTACGCTCGAGATGGAGGGGTATCAGCCCGCCGTGGTCTCGGGGAACGTGGCGGCCGCCGAGGAGGTCGCCTTGGCGGGCGCGCTGCAGGCGTTTGGGGAGGTCGTCATCGTGACGGAGCCGGAGGGCGCGACCGTCGCCGTCAATGGCCAACCGATGGGCCAGTCGCCGCTCGCGATCCGCGGGGTGGCGGGAACCGTGCAGGTCAAGTTGGCGCTGGCAGGCTATTTTGAGGAGGAGATGGCCCTCGCGATCCAGGGCGGGCAGCGCCTGGAGCACCGGGTCGTGCTCCAGAAACCCTCTGGGCACGGCATCGGCATTCCCGTGCCCGGCAAGCCGGGCTACGTCCGAAGCCCGTACAGCCCGAACTCTGGCCTGGTGGAGGTGCGCGACTTTGCCACCGGCCGGCCCTACGCCCGCGGCACGGAGATCAAGTGTCCATTCACCGGACGCGTATTTCTCGTGCCGTGACCCAAATTCGGCATTTTAAATGCCGCGTGTTTGGGTGCAGTATGGAAGCGGATGCGCAAGGGCAAAGCGAGGCAGGCGAAGAAGAAGAGCCGTGCTCCGGAGAGGCGCAAGGTTCGGCGGGTTAGCCCGGTGAACGAGGAGGCGCGCGTGGCGGTGCTGGTGGCGCTGCGGCGGGCGGCGGGAAGGGGGGCGAGCCTCGCGCAGTTGGGGGTCAGGAGGAACGACGATGCGCGGCATAGGGCGCTTCGGGCGCTGGTCGGGGCTGGCGATGCCGTTGTTTTTGGGGACGGGCGGGATGCATTGGCGATCCTGGCGGATCGCGCCCCGAGCAAGGAGGCGCTCGCAAAGAAGATCGATGCGCGCGCCTCGCTGAAGCGGGCCGCTGTGCTCGGGAGGGAGGACATGGCCGCCTGGTGCAGCGCGGCGGAGGAATACCTTTTGGACGCGGCGCTGCGCTCCCTGGTGAAATCGGGAAGGCTGGTCGCCCTGCGCCGGGGCGGATCGGTCCTCTACGGCCATGCGGATAGCCTTGGGGCGAAGGGTCCGATGCCGCCCGCGGCCCCCCCGCCGCCGGAGCCGCCGGTGGCGCACGAGCCGCGATTTCGGATCATCGGGGCGTACCGGCGACTTGTGGAGCAGGGAGGATTCAGCGATGTTGTGATCGCGGATCTGCGGCGGGAGGCGGGCATGGCGCAAGAGGAATTGGCCGCGTGGCTGTTGGAGCAGAGCCGGATGGGCAGGGCGCATCTGGGACGCGGGGACTGGTCGCTGGCCGATGACGCGGCACGGCAGGCTGCGGTGACCGCGGCCGGGGAGCCGCACCTGAGGGTCCGGCTGGTGATCTGAGCGTTATGGCCGACGGAAATTCAGCCAGGGACCAACCGAATCCGTTCGAGGACAATATCGTTTTCGAGCCGAGGCGGGTGGAGCGACCGGTGGCCGGCCTAAACGATGCCGCCCTTGAATCGCTGGCGGCGAGGGTCCGCCCGCTTCTGGCGCCGCCGCGACCGAGGACGGAATCGCGGCTCTCGCACGCGGTGCTGGTGACCTCGGTGGAGCCGGGGTTTGGCAAGAGCCATCTCATCGGGCGCCTTCTGTCACGGCTCGGGGGCGAGGCGACGCTGGTCTACGTGAGGCCATTCCAGAACCCGGCGGCCTGCTGGCGGTCGATCCTCCTGCGCACCGTGCAGGAGCTGGATTACCCGGAGGGTGGGCCCTCGGGTCCGACGGCACTGGATTCGCTCGCGTGCCACGTGATCGCGGATCTGGTGGCCCGCGCGATGAGGGCCGGCCTGGTGGAGGGCGGCGACCGGGAGGCGTCCGCGCGCCACGTGCTGTCCGACCCCGTGCGCGTCCTGGGTGGGCAGGACGAGGTCTGGTCGGGTTGGCTGAGGCAGGAATTCGGCAACCTGTTGCCATTCATGGAGAGCGAGCTGCGGCGCGCTGGGCTGAACCTGCAGGCGCTGTCCGGATCATGGCTGCGGGCCTTTTTCCACTACATCTATTCGCGCGAGGATTTCCAAAGGCGGACGATGTGCGTGGATTGGATGAAGGGGGAGTCCCTGGACTCTGGCGAGGTCGAG
Source organism: Verrucomicrobiia bacterium (assembly GCA_020847615.1). Taxonomy (GTDB): domain Bacteria; phylum Verrucomicrobiota; class Verrucomicrobiia; order JADLBR01; family JADLBR01; genus JADLBR01. Next base: position 13,429 of record JADLBR010000226.1, read on the forward strand.
GAACTGGGGATTCGTCCGTCGGATCTTCCCAGGCCGGAGGATTCCGCATCGGAGCTCAATGACCTGTGCAAGGGCCGCCTGTTTGACCTGTGTGCGCTGGCCGGGTTCCATCGGCCTTTCGTGTTCTGCTTCGACCAGACGGAGCTGTATGGCGACGACGCCGAGCTGGCGACGGTCTTCGGCATGGTCGTGGCCGAGATGGTGCAGAACGGCCTGAATCAGATGACGGTGGTGACCGCGAATCTCGACCCCTGGACGCGGCTGATCCTCCCGCGGCTCCAACTGGCGTATCGCGATCGTTTTGCCACGCCACCCGTCGAGCTGGATGGGCTGGACATCGGGCAGGCGCGCGAGTTGGCCGGGAGGCGGCTCGAAGAGCGCAAGGTGGACGAGGCCACGGCCAAGGCGTTTCTCTCCGCCGAGTGGCTGGGCGGCGTTTTCGCCGAAAAGCAGCGCCATGGGGCGCGGCATTTCTTGCAGGCGTGCCGCTCGCGGTGGGAGTCGATGGCGGGCCGGCACATGGCCGCGGCGCCGGAGGAGGGGCTCGCGGAGACCTACGCGCGGATCGCATCCGGATTGGGGCAGAAGCCCAAGCGGCTGCAGTATGAGCCCGACATTCTCCAGTGGCTGGTGCAGGAAGTCGCCCGCGGTTGGCGCGGCGTGGTGATCTCGGCGCACCGGCACCCGCGGGGCTATTTTTCCGTGCAGTGGGACCTGCCGGGGCGGCGCGCCGTGTTCGGGTTTGAGGGAGGGACGAATTGGAGGCGGTGGGAGGGCATCGTCCGCGAATCGGCGATGCTGTCCGAGGGGGCGCGCGCTGCGGGCGTGGTGGCCAAATCGGTGTTTTTGCGGGTGAGGCGGCACCCTCCGGTGCCCGGGCCGTGGAAGATCGCGCCCGAGATCGAGGTCGCGAAGCGGTCTCACATGCACGTGTTCCGGTTAACCGACCTGCAGCTTGCGCACATCTACGCGGCGCACGAGCTCTACGCCAATGCCGTGCAGGGGGATATCGCGGCGAGCGGCGCCGAGGTGATGGCGTTCGTGCGCGCGAGGCTGGAGGCATTCTGGCAGCGGCTCGTGGAATCTCCCGGCGCGACCGTCGCGGGGGAGCCGTCCGAAATTTTTGCCCGGGAGCCCGAGGAGGCGCTGATGGATGAGGTGCATGTCATGGTCAGGGATGCGCTGTTCATTGGCCTGGGGCATCTCGCGGCGCGGCTCTCTCGCCCTTGGGGCGATGGGGCGATCCTGGAGGCGTGCCGGCACGATCCGGCGATCGAGGTCGTGCGCGGGGACGGGGCGGTGGTATTGCGATGGCGAACACACGATTGAGTCTGGCGGAACTGAAGCGCGCCTGCGCCGACCCGCGCTGGCGCTCCGAACTGACGGCGGGGCGGAGGCCCCCGGTCCGCGCGGGCATCGTCTCGGCGGCGGGCCGCCCGGTGGGCGCGCTCTTCCGCGATGGGGTGATGGCCCTGGTGGATCGTCTCCTTGATCCCGAGGCCCCGCGCGGCCGGCCGCTGGCGCAGTGGCCGGCGCTCTGGTCCGAGATGCACCAGCTCTGGGCGGGTCAGATCCTTGAGGAAATGACTGGCGCGGGCCGCGTGGCGGACGCGGCGCGCCTGGCGGAGGCATGCCGCCGATGGTGCGCGGAGGCGGTGGGCTGGCGCGTTGGCCAAGGCCCGAGGCTCGATTGGAGGAAGGTGTTGCCGCGGCATGAATTCACGCTGGATGCGGTGCCGCTGCCCGCGGGCGACACGCGCGTGTTGGTCGATGGCCCATTGGCCGGGGTGAGGCGCCCGGCGGGGCGGGCTCTCGAACTCTGCGATTGGCGTGGGGAGAAAGCCGGGGACCCGAAGGATGACCTCTTGGACCTGGCCATTGAGCACAGGCTGCTGAAGATTGCCCGCCCGCTCGAGGCGCCCGTTCTGGCGCTGGAGTATTTCCTGCCCGAGCGGGAACTGGTCGTCGTATCCGGGGACGACCTCGAGGCCATCGCCATCGAGCGACTGGACCCGATCCTGCGGGAACTCGTCGCGGTGCCCGCGCCGGAAGTGGCGCCGGGTCCCGAGGTGGGCTAGAGTAGGAAAAGCGTATGGTCCGGTTTCTCATCCTGGTTGCGGCGATCATCGGCCTGGTGATGTGGATCCGCCGGGGGCTGAGGCGACTCGTGGGTCGATCGGAGGCTTTCCAGAAACGGCCGGTGGAGCGGTCCGTGCGGCTGGTGCCCTATTACGATGCCGGGAATAAAAAGGTGATCATGATCCCCGAAGACGAGCTGGAGCCCGGGATGCGGAAGGTCAGGATTCCTGGCCTGGACACCGAGGCGTATGTTCCGGGCAACGGGGCCGGTCGTCGGGACGCGTGAGGTGAGAGACATGAGACTCGTGACAGCGGTGGTATGGATGGCGGCCGTCGCCGCATGTTTTGGGACTGACGGGGACGCGAAGAAAGGGGACGACGTGAAAGGCGACGCCGGGGTGGACCCGATCTACAGGAAATACGCGGGCAAGGTGACGCTCACCGAGGATGAGTGGAAGGCGCGCCTCGCCCCCGAGCAGTACCGGGTGCTGCGCCGCGCCGGCACGGAACCGCCTTTCTGCGGCGGCTACTGGGACCTCCACGCCAAGGGGATCTTTGTTTGCGCCGGATGCGGCGCGCCGCTGTTTCGGTCGGGCACCAAATTCGATTCCGGCACGGGGTGGCCGAGTTTCTCGCAGCCTGTGGTGAAGGGCGCCGTTGCGGAGCGGCAGGATACCAGCCACGGGATGGTGAGGACCGAGGTCGTGTGCGCGCGATGCGACGGCCACCTGGGGCATGTCTTTCCCGACGGGCCGCCGCCGACCGGGCTGCGATACTGCATGAATTCGTCCGCCATGGCCTTTGTGCCCCAAGAGAAGATCAAGCCTCTCGGGTACGCCGAGGTTCCAGCCGAGTGACCCGATGCGGGTCTTGAGGCGGCCCGTCTCGGGTAGACGAGGCGCCGGGGAGGCACGTGGTTCAGCTTGGACCGGGCGGCGAGTCGAGCACCACACGGAGGATGTCGCGGAGCTGCGCGAGCTGGTAGGGTTTTTGGATGAACGCCCTGAAGCCGGTCTTTCCAAAGCGGCGGCGCACCTCGCTCTCGTTGTAGCCACTCGAGAGAATGACGGGGACTTCCGGCCTCATGGCCTGGATCGTGGATAGGGTCTCGAGGCCATCCATGCCCGGCATGATCAGGTCCAGGACGATGCAGGTGACGCCGCCGTCTGTCTCCTTGAGCAGCCGGACGGCCTCCGTGCCATCGTGGGCGACGATGACCGAGAATCCCAGGTGCTCGCACATCTTCGTGGCGACCGTGCGCACGGCGGCCTCGTCGTCGGCCACCAGGATCGTCCCGGTCCCCTTCCATTCCTGGGGTTGGCGAGCCGCGGTGGACCCGGTGTCTCGCGGTACCGATCGGGCGGGTGCGGCGGGCAGGGTGATGCGGAACGTGGTGCCCCGCCCAGGCTGCGAGTCGACCGAGATGACGCCCTTGTGGCCCCGGACGATGCCGAGCACCGCCGCCAGCCCGAGGCCGCGGCCGGTGAATTTCGTCGTGAAGAACGGATCGAAGATCTTGGCGGCCGTCTCCGGAGTCATGCCGCATCCCGTGTCGGCCACCTCGATGCGGACGGCGTCGGACGAACCGGATTCCTGGTGTTCGGGCGGGCCATCCTTGGGGTGCGCTTGCATCGCGACCCGTCGCGTGCTGACGCGTATGGTGCCGGAGGAGTCGCCTATGGCCTCTGAGGCATTGGTGATGAGGTTCATGATCACCTGGCGGATCTGCGTGATGTCGGCATCGATCGGTGGCGCGTCTCCCGGCAGATCGAGCCGGATGTCTATTTTCCTCGGGACCGACACGCGGAGCAATTCCGCCATCTCGCGTATGGCGGCGTTGACATCGATATGTTCGATGACAAACCGCCCGCGCCCGGAATAGGCGAGCATCTGGCGGCAAAGATCCACCGCCCGCTGGCTTGCGGTGATGATGGCCTGGAGATCGGACCGGATCGGATCGGTCTGGCCGATCCGGAGAAGGGCGAGGTCCGCATGGCCGAGTATGCCGACCAGGAGGTTGTTGAAATCGTGGGCGATTCCGCCGGCGAGGATGCCGAGGCTCTCCATCTTCTGTGCCTCCTGGAATTGCCGCTCCAGCGTCCTGCGCTCGGACTCGGCCTCCTTGAGGACGGTCACGTCGGTCAGGGTTCCGACGAGACCGGCTGTCTTCCCCTCCGAATCGGAGAAGCAGGCCTTGTTGAAGATGACGTGACGCTCGCGCCCGGAGGCGTCCCGGAGGCGGTGCTCGTAGATCTGGAGCCCGCCTTCGCGCATCAGCTGCATGTCGTGCTCGTGGTAGATGCTCGCGTCCTCCGAGCGCCAGCACTCGGACGCGGTCCGGCCGATGAGGGACTCGCCCCTGACCCCGAAGAAGGCGTCGAAGGCGGGATTGAACAGGATGTACCGGCCGCCGGTGTCTTTGGCGAACAGGGGAATGGGGACTGCCCTGACGACGGCGTCGAGCCGCCCGCGGAGGCGGCGGAGCTCGCGCTCCGTCTCGCGGAGCAGGGCGAGTTCATGGGTGCGCTGGCGGTTCTGGTCGTCGATCTGATGCCAGGATTCGACGAGCTGGTTCGTGCGCAGCTCGAGCTGGCGGGCCTTCTGCTTCTGCCTGCCGAACAGGAACGCGATCAGGGCGGTCGCGATGCCGGCAAACCACCCGATGATACGCATGGCATGGCGGCCCTGGGCCATGATGGGGCGCGGCAGGGTCGAGACGAGGTGGAGGGTGGGTTGACCCGCCAGTCCCGCGATGGTGGTCTCCGCGCGGAGGCTGTCCGCGCCCAGGCAAGTCAGCAGGATACCGCCTTTTGGAATGGGCGGGATGTCTCCCGGGGACGACGCCGCGCAGCTGTGGATTTTCAGCGGGACGCTCGCCCTCTGCGCGATCCTGGTGACCAGTGCCTCGTTGAGCAGGCGCGCCAGGACCATGTGGCCGACGGAGGCCCCCTCGCCGGAATTGCGGCGGATGGGTGCCCCGGCCACGATGATGGGGTTCAATGCGGTGCTGGCGACCCCCGAGCTTGCGCGGGGGTGGGGTGGCGGGCCCGTGGGGGCGAGCTCTCGCAGCGTTGCGATCGGGAGCGCGGAAAGGTAGAGGGTCCGCTCGGACTCCGGCAGGAACGGCGATGCGTCGCTCGCGAGAATGTTGCCGCCGGCATCGAGAAGTGCGTAGACCTGCATGCCCATCGCACGATCCAGATGGCTCCACGCAAAGTTCTTCTCGACGAAGCTGGGGTTGGCGCCCTTCACGAAGTCGTGGCACTCGTCCCACGTCGCGTAGTCCGTGGTCATTTCGTCGACGTCGTCGATCTCACGCTGCAGGGCGGCGATGCAGCGCTCGATGTCGCGGTTTGCCTCCTGGGCCTCGAGGTGGGAGAAACTGGGTCCGAGCACGAGGCGCCAGATGGCGCCCATGGCCACCAGATAGCAAAGGGCGGACACGATGGTGATCAAACCCCACCGGTCCCACCACATGGCCAAGGCTCTTGTGCTCGGCACGCGCCAGCGCTCCTCCCAAAGACAAGCCGTGGAGGCGGCGGGAGTCGAA
>JADLBR010000585.1 GCA_020847615.1 Verrucomicrobiia bacterium
TGAGGTTGCCCCGGTTTGACGGACAGGGTTGTTGATGCGAAGGCGGAACAACCCGAAGGAGTCAGACCGAGATGAAAGCGAAGCGATACGACGAGGCCTTCAAGCGCCAGGCGGTGGAGCTGATGCTCACCGGCGGGCGGAGCGTGAAGGAGATTGCGGCCGATCTGGGGGTGAGCGCATTCACCCTCTACCAGTGGAAGAAGGAGCATGCGCCACCCCCGGGGGGTGGGGGTGGCGCCGCGCCCAAATCGATGGCGGAGGTCATCAGGGAGAACGCCGAGCTGCGCAAGGAGCTGGAGTACGTGCGCATGCAGCGGGACATTCTAAAAAAAACGGCGTTCATCCTGGGCGAACCGCCGAGGAACACTACCGGGGGATCTCGGCGATGAGGGACGAGTATCCCGTCGGGATCCTCTGCCAGACGCTGGGCGTCTCGCGCAGCGGCTATTACGACTGGCTGCGCCGCGGTCCCTCGGCCCGGGCCATCGGGGACGCCCGCCTGGCCGAGGAGATCGTCGGGATCCACCGGGAGAGCCGCGAGACCTACGGCAGCCCGCGGGTCGCGGTGGAATTGCGCTGCCGGGGCCGCCGCGTGGGCCGCAACCGCGTGGCGCGGCTCATGCGCGTCGAGGGCATCCATGGCCGCCAGAGGAAATCCTTCCGGCCCCCCCGCACCACCGACAGCCGCCACGGCCACCCGGTGGCGCCCAACCGCTTAAAAGAGGCCGGGCCGCCGGCCCGGCCCAACGCGGTCTGGTCGGGCGACATCACCTACATCCCCACCGACGAGGGATGGGACTTCCTGGCCGTGGTGCTGGACCATTACTCCGACCGGGCCGTGGGCCACGGCTTCTCGGATTCCATCGACACGGGCCTGACCCTCTCGGCCTGGCGGATGGCCCGCACCCATCGCCGCCCGCGGCCCGGGCTCATCTTCCACTCCGACCGCGGCTGCCAGTACGCCAGCGGCGATTACTCCGCCGCCCTGGCCGGGGCCGGCGCGCTGGCATCCATGAGTCGCACCGGATGCCCCTACGACAACGCAAAATCCGAGGCGTTCTTCAGCACCCTCAAGACCGAGTGCGTGCATCGCCATCACTTCCGCACCCGCGCCGAGGCCCGGCGCGTCATATTCGACTGGATCGAGACCTTCTACAACCCGCGGCGCCGCCACAGCGCCAACGGCTATCTTTCCCCTGTGGACTTCGAGAACCTATGCAACTAAACTGCCGCCTGGCTCAACATCGCTGTCCGAAAAATCGAAGCAATCGCA
>JADLBR010000227.1 GCA_020847615.1 Verrucomicrobiia bacterium
CATCAAGGCAAGGGCGGCGCGGCGCGGGGCTGCAGAGGCGGACTCTTACGGGATGCTCGGCAAGGCGGTGAGCAAGAGCCAGCAGTCGAATCTGTACTATGACCCCCAGGCGCGCATACAGACCGGGCCGGGCGTGCCCGAGTGGCGCTGGAGGCAGGTATCCTGTGGGTGGAACGGCCCGGTCTCTGCCGACACGACCATCAGGCCGATCCTCATCTCGCTGCCGCTGCAGCGACTGCTGACGGTCGTGCGGGTCGCACTGGTGCTGGCGCTGGCGGGCGCGCTGCTGGGGGGACGCCGCATCTGGAACCCGCTCTCCAGACGAGCGGCGGTGGTCGCCGCGCTGATGTGCCTGTGCGGTGCGCCGGGGCAGGTCCGCGCGGACTTCCCAGACGCGGAGATGCTGAAGGCGCTCCGCGAACGGCTGTTGGAGGTCCCCGATGCCTATCCCAGCGCGGCCGAGATCCCGAGCGTGAGCCTTCAATGGCGGGATCGCCGTATCACGATGGATGCGGAGGTCCACGCGGCGGTCCGGGTGGCGGTTCCTTTGCCGGGGCGGCTGCCGGATTGGTCGCCCGTCGCCGTCCAGGTGAACGGGGGGCGCCCCGAGGCATTGCGCCGCGAGGGGGACTACCTGTGGGTGGTTTTGCCGAAGGGCGTGCATCGCGTGCGCGTGGAGGGACTCTTGCCCAACGCCACGGAATGGGAATGGACTTTCATGCTGAAACCAAGATACGTCTCCATCGACGCCCCCGGTTGGAACGTGACCGGCGTCCGGGCCAATGGGATCCCCGAGCAGCAGGTCTTCTTCGCCATCCAGAAGCGCATGACCGCCGAGGAGGCCGCGTATGATCGGAAGGATTTCAACCCGATCGTGGCGGTGAACCGTCATCTTGAGGTCGGCCTCGTGTGGCAGGTGCGCACCGTCGTCACGCGGCTATCGCCGAAGGGCAAGGCGGTTTCCATGACGGTGCCGCTGCTCGCCGGCGAGAAAGTCTTGACCTCGAACGTGGCCGTGGAGGGCGGGCGGATTGACGTGCGGCTGGGCGCGAATGAGACAGAGTTCTCGTGGAACGGCGAGTTGCCCGTGGGGGACAAGATCGCCCTCGCCGCCGAGAAGACCGATCGCTGGGTGGAGGGCTGGCACCTCGTCACCTCCCCCGTGTGGAACATATCGATCGCGGGCCTAGACCCCGTGTTCGAGGCGGGGCAGGCCGACCTGATCCCGGTATGGCATCCGTGGCCGGGAGAGAGGGTGGAGCTCGCCCTGAGCCGGCCGGAGGCCATCACAGGCGCCACGATGACGATCCGGCATGTCGCCCGGGGCCTCAACCTTGGCGGGCGCCAGCGAACCTCGGCATTGGGCCTGCGGGTCCAGTGCAGCCTGGGGGATGATCTCGCCATCGGCCTCGAAGACGGGGCCGAGATCACGGCGCTCAAACACAATGGGCAGGCCATCCCCGTCCGCAAGGATGCCGGCAAACTGGTCGTTCCCGTCAAACCGGGCGAGCAGACCGTCGATGTGGAGTGGAAGTGCGCCCGGGAACTGGGTTTCCGGGCGTTGGCGGACCGCGTTCTTCTGCCCGTGGAGAGTTCGAATGTCAACGTCACCATGCGGGTGCCGGAGAACCGATGGATACTCTGGGCCCACGGCCCGCTGCTCGGCCCCGCGGTGCGCTTCTGGACAATCCTGGTCTGCGCGCTGATCGCGGCGCAGCTGCTGGGCGCGTTGCGGCTTTCGCCGCTGAAGCGGGGCCAATGGGCGCTGCTCGCGCTGGGCCTCACCCAAGTCCACTTCATCCCGGCCCTGGTCGTGGTCCTGTGGCTCTTTGCGCTTGCCTGGCGCGGAAAGGGCGCGAGCGCGACGCTCTCGGCCCCGTGGGTGTTTAACTTGTTCCAGCTGCTTCTGCTGGTGCTGACCGTCGTCGTGGTCGGGGTGCTGCTCGACGTGTTGCACACCGGATTGCTGGGGAGCCCCGAGATGTTCATATCGGGCAACGGTTCCACGAGAACGGAGCTCAGGTGGTTTCAGCCCCGCGTCGCCGGGCCCTTGCCCGAGCCATGGGTCCTTTCGGTGTCTATCTGGTGGTACCGGTTCCTGATGCTGGCGTGGGCGCTGTGGCTCGCCAACGCGCTGCTCGGCTGGATTCGCTGGGGCTGGGAGCAATTCAGCGAGGGGGGCGTCTTCAGGCGCCGGGCGAAGAAGGCGGCCGCCGCGCCCCCGGTCTTACCCCAGAACCAGGCCTGATTTGAACCAACACACATGATTTGGCGTGGCGGTTGCCGCCGGGCGACCGTATGCTGAGGCCATGAAAATGATCCAAGAGTTCAAGGAATTCGCGATGCGGGGCAACGTGATCGACCTCGCGGTGGGCATCATCATCGGCGGCGCGTTCGGGAAGATCGTGACCTCCATGGTCAACGACATGCTGATGCCCCTGATCGGTCTGATCATGGGCAAGATCAGCTTCGCCAACCTGTTCGTCGCGCTGGACGGGAAGGGCTACCCATCGCTGGCGGCGGCCAAGGAGGCCGGCGCGGCGGTGATCCCCTACGGGCTGTTCGTCAACTCGGTGATCGACTTCGTGATCGTGGCGTTCTGCCTGTTCGTGATCATCAAGGTCATCAACCAGCTCAAGCGCAAGGAGGAAGCCGCCCCGGCGCCTGCGGCGGAACCGCCCGCCGAGGTGAAACTGCTGACGGAGATCCGGGACCTCTTGAGGAAGTGAGGTTTCGGGCCATTCTTGTCCGATGCGCATCACCGGGGTCACAGAGAAGCTCAACGCGTTTTTTTTCCGCGTTCAGATCCGGAGGCTGACCCGGCTGGACATGGAGATGGCCGATCGCTGGACCCTGGCCCGCATCCGGGAAGGGCACCCGGAGTGGTCCGAGGAGCGCGTGATGCTCCATTTTGAGGCCCTGGGCCACATGCGGGTCCGCGCGGTCGACGAATGGTCTAGGCGATTCGGTCTGGACTAGCAGCCTGTCGGACTTCGCCCAGTCCGATCAGGCTGCCAGAAAGCAAAACCGCCTTATTCCGAGATAGTTGTGATGGGCAAGGCCCAGACGTGGCACTGTGCCTGAGCGGGTCAAACGAATCGCGGTCCCGTTGCAGAACTCACTTGCTCTTGAATTGAAGGCGGTTTTTCCAGCGGAGTTTTTCGGACGAAGTCCAAAAAACTCCTGGGGTAGACAAGAACGGTATCTCCGTTCGTCCTTGTTTGTGAGAAGGTGAAGCAGCGGACGACAGCGAGTGGGCGAAATGACAGCCGAGGGGATCGAGGAGGAGGTGCGGCGACTGGTCCGTCAGGACGACCCGCGCGCGCTGGAGTTGCTGTACGATGCTTTCGGCGCGCCGTTGCATGGGTTTCTGGTGGCGCGGTTGCGCGATCCCCGGGAGGCAGAGGATGTGCTGCAGGAGGTGTTCCTGGATTTGGCCAGGCGGCCTGCGCGATTGCTGGGCGCGAGGCGCATTGGGCCTTGGCTGTTTGCGAAGGCGCGGAATCTGGCGATCGATCGGATGCGCGCCCGTGGTCGGTCGGAGAAGAGGGAGGCGGCATGGCCCGACTGGTTGGAGCCGGCCGCGCCCGCGTGCGACACGCCGAGCCCCGATCTCGCGAGGCTCGCGGGGCTGGTGGACCGGCTACCCGTCGAACAGCGGGATGTGATCGCGATGAAGGTCTTTCAGGGGAAGACGTTTGCCGAGGCGGGGGAATCCCTGGGCGCATCTATCAATACCGTCGCCAGCCGGTATCGCTATGCGCTGGAGAAATTGCGCGGTTGGCTGATCGCGGAGGAAGGTCATGAAGGATGAGGAGATCGAGGGCCGGTTGGCGGGACTTCAGATGCGCGGGCCATCGATGGCGATGCGCGCACGGCTATTGTCCGGGGCGCGGGATGAGTGGATGCGGCGGACCGAGGCGAGGCTGGCGTTTGGGCGGTTTCTCCGCGGGTGGGTGGCCACGATCGCGGCGGCGGTGCTGCTCTGCGCCGGGATCTCTTGGCGCGAGGAGGCCTTGTCCGCGCGGTATTTCGCGTCCCGGTCCGCTTGCGAGGATTCCTCGGAGAAGGTTTTGCGCGCGGTCTGCGCCGAAGTGGGATTGAATCACGGGTACGCGGCGCGGTGGGCCTATGTTTGTAGAGAGCGACGGGGTGCTGGCGAGGGCCTGGCGCCCTTGTGGCGGGACTTGATGATTCAATGATCGGATGGAGGCAGGATGGTATGAAAAAGGGACTCAGGTGGATCGTGGTCGGCAGCGGGGCTGTCATTGTCGTGCTGGTCGTTGGATGGGGCGTATGGAATGCCGTGTCGGGCGCGCGGTTGAGGGCGGCGCTCGATGATATCGGGGCGAGCGGCCTGCCCACGCGTATCGAGGATATCCTCCCGTCGCCGGTGCCCGATGAACAGAATGCCGCACTTCTCCTGAATCGGGCATTTCTCTTGATGGCGGGAGGCAAAACGGAGTCGGGTGCCCAGTTGCCGGCCCTCGCGGAACTTGGGTCATACTGGAAGAAAGACCCGAGGGAGCAACTCTCGGCGGCGGATGCCGGTGCGATCAAAGGGAGATTGGATGCGCCCGACATCCGCGAGATCTTGGAACTGCTGCATGGCGCCGCGGATCGGCCGAAGTGCGACTTTGGTTTGGACTATTCGAAGGGGGCGGAGTTGCCGTTGCCGCACCTTGCCAAGATGCAGAGCGCGGCGCGGCTCTTGGCGCTCGATGCGTGGTCGCGGGCTTCGGGAGGCGACGCCGAGGGCGCCATGCGGTCGATGCGCTGCGGTTTGAGAATGGGAGGTTTCAGTTTTGGAGATGGGCTGCTGATCAGTTGGCTTGTTGGCGCCGCGTGTGACACGGCGACGCTGAACTGGGCCGGGGCGTCGCTGGGGCGATTCGACCCGGGGGCCGTGCCGCCCGACGCGCTTGAGGCGCTTTCGAGGGAATGGGTGGCGCGGCGGGCGGAGGCGCGATCCGCGTTCGTGCGGACGACCGACACGGAGCGGCTCGCGTTTGGGGCGTGGGCCTTTGAGGGGGTGCTGGCGGGCCGCCTGCGATTGCCACGGATTTTTGCCCCCCTGGAGAACGCCATATCATCGTCGGGTCCGGGGATTCTTCGGGCGAGCGCGATTGACTCTTATGCCTGGATGGGCCGGCCGCTGCTGAAGGAAGATTACCTTGCCTATCTCGGCCTGATGCTTCGGTACCGCGAGATGGCGGCGAAACCCTGCGACGTGGCAGCGGCGGACGAGTTTGATCGGCTCCTCCGAGAGGTGCCGAAGACGGCCTTCCTCACGAGGATGACGGTCCCCGCCTATGGCACCTGTGTGAGGAGGGCGGGGGAATACGAGGTCCTGCTGGGCGTGGCACAGGTTGGCTTGGCCTTGGAGATCTCTCGTGCGCGGTCGGGCGCATATCCGGAGCGGCTTTCGGATGTACGGGGCATTGGGGATGCGGCGCGGGATCCGTTTTCGGGCGGGGAACTTTTGTGCCGGCGCGAGGGAGATGGTTGCCGGGTCTGGAGCGTCGGGCCGGATGGGAAAGATGATGGTGGGGTCAGGAGGGTTGGGGGCGCGAAGACCTACGATATCGTTTGGGAGGTGCGTCGGAAGCCGTAGCGGGATGCGGCGGTACGCTCTTGCGGGGCTTTCCAAATGGCACGGCGCGGCTAGTGTCGCGGGGCGATGCTGACGATCACCCAGATCGGGAAGCGCTATGGGGCGCGCGTCCTTTTCGAGGACGTGAGCCTGACCGTGAATGCGGGGGAGCGGGTTGCGGTGGTGGGGCCAAATGGATCGGGCAAGTCGACGCTGTGCGCGATCGTACTGGGCCTGGACACGGCGGACACGGGGACGGTGGCGCTGGATCGGCGGGCGTCGGTGGGTTATCTGCCGCAGGAGGCATTCGCGACCGGTGACGAGACCGTGCTGGACCTGGCGACCGCCGTCACGCCGGAGATCGGGTCCTTGCGCAAGACGCTCACGGCCTGCGAGCGGCGGGGGGATACCGGGGGCGCTGAGTATCACTTGGCCCACGATCGGTACACGGAACTGGGCGGGTTTGGGTTCGAGCCCAAGGCCAAGCGCGTTCTCAAGGGCCTCGCCTTTCGCGAGAGCGACTTCCTGCGTCCGGCGAAAGAGCTGAGCGGCGGGTGGGTCATGCGCGCGCATCTGGCGAGGCTGCTGGTCATGGAGCCCGACCTGCTGATGCTCGACGAGCCAACGAACCATCTCGATCTCGAGTCGCTGGTGTGGCTCCAAGGATATCTGGGCACGTATCCGGGCGCCCTCCTGATGATCTCGCACGACCGGGCGTTCCTGAACGCGCTGGCGGGGGCGATCGTGGAGATCCGCGGGGGGCGGGTGCGCCGGTATCGTGGCAACTACGACGCCTATCTCGAGCAGCGGGCAGCGCGGGAGGCGCAGCAGTTGGCGGCGTTCAAGAACCAGCAGGCGGAGATCGCGCGGCTGCAGCGTTTCGTGGACCGATTCGGGGCGAAGAACACGAAGGCCACGCAGGCCAAGAGCAAGGCGAAGCAGA
>JADLBR010000228.1 GCA_020847615.1 Verrucomicrobiia bacterium
AGCGTTTGGCCGCCAATCCCCCGAGGCGTTCGGCTACATTTTCGGCACCGGCGGTGCCCCCATGCCGCGGGCCCCATCTCCGCACTTGGAACTTCGGCTGGTCCCCGGTACACTTCCGTGTCATGGAGGAATACACTGACGACGAGATCCTGCCACCGGCCGGGATCTTGGCCCACCTCGGTGACACCAGCCGAAGCCAACTCACGGCATCCGGCTTCAAGGTGCGCCTCCAGCCCGGAGAGGTCCTCATCCAAGAGGGCCTCAAGCAGGACTTCTTGTTCATTCTCCTCTCCGGCGCCCTGGAGGTCTGCACCGAGGCGTCCGGCACGAAGATCCGCCTCGGCGAACTGCGCCCCTACGATTGCTTCGGCGAAATGGGCATGCTCGACGGCGCCGATGCCTCCGCCTCGGTCATCGCCCTCGAGACATCGACCGTCTGGTCCCTCAACGTCGCGCAGTTCGAGCAGTTCCTCCTCCAGAACAACCTCGCCGCCGCACACATCCTTCTCGCCATCGCCCGCACCCTGAGCCAGCGCCTCCGCGAGGCGAACAACACCATCCGCCGCCACAACATCCCCATCCCGAAACTCTCCGTCCGGCGGCCCGACGCACCCCGGGCCGTGCGCTATGACCCGCAGCCCAAGCCGAACACCGTCTTCAGCATCTTCAAGACCGGGCCCCGCGATTACCCCAAGGCGAAGATTTCTGGCAGAATCAAGCTAGGCTAATCCACCGATGATGACCCGCGAAACACAGTTCAAGACCGGCACCGAGCAACTGGTGCGCCTCACGGATGCCGCCGGGCGCAGGCTCCGCGGCCTGCTCGATTCCAGGGGCCAGCCCGCGGGGGCCCTGCGCCTCGCGGTCGTCGGGGGCGGCTGCTCCGGACTCCAGTACCAGATGGAGCTCGTCGACGGCCCCAGGGACCGCGACATCCTCGTCGAATCCGCCGGCGCGCGCGTCGTCGTCGACCCAAAGACCGCGCTGTTCGTCAGCGGCTCCACCATCGATTTTTCCGACGACCTCCAGAAGGGGGGCTTCCGCGTCGGCAATCCCAATGCCACATCCCATTGCTCCTGCGGCGAGTCATTCGCCGTCTGACTCGAAGATTCCCGTGGCCGAACGCGTGAGCGTTTGGCCTCTCATCGCCTCGGGCGATCGGCCACACTTTCGCGGCCGGTGGTCCCCCGTCGCACTCTTCGCGGCCTGGGCCTCCATGTCCCTGGCGGGATGTCTCGGTCTCGGCGGCCGAGGCCACGGACCCGGCCCAGACCCGTGCCTCGTCCCGGCCATCGAACAGCCGGCGATCGTCCCGTACGCCATGCCCGCCACCCCCGTGTTCTCGAAGGAACTCGCCGGCATCAAGACCTCCGACATCGCCGATTTCGACCGCCAGCCCAAGCCCATCCGCGCCCTCATCGAAACGTCGATCGCCCTCGCGCGCAGACGGCTCCCCTACAAGTACGGCGCCGATGACCCTTCCGAAGGTGGCCTCGACTGCTCCGGCTTCGTCCACTACGCCATCCAGCAGGCCGGGATGCGCAACATACCGCGCGCGTCCAACGACCTCTGCGAGTGGGTCAAGAAATCGGGCCGCTTCCGCACCGTCCGCGACCAGTCCGCCACGACCACCGAACTCGACCAGCTCCAGCCGGGCGATCTCCTCTTCTGGACCCACACCCAGGGCACCCGCCGCGGCGACGATGTCTCGCACGTCAAGGTCTACCTCGGTCGCCGCAAGTCCGACAACTGCCCCCTCATGGCCGGCGCCACCAACGGGCGCGATCGAAACGGGGGCGGCGCCATCTACGAGTTCTTCCTCGAGGGCACCTACCACGGCTACGTCGGCCCAGGCGACTTCTACGGCTACGGCCCGGTCCCCGGCCTCAAAGAGGGCCGCACCCACGGCGGCTTCGTGCCCCGCCCGTAGCCAAAGCCGTAGCCGAACGCGTCAGCGTCTGGCCCGCCCAAATCGTTTCAGGCACGATCGGCTACGGCAAACGTCACGGGTTGCCTGCCGCACCCGCCTCCGCTATGGGTTGAACATGGCTTCATTCTTCATCACCACGGCCATCGACTACGTCAATGGCATGCCGCACCTCGGGCACGCATACGAGAAAGTCCTGGCCGACGCCATCGCGCGCTGGCGCAGGTCCCGCGGCGACGATGTCTTCTTTCTCACCGGCGTCGATGAGCACGGCCAGAAGGTCCAGCAGTCCGCGCAGAAACAGGGCGTCGAACCCCAGGCGTTCTGCGACGAGATGAGCGCCCACTTCCGGCGCCTCTGCGAGCGACTCGGCACCAGCCACGACCGCTTCGCCCGCACGACCGAGGACTCGCACAAGCGCGTGGTCGCGCAGTTCCTCCAGCAGCTCCATGACGCCGGCGACATCTACTTCGAGGAACACGAGGGCTTCTACTCGGTCCGCCAGGAGCAGTTCGTCACCGAGAAGGATATGGTCGATGGCCGATGGCCCGAGATCTTTGGCGACGTCGTGAAGACGAAGGAACCCAACTATTTCTTCCGCATGTCCAAATACCAGGACTGGCTCCGCACGTACGCCGAGGAGCACCCCCACTGGATCTTCCCGTCCTTCCGCCGCAACGAGATCCTCGGCGCCCTCGAGAAACCCCTCGGCGACCTGTGCATCTCACGCCCGAAAAGCCGACTCTCCTGGGGCATACCCCTGCCCTTCGACCCGGAGTACGTCACCTACGTCTGGTTCGACGCCCTCGTCAATTACGTCTCTTTCTCCAAGTGGGGCCAGCGCGACTGCCGCTGGCCCGCCGATGTCCATACCATCGGCAAGGACATCCTCGTCCCCGCCCACGGCATCTACTGGACCATCATGCTCAAGGCCCTCGGCATCGAGCAGCCACGGCGCTTCCTCGTCCATGGCTGGTGGCACCTCCGAGGGGAGAAGATGAGCAAGACCACCGGCAACGTCGTCGACCCCCTCGAGCTCATCGACCGTTTTGGCGCCGACGCCTTCCGCTATTACGTGCTGCGGGAGATGGCCGTCGGCCAGGACGCCGACTTCTCCCCCGAGAACTTCGCGCAGCGCTACCGCAGCGACCTCGGCAACGACTTCGGCAACCTCGTCAACCGCGCCATCTCCATGATCCGCCGCTATCGCGGCGGCAACATCCCGTCCGCCCCGATCGACCCGGACATCGCCGCGGCCATCCACGAGACCCGCGATGGCGTCGCGGCCGCCATGGACGACTTCGAGACGCACCGCGCCCTCGAGCGCATCGCCCGCCTCACGCAGCGCGCCAACCAGTATGTCGACGAGCGCGCACCCTGGAGGCTCGCCAAAGACCCCGCGCTCGCCGCCGATCTCGATGCGGTCCTCGCCACGCTCGCCGATACCGTCCGCGTCCTCGGCATCCTCGCCGAACCGTTCATCCCACACACCGCCGCCCGCATCCAGCAGCAGCTCGGCATGGATAAGCCCGACTTCCGGTTCGCGGCCTCCGTCCCCGATGGCCGCCTCGCCGGCCAGACCGTCGGCGAACCCCAGCCTCTTTTTCCCAGGATCGAATCACCCGAAGACAGGCGCGCGCCGTAGGCACGGTCGCCAGACCGTGGACCCGTGGGTTCTGTGCGAATGATCTCCGGCCGCGCCCGGACCAGATGGCCCGCGCCGAACGCGCGAGTGCTGCGCCCTCACCTGCCCGAGGTTCGGCGCCGCAGCCACGCGACCACGCCCGCGCCCAGCACCATCGCCAGCAGCGACGCGGGCTCCGGGATCACCAGCAGGCTGTAGCCATCGGCCTGGAGGATCGACTGGATCTGCGTGAGATAGCTCGGCGCAAAGGTGTCATACGTCGCGTCATTACCCTCCTCCGTCCCAATCAGGTAGTGCGTGCCCAGTAGCGCCAGCGTCGATCCCACCAGCGTGAACGTCGGGCTGCCGGAATCCCCCGCCTGCCCATACGCCTCGCCCGTCACGGGATCCTGGTCGTACCAGAACACCGTGTTGCCCAAAAAGCTGTCGAAACCCCCGAGCACGTTCGTCCCCACCTTCATGCCGACCGCCGGATTGGCCCCGACGCCCCCCTGCGGCGCATAGCCATAGACCAGCAACGGCAGATTCACGTAGCTGTTCGTCGAGGGCAGGCTCATCAGCGCGTAGCTCATGATGTTGCTCGCGGCGGGAATCGCCGCCGTCAGCTCGCCGATGTACAGGTCCGAGTTGGAGCCCGTCACCGGATCCTGCAGCATGTTCACCGTGGACGATACGGAAAACGTCATCCGTTGCCCATTGGTGCCCAGAAAACTCAGGCTGTCCCCGCCGCCCAGGCCGAAGTGCGCGGCCGCCACGAAATGCGTCGGGCTGATCATCGCCACCGACTTCCTCGGGTCGTTGGTATTCCAGCCCACCCCCGACCAATTCAGCGACGCGAACCAGAAGTCCGGATTGTTCGTCGGCGAGGACGGATAGCTCCCCGGGACGAACCGGTCGTGGATGGTGTTGCTATAGTTGATCACATCCAGACCGAGCGCCGACGCCCCCCCGCACAGCGCAAGGCCCACCGCCATCAAGGACCGCTTCGTGCACACACCACCCATCAATCCCTATGATTAGCCGCCCAGCCCCCTCATGCAAGCCCAAGCGCGGGGGACGCCCTTGACGGGATCGCCTTCCGGCATCATGCTCCCCACAGGCTCATAGGGGAGGCCACGGGGCCTGAGAGGTCCGCCACGGTTGGCGGGCGACCCTTGGAACCTGAACCGGGTCATGCCGGCGTAGGAAAATGAGTGCGAGGCTGCAAGACATCGATTCGCGGCAATTGCCGCATCCGTCCCCAAGCACCCCGCCCCTCCGCCGCGCAGGTGCCCCCTAACACGGCAGGAGACGGACTCGATATGGCAGGCCAACAGAACCGGAACGGTGCCCGCAAGGCATCCCGCCCCACCCGCACTCCGACCAGCACCGCAAAGATCGGGGCCCGCTCCCGAAAATCGGCGCGCAAGCCCCCCGCCGGAACGGGTACGCGCCGCGTCTACATCCCGGGTCGCCTGCATCCGGAACTCCGGGTCCCCATGCGCGAGATCCCGCTCACGCCCACGCCCTCCGCGAACGGTCCCGTCGACAACGCCCCCATCCGCGTCTACGACACCTCCGGCCCCTGGGGTGACCCCGCCTTCCGCGGCAACGTCAGGCAGGGCCTCCCGCCATTGCGCCACTCGTGGATCCTCGCCCGGGGCGATGTCGCCCCGCACGAGGGCCGCGCGCCCCGCCCCGAGGACGATGGCGCGCCCACGCGCAAGCCACCCCGAAAACTCGCCCCCCGCGCCTCGGGCCGAGCGCGCAAACCCCTCCGCGCATCCGCCGGACACCCCGTCACGCAGCTCTGGTACGCGCGCCAGGGCATCATCACCCCAGAAATGGAGTTCGCCGCCATCCGCGAGAACCAGGGCCTCGAACTCCTCCTCGACCAGGTCGGCCCCGCCGCCCCACACGACTCCCTCCTCCACCAGCACCCCGCCGAACACGGGATGCGGAACACGGAAAACGGGAAACGCATCACGCCCGAGTTCGTCCGCGACGAGATCGCCCGCGGCCGCGCCATCATCCCCTGCAACATCAACCACCCGGAACTCGAGCCGATGGTCATCGGCAGGCACTTCCTCGTCAAGATCAACGCCAACATCGGCAACTCCGCCGTCGCATCCTCTATCGATGAGGAGGTCGACAAGATGCGCTGGGCCACCCGCTGGGGAGCCGACACCGTCATGGACCTCTCCACCGGGCGCGATATCCACACCACCCGCGAGTGGATCCTCCGCAACTGCCCCGTCCCCATCGGCACCGTCCCCATATACCAGGCCCTCGAAAAAGTGGGCGGCAAACCCGAGGACCTCACCTGGGATATCTTCCGCGACACGCTCGTCGAGCAGGCCGAGCAGGGCGTCGACTACTTCACCATCCACGCCGGCGTCCTCCTCCGTTTCATCCCCCTCACCGCCCGCCGCATGACGGGCATCGTCTCCCGCGGCGGCTCCATCCTCGCCAAATGGTGCCTCGCCCACCACAGGGAGAATTTCCTCTACACCCACTGGGACGACATCTGCCAGATCATGGCCGCCCACGACGTCGCCTTCTCCATCGGCGACGGACTCCGCCCGGGCTCCATCGCCGACGCCAATGACGAGGCCCAGTTCGCCGAACTCCACACCCAGGGGGAACTCACCCGGCGCGCCTGGGACCACGGCGTCCAGGTCATGAACGAGGGCCCCGGCCACGTCCCCCTCCACCTCATCCAGGAAAACATGAGCAAGCAGCTGGAGTGGTGCCACGAGGCCCCCTTCTATACCCTCGGCCCCCTCACCACCGACATCGCCCCAGGCTACGACCACATCACCAGCGCCATCGGCGCCGCCCTCATCGCCTCCCACGGCTGCGCCCTCCTCTGCTACGTCACCCCAAAAGAACACCTCGGCCTCCCTGACCGCGACGACGTCCGCCAGGGCGTCATCGCCTATAAGATCGCCGCACACGCCGCCGACCTCGCCAAGGGCCACCCCGGCGCCCAGTACCGCGACAACGCCCTCTCCAAGGCCCGCTTCGAATTCCGCTGGAACGACCAGTTCAACCTCGGCCTCGACCCGGATACCGCGCGCTCCTTCCACGATGCCACCCTCCCCCAGGACGCCGCCAAAACCGCCCACTTCTGCTCCATGTGCGGCCCCCAGTTCTGCTCCATGCGCATCACCGACGATGTCCGCCGCTTCGCCCAGCAGCACCACATCCCCGACGCCCAGGCCCTCCAGTCCGCCCTCGATCTCAAGGCCCAGGAATTCCGCTCCCACGGCGCGCACATATATCTCCCCTCCCAAGACGCCCGTTGAATCGAAAATTGCGCATCCGCCTCCCGTAGCCGAACGCGTCAGCGTTTGGCCGCCAATGCCTCACGGCTTCGGCTACATTTTCGGCACCAAAGTTCCGCGCACGATGACGCGTGGCACACGTTAAACGGCATCAACAGGTTATACGGATACCGCCCGAAGGTGGCGCTACGAGCCCGACACCACGGGGAACGTTCGTAGTGGTGCCTTCAGGCACTCCGCAACCCCCCACAAGTTTCCCCATGCATGACGCGGCTCGCGCCTCGAAACGCCCACCCCTACCGCAACCCCTTGCCACCGGCCCACTACTTTGTCCCATTAGATTCAACCCGTGTTCTGATGTGACGTTGAATGGTGGATTCTTGTTGACTGATGCTCGTTCTTGGGCGTTATTTAGCCGAGTCATAGGGAACATTCCATAACGGAGATCACGATGCCTAACGGAGGGAGCAAGCCATAGACCGAGGGGGATCCCATGGGCATGCACACACCGATGCCGCCGTCGCGAATCGAGACGGCCACGATTCCAGAGCTTTCTGAACTGTTGGGGGGCAACGGCAAGATTGGCCCGCCTGGGGAGGTGGAGTCCGCCGCGGTGCCCCCGCCGACGCATAAGAAGCACCCCGACACGAGGAACTTGGACGTGTCGGGTTCGGCGGTGGGCACCGTGCAGCATGTGGTGAGGATCCTGATCGTCGACGACGATCGGACCGAGAGCGCCAGCCTGCATTGGGCGCTGTCGCAGAGGCTGGCGATGGAACTCGTCGGGGTGGCGCGCGACGGGGCGGAATGCCTGAACCTGGCTCGCCGCCACACCCCGGACGTCGTCCTGCTGAAAGACATCGTCCAGGTGGTCGACTGCATGAGGGTGGCGGAGACGCTGGCCGACGAGTTGCCCGAGGTGGGGGTCATCCTCATGACCACCGGCTGGATACGGGTGGACACCCGGTGGCGCGATCTTCTGCACGCGGGCATATCGGGTTTCGTGACGTATCCGCCCCCGCTCGATGCCCTGCTGGAGCAGATCGATCACGTGTCCGAGCACCAGCGTAAACTGCGCAAGCACCTGTCTTCGAAGTCGGTCAAGGCGGCGGAGCCACCGCCCCTGATCGACCATCGCCGGGTGGTGGCCTTCACCGGACCCAGGGGCGGGTGCGGGCGGAGCCTCCTGGCGTCGAATCTCGCCGTCTGCCTCGCGGCCCGGAACCGCTCGGTCTGCCTGGTCGATCTCAACAGCGACGGCGGCGACATCGCGCCCCTGCTGGACATCCACCCCCACTATACCGTCGGCGACCTCGCCCTGGCCGCGGAGGACATCGAGCGGGACATGATCGCCAATGTCCTGGTGCGCCACTCGACGGGGGTCAACGTCATCCCCGCGCCTCGCGCCGGCACGCTCCAGGGCGACTCGCTCACGCCCTACTTCATCCAGCGGTTGCTTGGTTTCGCCCGCGAGCAGCACGATTTCACGATCGTGGATACCGCGCCCGGCCTGAACGGTTCCGTCGGGCCAATCCTCGGCGTCGCCGAGGCCATCGTCGCCATGATCGGTTTCGACCTCATCCGTCTCCAGCAGGGCGCCGCCTTCATCGCGGAACTGGCCGAGAATGGCATCGACCTCCAGCGGATCATCACGGTGCTCGTCAGCGAGAGCGATCACCCCCTGATCCAGCTGGCCGACGCCCAGCGCATCCTGAGCACGGACATCACCTGCGTCGTGCCCTTCGATCCGATGACCGCCCTGGAGTCCGTCAATAAGGGGGTGCCGTTCGTGCTGTCGTCGCCGCACAAGCCGCTCTCCAAGGCGGTGCGCGCCCTCGCCAGAAAGCTCACGGGCGAGTCGCGCCCGCCCCAGACCATACCCTGGTGGAAACGGGTCTTGGGCGTGGCCGGGAACGGGGAGGCCGACGAAGATTGAGGCGCCGGGCGGCCCCGGCGCTCCGCCATCAGCCCCGCGCGTCCCCCGGTCCCGATCCTCCCTCGCGGGCGCCCCGCAGGATCACGTCGAGACCCAGCCCCGTGACCCTCTCCAGGCCCCTGAGCATGTGCCACAGCGCCAGCACCGTCACCACGAGGCACGGCAGGCTGATGACGGGCAGGCTCAGCGCCGTCATCCTGCCCAGCTCCTGGTTGAACTGCGCCGTCCCGGGCTCGCTCCGCAGCACCCACAGCGCCAGGCCAAAATTCAGGCAGGCGCTCATCAGGAATGAAGCCGCCACCATCCAGGATCCCCGCACCAGCAGCGCCTCGAAATCATCCCGCGCGCCCCGGTCCTCCAGCGCACGCTCCACCGCCCCCATGTCGATCACCGAAGGATTGAGCAGGAGCGTCCGCACCAGCGGCCGCCGCGTGCCCAGGGACCCCACGACCGCCGCGCCCAGCACCAGCGGGATCGCCGCCTCTTTGATCGCGAACCACATCCGGTCCAGCCGCAGCAGGCCGATCCCTCCCGTCAGCAGGATGCTCGCCAGGCCGATCATCGAAAACAGGTTCCACTGCCTTCGGCGGACCCGGTCCCAGATCCCGTAGCCCAAGGGAAAAACCAGCGCCAGCGCCAGCGCCCCCGACGGCCCGAGACGCTCCGGCCCGCTCAGCTTGTTGAGAACCGCCACCGGCACCGCGATGTTCAGCAGCAGGCTCAGCCACGGGTTCTCCCGCGGCACCGCCGGGCCCCGCTCGCCCCCCGTCGAATCACTCACCCGATCACCCCGCGCATCGCTTCGTCCCGGAGCTAGAAATCGTCCGGCCTGAACGGCGTGACGTCCAGGATGTTCGTGCCCACCGCCACCGTCGTGATCGGCAGCCCGCCCCGCGGGATCATCATCGCCGAGGAGGTCTCCACCAGCGGCACCTCGACGGCCTCGGCCTCGCTCTTCATCACCATCATCATCCCCGGCTCGTACTGGACGCCCTCGTTCAAAAGCAACTGGTAATCCATGATGCCCATCTTGATGTGCTCCGCCATCCGCAGCTGAAAATCCGGATTGGAGATGAGCCGGCCATCCTCCGGGTTCGACACGAACCCGCCCTCGATCAGGATCGCCGGCCGCCTATTCTGGTACAGCACCACGAATCGCGCGCGCTTCACGCCGCGATCAAACCGCGACTCGCCCCAGAGCTGGCTCATGCGCCGATGCACCGCCGCCGCCAGCAGGACGTTGTTGGGATCATTCACGTTGCCCGGGAAGGACTGGTAGTCCGACATCCTCAGCCGCTCGGACGCCGTCGACGGCGATCCCGCCGGCGCCAGCGCGTAGGTCTCCACGCCGCGCGCCGCCGAGCTCCCCGAGTTGAAATGGATGCTCACGAAAATGCTGTTCTCGTAGCTCTCGGCCACCGCCGCCCGCTCCGGCAGATCCATCTGCTCGTCGCGTATCCGCGTCATCACCACCTTGAACCCCGCCGCCTCCAGCAGGGGCCTCAGCCGCTTGGCCACCGCCAGCGTCATCTCCTTCTCCGCCGGGCAATAGCGGCTGCGCGCGCCGCTCTCGCTCCCGCCGTGGCCCGCGTCGATCACGACGGTCTTGAACGCCTTGCCATACGGGATGCGCTCCGGGCGCATCAGGGGCTCGAACACCTTCACCAGGTCCTTCCGGGAAACCATCGGCTTCCCCTGGTGCTCGGTCACCGGAAAACACAGCGAGAACCGCACCCCGTTGACCTCCGCCTCCTTGCGCGACACTTTCAGCTCGATGCTTTTGTCGCCCGTGCCCAGCTTGACCGACTCCCCGTTCCGCGCCGGCTGCGGCAACCGATAGAACTCCGCCACCTGGTCGACCGACACGTAGTCCCGCCCCTCGACCTCGAACAGATTCCAGTTCCAGGCCCCCGAAGTCGGCGCCGCGGCAAGGTACACCCCCGCCGCTGCCTGCAACGCGGTCAACCACATAACTACTTGATTTTGCCAGCCAAAGGCGCGCCGTCAAGTGACTTGCGGGGCCTGGCCGGGCGCCCCCAGCACCGACTCGACACGCCCGAGCAGCTCGGGGCCGTTCAACTCTTCGGTGAGCACGTCCGAGACACCCAGCCTCCCCACCTCCTGCTTCTGGCGCAGCGTCAACAGTCGGCTCACGACCATCACCCGCTGCGCCGGGAGCCGCTGCCGCATGACCCGCAGCATCCCCGGCCCGCCCGGCCCGGGCCGATTGATCTCCAGCACCACGAGATCGAAATCGCCCGCCTGCATCTTTTCCATCACCCCGCTGTTGGGCTCCGCCGTCGAGACATGATAACCCGCGTCCCGCAGCACGCCGGCCAGCCGGGGGTTGAGCCCGCCCGCGTCGCGCGCCAGCAGCACCCGCCGCGCGCCGGCGCCCGCCGCCGATGGCAGCGGCTTGCTCGAGA
This sequence comes from Verrucomicrobiia bacterium, assembly GCA_020847615.1. Classification (GTDB taxonomy): domain Bacteria; phylum Verrucomicrobiota; class Verrucomicrobiia; order JADLBR01; family JADLBR01; genus JADLBR01. The sequence continues at coordinate 11,201 of JADLBR010000228.1, forward strand.
GCAACGCCGGCAGCGAGGGGCCCTGAGCCCTCACCAGCACCTGCGACACCTCCTCGGTCAGGACCATGGCCCAGAGCGCCCTCCCTCCCACGACGCCCGACACCGGCATCACTTCCACCCGCAGCCGCCGCGTCCCCCCGCCCTCCTTCGGTTCCTCGCGGTAGAACATCGACGGCTTGTCCGACTTCCAATCCAGGTCCACGTCGCTGGCCTTGAACCAGAGCGGCTCGCCCACCATCTCCCCGCGCTTCCGACCCGTCAACCTCTCGGCGCCCGGGTTGGCAAAGATCACCTTGGGCTCCTCGCCGTCGCGGGCTTGCTCCATGAGCATCAGCCCCTCGGGCAGCGCCGCGCCCACGCTCTCGAATAGCCGGACCGGCACCCGCTGCGCCTCGGAGAATTCCACGCGCAGCGCGCGCAGCTCGCTCCGGGCCTTGTCCAGCGCCTCCGTCACCGCGCCATCCGCCGATGCCCGCGCCTCGGATGCCTTGTGCTTCTCGTGCAGCTCGGCCAGCGCCACGCGAAGGTCATCGACCTCCTTCTCCAGCAGCCCCGCGCGCCCCGCTCCCACCACCAGTTCCGACGCCCGCTTGGTCTCGGCGGCCAGGTCCCCCAGGGCCTTCTCCAGCCGCTGGCGCACGTCGTCCAGCTGCCGCTCGAGATCCGCGGTGCGCCCACCCCTCTGCTCCAGCTCCTCCCGCGCGCGCTTGAGTTCCTCCGCCACCCGCGCGCGCTCACGCTCCGCCTCCGACACGCCCTCCCGCGTCTCCTGGACAAGCCTCCTGACGCTCTCCAATTCCGCTCTGGCCTGCGCCGCGTCGGCCTCGGCGCGCTCCAGCCGGTCGCGCCCCGCGCCCGCCGCCCCCATGACCGCCAGCCGCCCCTCGAGCTCCGCCCGTCCGACGGGCGACATCAGCACCTCGGATGCGCCCGCCTTGATCCACTCGGCCGCCCCGGACGCCCCCCCGCTCAACACCGCGATCACGCGAGCCTCCGCCAGCCGGGGCCGCGCGCGCAGCCAGCCCACGAATTGCGACAGCCCCTCCGGCGCGCCCAGATGGGCCAGCACCAGATCGGGCCGCACCCGGTTCGCCGCCAGCCGCTCCTCGCCCGGCCCGCAGCGCTCCACGCCGTGGCCCGCCTCGCGGAGCCAGCCGCCCACCATCCCCGCGGACTCCTCTTCAAGGCCCGCCAACAAGATCTTCATCAAGTTCCTTCCACGCAGAACCCGCCGGTCACAGCTGCGGCTTTGGGACCTCGGGCGTCGTCCCGGCCTCGATCACCGCCGGGGCCGCCGGCACCGGGTCTCGCGCGGGTGTCGCCGGCGCGGCCGCCGGGGCCGGCACATCGACCACAGGCACCGCCCGCGGCGCCCGCGTCTCCCCCGCGCCACCGGCAGGGGGCGCCACTTCAAGCGCCGTCGCGACCACGGCCCGGGTCGGCGCGAAAATGATCTCCACCCGCCTGTTCGCCTTGGCCACGGCGGGGCCATCGCCCGTCCGCAGCGGGAAGGCCTCGCCCTGCGACACAAGCGTCATCTTGGATGCCGGCACCCCCGAATCCACCAGCACCTGCGCGATATCCAGCGCCCGCATCGCGCCCGCGTGCAGATTCGAGCCCTGCCCGGCGGCCGTCGGGCCGGGGCTCGCGTCGGTGTGCCCCTCCACCTGCAGCCGGTAAGGGCCATCGTAGGCCTTGACCACACCCGCCACCTTCTTGATCGCGCCAATGACCGCATCGCTCGGCTTGCCCGTACCTTCCGCGTACAGCGGCGCCTGCGGGCGCGCGAACACGTAGGCCCCATCGGCCCCCACCTCGCACGCCTCGCCCACCGCCTCGCGCAACAATCCCAGCAACCGCTCCTGCTCGCCCCGCAGGGCCACCAGATCCGCCACCCGGGCCGACGCCCCCTCCCCGTCCGACTGCGCCTTCTTGAGGGCCTCGATCTGCTCCTGCTGCGCCTGCGCCGCCGCCTGCAGCGCGGCCAGAGCCTTCTCCCGCTCCTTGCCCTGCGTCTCCACCGCCGCGTTCGCCCGCTCGACCTCCGCGACCCGCGCCCGCGCCTCCTGCAACTGCTTGGACAACTCCTGCTCCCGCGCCCCCCACTCGCCACTCGCCAGCGCCAGTCGCCGCTCGGTTTCCTCGCGCGTCTTTTGGGCGGCCTCCTGCGCGCCCAACCGCCAGCCCAGATACGTCCCGAGCCCACCCAACACGCCCGCCAAAAGCACGGCCATCAGGATGCTGACCGGATCCTTCGCCGCTTCGAAAAATACCGGCCCCCTGACATCGGCGACCACCTGACTCTTGGGAGGACGAGGGAAACCCCCGGCCTCACCCCACGTGCCTCCCGGCAGCATGGCGGGCGCCGCCCCGCCCTCCGGCCGCACGGCATCCGCAGGGCCGCCGATCTCTGGCGCGCCCACCGCCCCACTCGGCGCGGCCTCGGTCGGCGGCACCGCGGCGACCGCCGCAACGGGCATCGGTGGCGGCATCGGCGGCGGTGGTGGCGGCACCGGTGGCGACTCGGGAAACGGTGCCACCCCGCCACCCGCGCGATCCGGTTCCACCGCTTCTGGAAAATCCCCGTCGCCCCCCGGCTCGGGCACCACGCCCTCGGGCCAATACGCCTCGCCCACGCGCCTCATCGCCCGCGGCAGATCCGCGCCCTCGCCCACCCGGAATGGCCTGCCCGGCGCGCGGTCACCGGCCACCGGGGCGACCGCCCCCTCGTCCCGCCTCATCTCGCCGGGTTGCGCCCCGGTCTCGCTGCTCGGTTCCATCGGTGGGCCACCCTGACGGCCCGCTCAATCAAACCATCAATTCTGGCTCCATTCAAGCATGCGTTCGATCGGCACCAGCGCCCGCTCCCGCAGCGCCCCCGGCAGCAGGATCTCCGGACCCCCCGACAGCAGCGCGTCGCGCACCTTCTCGAGCGTATTCATCTTCATGTACTTGCACTCCGCGCACGCGCACTTGTCCGTCGGCCCCGCGATGAACTCCTTCCCCGGGATCTCCTTGCGCAGCCGGTGCAGCATCCCGCCCTCCGTCGCGATGACGAACGCCCGCGCCGGGTGCTCCCGGCAGAAGGACACCATCTTCTCCGTGCTGCAGATCTCGTCGGCCAGCATCCGCACCGCCCGCGTGCACTCCGGGTGCGCGACCACCGGCGCCCCGGGATGCCGCTCGCGCGCCGCGAGGATGCTCTGGTGCGTGAACTCCACGTGCACGTAGCAGTCCCCCTCCCACAGCCGCATCGGGCGCCCCGCCTGCGCCTGCACCCACTCGCCGAGGTTGCGGTCCGGCACGAACAGGATCTCCCGCCCCTCGGGCACACGCCCCACGATCTTCACCGCGTTGCCCGACGTGCAGATCACGTCGCTCAGCGCCTTCACCGCCGCGCTGCAATTGATGTAGGCCACCACGTAGTAGTTCTTCTCCCTGTGCCGCTCCAGGAACGCCCCCAGCGCCTCCGCCGGACAGCTGTCCGACAGGGAGCATCCCGCCGCCATGTCCGGGATCAGCACCTTCCGCCCCGGGTTCACGATCTTCGCGGTCTCCGCCATGAAGTGCACCCCGCAGAAGAGGATGATGTCCGCCCTCGCCTCCTTGGCGCGATACGACAGCCCCAGCGAGTCGCCCACGAAATCGGCGATGTCCTGGATCTCAGGCACCTGGTAGTTGTGCGCCAGGATCACCGCATTTTTCTGGCGCTTGATCTCCAGCACCTCTTCCTGCAGCGGGGTCATGCTTCTTGTCTCCACGTCTCGATTCTGACCATAACACCAACGCCAGGCCGACACAAATGCCGGTGTCCGCGACGTTGAACGTGGGATAGTGCCAGTCCCACGCCGCCACGAAGAAATCGATGAAATCCACCACGTGCCCCAGCCGCGCGCGGTCGCACAGGTTGCCCGCCGCGCCCGCCAGCACCATCCCGGCGCCCACCTGCGCCTTCCAGTCGCGCCAGTGCAGGGACCGCCCCAGCCAGATCATCCAAAACAGGATCAGCACGGTCAGCACCGGCAGCGCCGGCGAGTTGCGCAACACGCCAAACGCCGCCCCCGTGTTGGTGCTGTATATGAGTTGGAGGAAATCCGGCACGATGACCACCGGCGGCGCGTCCTTGAGCCACGCGGACGCCGCCCACTTGGTGGCCTGGTCCAGCGCGAGCCACGCCCCCAGGGTCCAGCAGAAGACCGCCCCGGGCCCCGTCCGCCGGAGCGCGCCACCGCCACCCTCGTCCTGCCGCGTCATCCCGCCACCTTGGGGCCCCGGCACAACTCTTTCAACTTCCCATACAGGCGCTCCAGCTCCGGCATCGCCACGCCCGCGCCGCGCCCCCGCCGCAGCGCCTCGCCCCAGATCGCCTCGACCTCCACATCCCTGCCGGCCTCGTAATCCAGCAGGCTCGAGGGCCGGTACGGGCCCATCGTGCGGCTCCGCGCCACCATCTCCTCCGCAAAACCCGCTTGGATCGCGTGCCCCAGCGCGCCCGCGGACGCGATGACCTCCCCCATCAGGGCCCTCGCCCGGGCCAGCAGCGCGGGGTCCCCCAGCACGTCCTCCACCGTCGCCCCGCCCTCCGAGATCGCCAGCCCGTTGAACGGCACGTTCCACACCAGCTTCTTCCACCGCGTCAGCGCCAGATCGTCCGTCACCTCGCACGGCACCCCCGCGCGGCGAAATGCCTCCGCCAGCGCCCGCGCCCGGCCCGTCGCCGCACCCGCGAATTCGCCCAGCACCACCAGCCCGTGGTCGTAGTGCGCCACCCGCGCCGGCCCCACGCGGTTCAGGCAGACGAAGCAGGTGCCCCCCATCACGCGCGGCGCCCCAAAATGGGACGCCAGCCACTCCTCGTTGCCCAGGCCGTTCTGCAGCGTCAGGATCGCCGTGCCCGGCCCCAGCAGCGGCGCCACCTGCGGCGGCAGATCCCGGTTCGCCGTCGCCTTGGCCGCCACGATCACCAGATCGCACGCCCCGATTGTCCCCGCCTCCCGGTGACAGTGCGCCGGCCGAATCTCAAAATTCCCGAGCGCGCTCTCCACCGCGATCCCCCGCTCCACCGCGTGCGCGTAATCCCGCCGCATCAGGAAATGCACCTCCGCCCCCCACCGCGCCAAACACCCCCCGTAATACAACCCCACCGCGCCCGACCCCACCACCGCAAGCCTTCCCAAGGATCCAGTCCCCACCGCTGTGCGCTCAACCGAGTCCATCGCATCTAACCACGGATGAGCACGAGTTAACACGAATGCCCACGTCCTCCATATTCGTGTCCATTGGTGTGAATTCGTGGTTGTCCCCACGCATGTCTCACAGCCCGCTCGGCGCATCCAGAAACACCCACGGCAGCCGGAACCTCCGCCCCAGCCGCGCCGCCAGCGCCTTCACGCCGAAGGTCTCCGTCGCGTAGTGCCCCCCATACAGAATGTTAACCCCGAGCTCCAGCGCCAGCCCGTGCGTCCAGTGCGACCCCTCGCCCGTGATGAGCGTGTCCACCCCTTCGGCCGCCGCGCGCGCCACCGAGTCGCCCGCGCCCCCGCTCACCACACCGATCCTCCGGCACACTGTCGGCCCAGCCCCCGCCACCCGCACCGGCCCACCCAGCACACGCTCCATCCGCCGCACCAGCGCCCCGCGCCCCACCCTCGCCGCCACCAGCCGCCCGATCTTCGCACCCTTCTCCTCGAAAAACGACCGCCCCACGCCCAGCCCCAGCGCACGGCTCAACAGCACGTTGTTCCCGATCACCGGATGCAGATCCAGCGGCAGATGCGACGCGTACACCGCAAGTCCACCGCCCATCGCCATCGCCAATCGCCGATAGCTCCTCCCCACGATCGGTGCCACCTCCGACCAGAATAGCCCGTGGTGCACCACCAGAAGATCCGCACCCGCCTCCAGAGCCATCCGGATCGTCCCCTCGTGCGCGTCCACCGCCGCCGCGATCTTCCCCACTCGCCCCCCGTTCTCTAACTGCAACCCGTTCCGCGCCCCAGGCCAATCCCCGATCACCCCGTGCCGCAAAAGCCGGTCCGCATACCCCACCATACTCGAGAGCCGCGCGCCCATCTTCGCCTCGCCGCAAACTACCCCCGCCACCCAACCCCAGTCAACGCCCGCGGCGCCCCCTCACTCATCCAGCGGACTCTTCACCCCCGCCACCCCGCGCCGTTCCATCACGTGCGTGTAGATCATCGTCGTCTCGAGGCTCGAGTGCCCCAGCAGCTCCTGCACCGTCCGTATGTCCGCGCCCGATTCCAGCAGGTGCGTCGCAAACGAATGCCGCATCGTGTGCGCCGTCACCGGCTTATCAATCCCCGCCACACGCCGCGCCTCCCCGAGCGCTTTGCCCAACGTGTTCGCATGCACGTGATGCCGCCGCCGCGCCCCGCCCCGCGGGTCCACCGAGATCTCCTTCGACGGAAACACCCACTGCCAGCCCCACTCCTTGCCCGCGTTCGGGTACTTCACCTCCAGCGCCCCGGGCAGCCACACGCCTCCGACCCCTTCGGCCCGGTCCCGGTCGTAGAGCACTCGGACCCGCTCCAGGTGCGCCCTGAGGGCTTCCCGCAGCCTCTCCGGCAGCATCACCGTCCGATCCTTCGCGCCCTTCCCCTCCCGCACCGTAATCTGCCCGCGCTCGAAATCGATGTCCTTCACCCGCAGCCGCAGCACCTCCATCAATCGCATCCCCGTGCCGTATAGCACCCGCGCCATCAACCCCACCGTCCCCTCCATCGCCGCCAGCATCCGCTTCGCCTCCTCCCGCGACAGCACCACAGGCAGCCGCTCCGGCCGACGCGCCCGGATCGTCCCCGCCATCTCCCCCAACGGCCTCCCCAGCACCGTCTCAAACAAGAACAGCAGCGCAGAAAACGCCTGGTTCTGCGTGCTCGCCGACACGTTCCGCTCCAAAGCCAGATGCTCCAAGAACCGCCGCGCCTCCCGGTTCCCCCAATCCGCCGCGTCCCGATCCTCGCAAAACCGCCCGAAACGCTCCGCCCATTGCAGGTACGCCTCCTCCGTCCGCAGCCGATAGTGCCGCACCCGCAGCGCCCGCCGCATCGCCTCCACCATCCCACCCAGACCCCCCCGCCCGTCCCACACCTCACCACCCGATGAAACCTCTTGAGCGTTGGATGCTGCATGTTGGTTATTGAATGTTGAAACCGGCTCTCCCACCCCGCTCCCAGCACCCGGAACCTCGCACCCAGAACCCAGATCCTCCCCCCTCGCGCCTTCCGACTTCCGCCCTCCGCCCTCCGCCTTTCCCGCCGCCGCCTTCAACCGAAACGCCGGCCCCACACGCTCCCCCTCCTCACGCCAATGCCAGTTCTCCACCCCATCCCGGAACACATCCAGCGCCTGCCGCGCCTGCTCCACTTGAAACGCCTTCGCTGTCCCACCTTCCGCCATCGCCGCCAAATACTGCCCCATCGCGGATGCCAGGTTCTCGCTTGCGCCCGCGCCCCCATTGCGGCAATGTTTCAAAAAACGGGACAGGTGCACACCCCACCAATACAGCGTCTTCTCCGACAGGCGCACCCCGCGCCCCGCCACCAATCGCCTCACCCACGCCGGGGCCTCCCGCACCTCACCCATTCCTGCACCCCGTTCCGCGGCCAATGCGCCGCACGTCACACCATCCTTTATCCCTTGCACGCCCGTATAATCCCACGCCCACGCCCCACTGTCAACCCCTTTCCTCCCCAGCCCTCCCTCCATCGCCGGGTCGTGGCTTTGCCCCCAAAACCCACGACTTCGTATGGTTTTCACCCCCCAAACCCACAAGTTCGTATGGCTAAACAACGTTAGAGATCCGATGAGTGCTGCATTTCGATGGACCAGCGCGTTAGTGTGGCTGCCTTCCATCCTGGCATGCGCCATGATCTCTTGGGCACTTCTCTGGGCGCGAAGCATTCCATCGCCCGCCTTCGGGTTCATCGGGGGAGGTTTGGCTCTGATCCAGTGGGTCGTGAGCATCGTAACCGCGTACGCCACGAATGATTGGAGACGCGCTTCGAGCGGAGCGATTGTCGGCTCCTGCCTTTTCGCGTACTTTGGACTAGCATTATGAAACGGATCTCTAACCAGGCGTTGGAGGGAACCGCCAGATGAGCCGTCGTTTCATGCTGGCGGCTGGGGGTGGGCCAGACCGGCAGGTTTTCGAGGCATTGTTCAGGCGGCTCCCTCACCGCCAACGTTAGGTGCAAGAGAACCGTGAACAATATTTCATCATCTCTCGCATCGCGTGTCCGAGACATCATTCTCGCCACGTTCGATACGTCCGATCAAGAGGCGCTTGATCATGCCATTGCGTTGGTGAATTTATCGGAGGGATGGGGCGGACAAGGCGCGGCAAACTTGGATTGGGTCTATCGCGTGAAGAAGGAACTGGGAAAGAAAATGAAGTGGAGATCCGACGTGGACCGCCACGAATTTGAGTCGGACACGCGCCTTCGCCATGATCGATATGAGGATCTCGTCCGGAAACAAAAACGCACCTAACAAAGTGATGGAGCGAACCGCCAGAAAAGCCCTCGTTTCGGCCCGACGTCGGAGGATCGTCCCGGCTGGCGTGCTTGGGACACACCCTCAGGCCGTCGCTCATCACTGGCGTTCGACCTACGAGAGATGAAGATCGTAGCACCCGGAGCCCAAGCGCAACTGGCGTATCAACACGCGCGGGAGGAGATCACTCGTGAGGTTCGAGCCAGACACCAGAGGACCCTGGATCTTGCACCGCCCGAGATCAAGAGGGCGATCGAGGGCAAAATTAAGAAGGAGATCCGAGAGGAGCTATCCAAACGATTCCCGTACGGCGGCCTACTCAGAGACTTGACGGGTGACCGGGCGACGAGGACGATCGAATGACGACCGGCGGGGAAGAGAGGAACGAAAGGTCGAACCAGGTGGTCGAGGCCAACCGCCGGAAAAGCGCTCGTTTCGGGCTGACGCTTTGGCATGATCCCGTCCGGCAGGATTTGGAGACACCCATCAGGCGGTGTCCTCACCACCGGCGTTCGACCTCAGAAGGATGATGCTTGTGGCGGCGGGCTGGGCGACGCTGACTGAAAAAGATGCCGGGGCGACCGGAAGCTTGATCGAGACGGGAATTGGGAAGAAGATTCGGAAGGGATTACGAGGAACGATTCTGGTAGAGCGCAGGCAGGTCATGCGCTGGAGACGACCACAGAGCCACAGAGATGGGAACGAGATGCGGGGCGTGACGCGCGAAAACCTAAACCGGTCGAACCAGGTGGTCGACCGAACCGCCGCGCCCATGTCGCTCGATGAAGGCCACAGCCCTCGGGCGGCGCTCGGTCACCACCGACGTTCGGCACCGAGATGATTCGACGCATTACAGGCCACCTCGGTATTTCGGCGGCCCTGTCGCTGGCACTGATCAGTGCGTATTGGACTGCCCGATATTTTTTCCCATCACTTCCGG
>JADLBR010000229.1 GCA_020847615.1 Verrucomicrobiia bacterium
ACCGGCAATGATGTGACTCTCACCCTGTGTCCCGCCGCCGAGAACACGGGCTATATTTTCCGGAGGACAGACCTGAAGGACGAGCCGACGATCCGGGCGCTGGTGGACAACGTCAAACAGGTCGAGCGGGCGACGACGATCGGGGAGGGGAACATCAAGGTGCACACGGTCGAGCACGTCCTCTCTGCCCTGCGGGGCATGGGGGTCGACAACGCGGTCATCGCGATGGATTCCAACGAGCCGCCGATATGCGATGGCAGCGCCGCGCCGTACACCGATCTCATCGCGAGGGCGGGGGTGGTCGAGCAGTCGGCTCGCCGCGAGTACTTCGAGGTCAGGGCGCCGGTCTGGGTGCGGAGCGAGGACGGGGGCGTGGCGGTGGCGCTGCCGTGCGATGGTTTTGAGGTGTCGTGCACGAACGTGACGCACACGGGTTTCCACACGCAGTTTGCGAAATTCCGGATGGAGGCGGGGACCTACGAGCGCGAGGTGGCGCCGGCGAGGACCTTCGTGTTCTACGAGGAGGTGGCGCCCCTGATGGAGAAGGGCCTGATCAAGGGCGGGAGCCTGGAGAACGCGGTGGTGATCCGGGGCGAGACGATCCTGACGCGGGAACCGGCGCGATTCCCGAACGAGTTCGCCCGGCACAAGGTCCTGGACATCATCGGCGACCTGGCGCTGTTTCCGAGGTGGCTGCGGGCGCACATCGTGGCGCTGAGGACGGGGCACTCGCTGAACGTCGAGCTGGCGCGCGCCCTGATGCGGGAGCTGAAGCTGCGGGATGCCCAGAGGTTCCCCGTCGAGCACATCCCGAGGGGTGAGACCGGCCTGGACATCAACGAGATCATGCAGATCCTGCCGCACCGCTATCCGTTCGTGATGGTGGACCGGATCGTGAATTTCGAGGGCGACAGCAAGGCCGTCGGGCTCAAGAACGTCTCGATCAACGAGCCGTATTTCCAGGGGCATTTCCCCGGGCATCCGGTGATGCCGGGCGTGCTCCAGATCGAGGCGATGGCGCAGGTCGCCAGCCTGTTGCTCTTGCGGCGGAGCGGCGACGCGAGGAAGCTCGGGCTGTTCATGAGCGCGGACAAGGTCAAGTTCCGGAGGCCGGTGCTGCCCGGGGACACGATCGTGATCCACGTGGAGCTGACGAAGGCCCGCGGAAGCATTGGGCGGGCCTATTGCCAGTGCGTGGTGAAGGGCGAGGTGGCCTCCGAGGGCGAGCTCATGTTCGGCTTCCAGGATATCTGAACGCCATGGCGAACCGGATTCATGCGACGGCCGTGGTGGACGCCGGGGCCGAACTGGGCGACGGGATTGAGGTGGGGCCCTACTGCGTCGTCGGGGAGGGCGTGCGGCTCGGGGACGGGTGCCGGCTGGTGGCGCACGTGGTGCTGCAAGGGCCCTCGGACATCGGGCCCGAGAACGAATTTCACCCGTTCGCTTCGGTGGGGGGGCGAACGCAGGCGATACGCTATGGCGGTGAGCCAACCCGGCTGAAGATCGGGCGGGGCAACTGCTTCCGGGAGTGCGTGACGATCAACCGCGGGAACGGGCCGGGCGACGTGACGGAGATCGGCTCGGGCAATCACCTTCTGGCCTACGCCCACGTCGGGCACGATTGCCGGGTGGGCGACCACTGCGTCTTCTCCAACAGCGGGACGCTCGGCGGCCACGTCGTGGTGGAGGATCGGGTGATCATCGGCGGGCTCAGCGCGGTGCACCAGTTCTGCCGGCTGGGGCGATTCGGGTTCATCGGGGGGTGCGCGAAGGTGGAGCAGGATCTTCCGCCGTTCATGCTCGTGGATGGCAACCCGGCCGAGCCGCGCGGGGTGAACTCGGTCGGCCTCCGGCGCCACGGGGTCGCCGAGGAGACCATCCGGATGCTGAAGGAAGCCTTCCGGCTCCTATACCGCAGCGGGCTGAACACCACGCAGGCGGTGGAGCGGATCTCGGCCGAACTGGGACCGTGCCCCGAGATCGATCACCTGGTGGCCTTCATCCGGGCGTCGGAGCGCGGGATCATCCACTGATCACTCGTGGATGAGGTCGGCGGGCGTGTGCTCGCCCGCGAGGAGCAGCACCAGCACGATGCCGAGCGCGATGCGGTACCACGCGAACGGGGTGAACGTGTGGGCGCGAACGAACTTCAGCAGCCATTTGACGACGATGAAGGCCGAGAGCATCGAGATGACGAAACCGACCACGAGATCGGCGGTGAGGCGCTCGTCGAATTGGCCGGACTGGTGGGCCTCGATGGCGGCGTAGGCGCTGGCGGCGAACATCGTGGGGATGCTGAGCAGGAACGAGAACTCCGTGGCGGCGGGCCGCGACATCCCGCAGAACATGGCGGCGATGATGGTGGCGCCGGAGCGCGAGGTGCCGGGGAAGACCGCGGCGAGGATCTGTGCGACCCCGACCCAGATGGCCGTCGACCAGGAGAGGGAATCTGTCGGCCGGTGGTGTCTGAGGAGGCGCTCGGCGAGGAAGATCAATAGGGCGCCGATGAGCAGGGCGCCGACGACGGGCTCGAGGACCTCGGGTAGTTTGATGCCGAGCTTGCTCCTGGCGATGTAGCACCCCGCGATGGTCACGGCAAAAGAAGTGCCGAGCTTCAGCAGGTAGTCGCGATTCTCGGGGCGCGCCAGGCCGATGCAGAGGCCCAGGAGCCTGCGCCAGTAGATGGCGACCACGGCGGAGACGGCGCCCGCCTGGATGATGATATTGAAGGCGTCGGCCTTTGCGGCGAAGAAATGCTGGACGATGAGGAGGTGGCCGGTGGAGGAGATCGGGAGGAACTCCGTGACGCCCTCGAGGATCCCGTAGAGTATGGTGAGGAAGGATTCAGACACGGCCGAAGTCTCCGTTGGTGGCTGGCTGGCCCGGCCTCACTGCTGCTCGGCATGGGAGAGGCGCTCGAGCGCGATCATGGCCTTCTCGTTTCCCTGCTCGGCGGCCTTCTGATAGAATTCGCGTGCGAGGCTGACGTTCTGCTCGACCCCGTATCGGCCATACTCGTGATAGTAGCCCAGGAGATACTGCGATTCCGCGCGCCCGGCCTCCGCGGCCTTCCTGATGCGATCGACGTAGGCGGCGATTTTCTCGGCCTTGCCGTGCTCCTCGGCATCCGCGGCCTCGCTCTTGGGGTCTTTGAGTTTGCCCTCGACGCGCTCGGCGGCGATGACGGCCTGCTCGTTGCCCTGATCGGCGGAGAGCTTGTAGAAATTGAGGGCGGCGTTGAGGTCCTTGGTGATGCCGCGGGTGCCGTACTCGTGGAAGTAGCCCATCCAGTATTGGCCGATGGGGTCTCCCTGGCTGGCGCGGAGGCTGAGGGCCTCGGCGCTGGCGGGCGGGTCCAGGGTGGATCGGTGGGAGGGTTCCGCTGCGGTTTCGGTGGCCGGGGCGCTGGCGGGTGGCGCTTCCGACGCGGCCTCGTCCGAGACGGACTCCTTGAGGGGGTCGAGCCTGTGGCAGCCGGCCAAGGCGACGGCGGCGATCGCGGCGAGTGAGGTGCGTGGCAGTGCTCGGGCCAAGGTCATGAGACAATCATGGGCGACGATATTTCCGCGTCAATTCGCAAGCGCGATTGAACTCAAGAGAGTTTGGCCTAAAAAGAGTTATCACTGGGAACCTTAAGATTGCCGGAGGGGTTGCCGGGCTGCTGTGGCTCGCGCGGCCCGGCTTTGGCGCGGAGGTCCCGCCGATGGACGGGGCGGGGGCGGCCGGGGCGGTGCGGGAGGCGATTTCTGCGGCGGGTCTCACCGAGGCGGACCTGGGTTTCAAGAAGGACGTGGTGCCCGACCGGAATCTCTCCCCGATGGTGCGGGGCCTGATGTCGTCGCCCCTGGGGCTATTTGGTTTTGCCGAGCTTTTGGAGGCTGAGTTCTCGCGTCCTCCGTGGCAGCGGGGCTCGGGGGGACGGGCGCGGTGTGCGGTGCGGGATTGGGGGCGGACACCCGAGCCCATGCGGGAGCCGATGCAGGCATTGCTTGAAGAGCTGATGTGGCGGCGGGGGCGGCTGGAGACGATGGTGCGGCGGGTGGGAACGCGGGAGCGCCTCGCGGGCACCCGGGCGCTGGCGGTGGAGAATTTTCTCTTGGAGCGGAAACCCGAGTCTTTTGGGCGCTGGGCGGCGTTTCTCGGGGGCGCGGGGCCCCTGAGGGACCTGATCTCGAGGGCCGGGAACTTGGATGTGGGGCCGGCCGAGTGGATATCGGCGCAGCTGATGGCCGGTCACCGCACGACGCTCGGGGAATGGCGGGCGGAGGTGGAGGGCGCGCTCGGGTCGGTGGAGAGGTTCGTGAGGGCGATGGGGCGTGTCGATGTCGGGGCGGCTGGGGGTTTCGGGGCGTTTGATATCTCGACGCCGCTCGGCGCGGTGCGGGTGGGCGGGTCGGGCGGGGACCGGCACCCCGCGGGTCGTGCCCTGATCATCGATCTCGGGGGCGATGACACCTATGAGGGCGCGGGGGAGTCCAATGGTCTCGCGGGGAGGCCGCTGGGTGTGGCGGTGGATCTCGGGGGCAACGACCGCTACAAAAATGGGGCGCTCGGGCTCTGGGGCGTGGGATTGATCTGGGACGAGCGGGGCGATGACAGGTATTCGGGCGGCGACGGCGCGCTGGGGGCGGGGATTTTCGGGGCGGGTGCGCTGGTGGACCGGGGCGGGGATGACCGTTACGTGGGCGACACCCTGACGCAGGGAGCGGGCCTGTTCGGCTGGGGCATGGTCGTGGATGAGGCGGGCAGCGACACCTATCAGGTTGGGCTGCAGGGGCAGGGCTTCGCGGGCGTCAACGGTTGTGGGCTGCTCCTGGACCGTGCCGGCAACGACCAGTACGGGGCCGGGGGCAAGTACCCGGATTACGGGCGTTTTCCGGACAAGACGCAGTCTCTCAGCCAAGGGTTCAGCATTGGCTATCGTCCCTTTGCGCCGGGTGGCCTGGGGCTGTTGCTGGATGGGGGCGGGAGAGACCGCTATCGCTGCGAGGTGTACGGCCAGGGCTGCGGCTACTGGTACGGATGTGGGGCCCTGATCGATGCGGGGGGCGACGACCGCTACGAGGCGCACCAGTATTCCCAGGGCAGCGGCATCCACCTCAGCGCCGGCCTGCTCAGGGACAGGTCGGGCAGCGACGAGTACGTCAATCACGGGGGATTGGCGCAGGGCGGCAGCCATGACTTCGCGGTGGGGTTGCTGTGGGACGGTTGTGGCGATGACGGCTACCAATCGGACAGTGGCTCGCAGGGGTGCGCGATCAACAACGCGGTGGGCATTCTGTTCGAGGGCGGGGGCGACGACCGCTATCGGCTGGCGGAGTCGGGGCAGGGACAGGGCAACGGCGAATTCGCCGATCGGCGGGGCGCGGGGAGCGTGGGGGTCTTGGTCGACCTCGGGGGAACGGACGAGTACAGCACGGGGCTGGGCAACGGGCGCCACCGCGCCCGTAACGATGTCGGGGTGGCGGCGGACGCGGCATCTGTGGAGCAATTGCGCGAGTGGCGGCGGCCGTGGGCGGACAGCAGGGCGCGGGGCTGGCGGGCGAAACCGGCCCGGTTCGACCCGACGTCGGTGGGCACCAAGGACTGGGGCGGCGGACGCACGCCGGGTCCGCCGGTGACGATCGCGAACCTGCGCTTTGGCAGGATCGAGACGGCGGAACTGACCGAGGCCCCGGTCGAACGGGAACGCATCATCGCGTTGGGCGGTGATCCCTCCGTCGAGGAGCTTCTGCTTCGCGCTGGGCGCGGGGGCGACGCCGAATGGAAAGCCCGGGACCGCCGGGAGGCATCGCGCGAGTTGGAGGACATGGCCGCGTCCAAGTACGCGGCGCTGATACCGTGGGTGCTCCGCCGGGACACGATGAGCCGGGTGGTCGTCGATAGCCTGGTGGAGAAACATGGGCGCGGGGCCCTGGGCGTGCTGCGGCGCCTTGCGGCGAGCGAGTGGCCGGACGTGCGGAACCTGTGCCTCTATTGGTTGGGACGGTATGGCACCGCGCAGGACGCGGCCATTGCGGCCGGCGCTCTGCGCCAAGAGAGGTCGGGGCCGGTTTCCCTGCTGGCCCTGTCCCGGTTGGGCGGCGGCGGATACGAGGATCAGGTGGCGCCCTTTCTGGGGAGCGATCGCGGGCTGGAGCGGGCGTTGGCGGTGCGGATCTTGGGACGGGTGCCGGCGCCCGAATACGATCGGCTGATCCCGATGCTCGGCGACCCGGATTGGAATGTCCGGCGCGCCGCCGTGGGGGCCCTGTCGCGGGGCGGTGCGAAGGCCGCGGCCCGGCTCAAGGCGCTCCGGGGCGGGCTTGGGCCGATGGGTGCATTCTGGGCGGAGAAGGTGGGAACCGAGAGGTGATCGGGTCGGTCGAATCCGGCGTGGCGTTGCGTCCCAACGTGGTCCTCATCGGGATGATGGGTTCGGGCAAGACGTCTGTCGGGCGCCTGCTGGCGGACTGGCTGGGAGTCCGTCTGCACGACATCGACGCGACGATCGAGTACGAGGCCGGATGCGGGATCCCCGAGATCTTCGAGCGGCGGGGCGAGGCGCATTTCCGGGAACTCGAGCGCGAGGCGATCGCGCGGGCGGTGCGGGGGAGGCCGTGCGTGATCGCGACCGGGGGCGGGGCCTTCGTGGATCCGGGCAACCGGCGCGCCCTCAAGGCGGGCGGGATCGTGATCTATCTGAGGGCGTCCGCGGAGCGCCTGGCGGAGAGGGTCAGGCGCACGAGGAAACGGCCCCTCTTGCGAGACGCGGATCCCCTCGCGCGGATCCGGGAACTGCTGGCCGAGCGCGAGGCGGCCTATCGCGAGGCCGACCACGTCATCGACACGGACGCTCTGCGCGTGGACGAGGTGGTCGCGCGCATCCTGGACCTCCCAAGCGTTCGCGCGGCGTGCTGAAGTTTCATCTTCCACGCCGCGTTGCGTCGGCGTAGTTTCCGTGGCTCTATGGGAGCGAGATACTGTGTGTTTGCGGCGGAGTCGATTTCGGAGAAGGGCCTCGAGATGCTGGGGCGCGATGGGTCGATCGAGGTGGTCCGCGCGTCCGAGGTGAAGAGCGACGCGGAGAGATCGGCGGTCGTCGCCCGGATGGACGGGCTGCTGGTCCGGAGCGCGACCAAGGTGACCGCCGATTATCTTGCGGGGGCCCCGCGGCTGAAGGCGGTGGGCCGCGCGGGCGTCGGCGTGGACAACGTCGATGTCGAGGCGGCGACGGCGAGGGGCATCCTCGTCATGAACACCCCCGGCGGGAACACGATCTCGACGGCCGAGCACGCGCTTTCGCTGATGTTCGCCATGGCCCGGAACATCGCCCAGGCGGACGCGAGCATGCGCGCGGGCAAGTGGGACCGGAAGCATTTCGAGGGCGTGGAGCTCTATGGCAAGACGCTGGGCATCATCGGCATGGGCCGGATCGGCGGCGAGGTCGCCAGGCGCGCCATCGCCCTGGGCATGCGGGTGAGGGTCTACGACCCATTCCTGTCGCTGAGCCGCGCGCGGACGCTGCAGGTGGAGATCGCGGAGAAACTGGACGAGCTCTTGCCCGACGCGGATTTCATCACGCTGCATTCGCCGCTGACCGAGGAGACCCGGGGCATCTTGAATCGGGGGACGCTGGCCCGCTGCAAGAAGGGCGTGCGGATCATCAATTGCGCGCGCGGGGGGCTGGTCTCCGAGGCGGACTTGGCCGAGGCCCTCAAGAGCGGGCAGGTGGCCGCGGCGGCGCTGGATGTCTACGAGAAGGAGCCGCCGCCGCCCGACTGGCCGCTGCGGGGGATGCCGAACGTCGTGCTGACGCCGCACCTCGGGGCGTCCACGCAGGAGGCCCAGGAGAGCGTGGGGGTCGAGGTGTGCGAGCAGATGGTGGACTACCTCCTGCACGGCGTGGTGCGGAACTCCGTGAATCTCCCCAGTGTCGACGCGACCACCATGGCGATCCTGCGCCCGTATCTCGAACTGGGCCAGAAGCTCGGGCGCCTGCTGGCGCAGGTCGGGCCGAAGCGCGCCGAGCACCTGACGATCCGGTACTATGGGCCGATCACGGAGCACTCGACCGCGCCCGTGACGCGCGCGATCCTCCAGGGTTTCCTGAAAGACGCCGCGGGCGGGGAGGTGAACCAGATCAACGTCATCCGATTCGCGCAGACCCTGGGGCTGGAGTTCCGGGAGACCAAGATCCGCGAGCACTGCGACTTCTCCGAGCTGGTGGAGGTCGTGGCGACCGCCGGCCAAGATGAGGTGTCTGTCGCGGGGACGTTTTTCGCGTCGCACCCGCGCCTGGTCAGGTTCAACGGCCTGTCCGTGGAGGCCAACACGGAGGGCGTGCTGTTCTTCGTCGAGAACCGGGACCGGCCGGGGATCGTCGGATGGATCGGCACGATCCTGGGTCGCCACGACGTCAACATCGCCAACATGTCGCTCTGCCGCTCCGAGCGCGGCGGGACGGCGCTCACGGTTCTGCAACTTGATAGCGCGCCGCCCGAGGCCGCGATGGGCGAGATCCGCAAAGAACCCGACGTGGTTTCCGTGCGGATGGCGCACCTGGGATAAGGGGTGCCCGGGCCCTTCGGCCCCACCGAGCAGAGCGGCGCGCGGGGTTCGCCGCCGCTCAGGACGGCAAGGGCTACGACTACGCCGGGATTGCGGCATTCCTCGCCCGGCGGGACCGGACGGCCGCCGAACTCCAGCGCGAGCGGGAAGGCCGTGAGGTCTGGTTCTGTTCCGAACTGGATTTCGCGATCGCGGCCAAGGCGTGGCGGCCGCTGTTCGCCCGGATGCAGCCCTTCGAGTGCAGCGTGCGGGATGCCTGGCTCAGCCCGGCGCGCGTGGAGATCCCGAGTCCATTGCGGCAATGAGCGGGAGCCGCCGTCGCTAGAGCCCCAGCTTGGTAAGGAGTTCCTCGACGGTGATGCCGTGGTGCGCTGCGACGGGTTTGAGAACGCCTCCGACGAGAGTGCCCACCTTGAGAGGCTGATGGTTTGGGACGGTCACGTGGTGTACCCCATTGAGCTGAGTCGTAAGCCGGATGTGGGAGCCGTCCTGGCGGATGCGCTCGTATCCCAGCGCGCGCAGCGCTTTCACGAGGCGCGCTGCGGTGACATCGCGCGGGACTTTCACACCATCAACGCCTCATCGCGCACAAAATGGAGTCGGATGACCCGCGGCAACTCGCCCGGCGCGCCGTCTCCAAAATGGCATCGAACGGCGTCGCGAACCATCTCGCGCAACTCCTCGATGGTCTCCGCCTGGGTGGCAATGGCGTGCCCGAGGGCAACGGCAACGTAGCCCCCTTCGGACTCGTCCTCGCGCACCTCGAAAATGATCTCGTTCACGGGGGAAGGCTACCACCGGCCATGGGTTCCAGCAAGGCTTTGACGCCCGCCGAAAGCGCATGGGTGCCATCGTGCCTTCCCAGCGTCCCAAGATCTCCGAGAAGCGGATCGCGGAGATCCTGATTGAGCGCGGCGTTCGCGATCTGGCCAACGGCCGCGGCGGCTACGAGGAGACCGGCGAGTTTGGCATCAAGATCCACCGGGGGTCGTACCGCTCACCGTCCTCGTGGGGATGCCAGACGATCTGGCCCGACCAGCGGAAGGCGTTCTACGAATGGGTCTGCGGGGAACTGCGGCGGCACAGCGCGTCGAAGATCGGGGGCGCGGTATTCCCCTACGTGTTGCTCTCGCGGGCATGAGGGTTACGGGTTCAGAACCCGTAGCCCCAGATTTGTGACAACTTGTGACAACTTTTTGGGTTTTTCTGGGCTTTTTTGGGCCAATTTCTTGTTTGCGATTCCCATAGGTAAAATCGCGCAAAGTCCTTCGCGATAGGGGACTTGAGGGGGCAAAAAAGGAGCGGAGTCGACGGGGCTCGAACCCGCAACCCCCGCCGTGACAGGGCGGTGCTCTAACCAATTGAGCTACGACTCCGGGTTGGGGCGAAGATCATGGCAGAAGTCGGGGGTGGTGCAAGGGGGAAATTGGGGGCCGAAGCAACGTCCGGTAGCGAACACTCATCACGCGATTGCGGCATCGATGGCGGGGGGAAGGCTAGCGGAGACGCTGCCCTCGACGCGGAGGGTGACGCACGGGAGGTGGTCGTGCTCGGTTGGGCCGCGGTTGATGATGATGTAGGGGATGCCGCGCTCGGCGGCGGCGAGCGGGAAGTGGGCGGCGGGATAGACGGACAGCGTGGAACCCAGGGCGAGGACGAGGTCGGCCCGCTGGGCGGCCAGGGCGGCGCGGGTGAGGTCTTCCTCGCGGAGGGCTTGGCCGAAGCTGATGGTGGCGGGTTTCAGGAAGCCGCCGCAGTGGCAGAGGGGCGGTCTGCGGGTTTGTCGGAAGGCCTCGAAATGGGGCCCGGGGCGGGAGAGATCCCCGCAGGACTGGCATGCGATCCAATGGTCGGTGCCGTGGATCTCGACGAGTCTGGCGCGCGAGGAGCCGGCGAGTTCATGGAGGCCATCGATGTTTTGGGTGACGACGGCCTCGACACGGCCGGCGGCCTCGAGGCGCGCGATGGCCAGATGGGCCGGGTTGGGGCGCGCGGCGCGGTAGAGTTGCCAGGTCTCGAGTTTGAAGTCCCAGTATTCGATCCGGGCGGAGTCCGAGGACATGAAGTCGTCGTAGTACACGGGTTGGCGCGTTTTCCAGACACCCTGTGGGCCCCGGTAATCGGGGATGCCGCTGTCGGTGGAGATGCCGGCGCCCGTGAAGACGAGGACGCGGCGCGCGGGCCTGAGCAGTTCGACGAGGCGTGGGTCGGGGGCGGAAGGCATGGGGGTGAAGATCAGGGGTTGAGGCGGGCCTTGTGGGCACGTGCGACACCGACGTATTTCTGGGCGAGCCAGCGGTTCCGGTCTCGTTCCTTGGGGGTCACGGGGCGGACGACTTTGGCGGGGAATCCGAGGACGAGGCTGCCGGGCGGGACGATGGTATTCTGCGTGACGAGGGCGCCGGCGCCGACGACGCTGCCGGCCCCGATCACGGCGCCGTCGAGGATGATGGAGCACATGCCGATGAGGCACTCGTCCTCGATGGTGCAGGCGTGGACCATGGCCTTGTGGCCGATGGTGACGCGGTTCCCGACGAGGCAGGGAAAATCGTCGGCGAGATGGATGACGGAGCCGTCCTGGACATTGGAGGCCTCGCCGATCTCGATCCGGTTGATATCGCCCCGGAGGACCGCGGCGTACCAGATGCTGGCATCGGGGCCGATGGTCACATCGCCGCAGAGGTCCGCCGAAGGGGCGACGAAGGCCGAGGGGTGTATCTTGGGAGGGGTGGCGAGGTGCCGTTTCAGTCGCTGCTCAAAGGTCATGGCCGTGTTGTCTCGCTGGCGTGGGCGGGGATCAAGCCCTAAGTTTCCCGGCGGGTGAACCGATGAGCGCGGTCGAGCATCTCTACGTGCATGTGCCCTTCTGTCCGAGGGTGTGCCCGTACTGCGCGTTCTACGTGATGCCGGCGGACCGGCGGCGCAGCGGGCCCCTGGTGGATGCGTTGCTGGAGGAGCTGCGCTATCGGCTGCGCGCGGTGGAGCTTCGGCCGAGGACGATCTACGTCGGGGGCGGCACGCCCTCGGCGCTCGGGACGGCGGATCTGGAGAGGCTGATCGGTGGATTGGTGGGGCTGGTTGGGGGGGCGGCGGAATTCACGATCGAGGTCAATCCGACGACGCTGTCGCCGGAGAAGGCGGGCATGCTGCGGGCGTTCGGCGTGAATCGGGCGAGCCTGGGCGCGCAGTCGTTCGACCCCGCGGCGCTGGCGACTCTGGGCCGGCAGCATGGGCCGGAGAAGATCTTGAGGACTTTCGATATCCTGCGGGCCGCCGGGTTTGCGAACATAGGGCTGGATCTGATCTACGGGGTGCCCGGGCAGGCCGAGCCGAGGTGGTGGGAGACGCTCCAATCCGCGGTCTCGCTCGGCCCCGAGCACATATCGGCGTATTGCCTGACGTACGAGGAGGACACGCCATTCTTCGATCGGCTGGCGGCGGGCGAGTGGGTGCGGGACGAGGCGCGCGAGGCGGGTCTGTTTCTTGGCACGAGGCGCGCGCTGGAGGAGTCGGGGTACGCCGCGTACGAGGTTTCGAATTTCTCGCGTCCGGGGTTCGAGTCAGAGCATAACCTGGCCTACTGGCGGGGGAGGGACTACCTGGGGGTGGGTCCGTCGGCGGTGTCGACGGTCGGGGGCAGGCGATGGCGGGCCGTGGCGGATCTGGGACGCTATCTGGCCGCGGCGCGCGAGGGAGATTGGCCGGAGGAAGAGGTGGAGCGCGTCGACGAGGATCTGCGGCGCCGCGAGAGGATGATGTTTGGACTCAGGACCCGGGAGGGCGTGGGCGGCCATGGATTTGAGGACGAGCTGGGGGAGCTGAGATCGGCGGGATATGCGGAGGAGTCTTGCGGGCGATGGCGCTTGACCGAGGAGGGCTTGTTGCGCGCGGATGCGGTGGCGGCGCTGTTCGCGCGCGCCTGACGCGTCCCGGGCCGGCGCGCCGGTCAGGGGTCGGGCGCGACCTCGGGTGCGGCCTCCCGTGAGGTGGGCACGAACCCGTCATCTCGCGCGGATCTCGAGGCGACATCGAAGTAGACGCGTTGCAGGAACTTGGCGTCGACGTTCACGGCGGGCAGCGCCGGCGCGACCTGCGCCCGTGAGATCGCGGCGTAGACGTTCCACGCGTTGATGGCCTCGTCGTGGCGCCCGAGGCGGCGCAGCGCGATGGCCTGGCCCAGGAGCGCGGCGACGCGGACGTACGGTCCCGCGGCCTGGATCTTCAGGGCTTTCTCGAAAGCGGCGAGGGCCTCGGTGTCGCCGCCAGAACCCAGCAGGGCGACGCCGAGGCCGACCCAGGGTTTGGGTTCGTTATCAGAGATCCGGGTCAGTTTGATGAAGCTCGACGCGGCCGCCTGCCAATCGCCGGCCCGGAGGCCGATCTCGGCGCGGAGCAGGTGGGCGCTCGGGTCATCGGGGTCGACGGCGATGATGGAGTCGAGGTCGGCGAGGGCCTTGTCGAACGCTCCGCCCTCGGCGTAGAGGCTGGCGCGGACCCGCCGGGCGGCCGAAGTACCCGGGTCACCGGCGATGATGCGGTCGAGTTCGGCGATCGCCTGACCGGGCTTCCGGAGCATCTGGTACGCCTTGGCGCGCATGAGGAGCACCTCGTTTTCCGGGACGCCGCGGGCAACGGCGGCCGCGGCGTCGTCCAGCGCGCCCTGCGCATCACCGACGGCGAGGCGGCTGTTGGCCCGCCCGATCCAGAGGTCACTCTTTGAATCGTCCCCAGAAATGGCCTGGGAAAAATGCTCGATGGCCATGCGGTGATCGCCGGCCATTGCCGCGCTGCGGGCGGCCTCGATGGTGGCGGCGCGTCGCCCGTCGAGCGGCAGGACTTCGCCGCCGATGTGCTGCGCGACCCACAGGATGCCGAACAGCGCCGCGGCAAGGCACAGGAGCCAGACCAGCATGCTGACGAGATTCCTGACCCAGTAGTACGGCGATTCGATGTCGGGTAACACGCTGACTCCCTCTTGATGATGATGGCACACTTGGGCCGAAGATGCACGCGGATGATTTCGGGGGATCGGAGAGAATGGGCTCCCGGTGGGGACAGCGGGTGGTTTCCGTCAGGCGATTTGTTCAAATGAGTGCTGGCATTTATCCCAAAAGGCATTAATATCGTCAAAAGGCGGTTGCCCGATGGATCGTGGCTTGAGGCAGGTGGCATAGCGCATGGCTTTGTTCAGTTGGCTGGTGAGGGGTCTTGCCGCGCGCCCTGAGCGCGAGGCTGTGGCTGGGCCGGAGAAAGAGCCGCTGCGCCACCTGGCGGAGAAGGGGGTCGGCGCTCCGGTCGCGACGCCCTCCCCGATGTTCGGACCGCCGGTCTCGGTGTCCGCGTCGCCCGGGAAGCCCGGGTCCGTGCGCGAGGGTCCGGGGCGCCCCGTGCAGGCGGCGGCCGCGCCGCTCGCGGCGGGGCCGGCGGACGCGGACACCGTCGAATTGCCGTTGTCCAACGTGCTGGAATGCGTGCCTTTGCTTTTCTTGGCCGGCGATGCCGAGCAGCTCGTGGGGTCTTCCGAGGCGCGCTCGCGGACCGTGCGGCTCCCGTTGCGACGGTTGCTGGCACAGCTGCCATCGGGGCGGATCGAGTTTCGATTCGACGATCTTCGGCCACAGATTCCCGACGAGTTCCTTGCCGAGCAGGCGCGCGGGATCGAGGAGGGGGAGGTGCCGATATTGCTGGATCTGGCGGATGTCGTGAAGCGGCTGCCGTCGGCGCGGCTTGCGCGCCGAGATGATCAGGTGCAGGTGAAATCTCCCGAGCAGGGGGTACCGGATCTCGTCAAGCGTGCCGAGAAGCGCCCCGTGGAGGCGCCGCTGCGGGAGACGGCGAGGCTGGCGATGGCCGCGTCGTCGATGCCGATATTGCCCGGCAGCGCGCTCCGCCTAGAGGGGGCGGGGGACAAGGGCGAGGCGACGCTGGGGATCGTGCCGAGAGCGGAGGCGAAACGGGAGGTCATTCTGCCTGGGGCGGCATCGTCCGCACTCCCCGGGGACGAGCCGGTGACGCCGGTGGAGCCGCTGTTCGTGAGGAAATCTCCGCCGAAGCCTGCGTTGCGCCGCGATGAGAGCGCGGGGAGCGCGGTCGCCCCGAGCGCGGGCCAGGGCGCCAAGATCCAGGACGAGAAGGAAGCGAAGGCGCCTGCGGCGGGCGGTGCCGATGCCAAGGTGGTGCCGCTGCTTCTGGCGGCAAAGACGAGCCGTTTGGCGACCGGCGGCGGCGCCTCCGAGGTCAAGGCCGCGCCGGCTGGGGCGCCAGCCGGGCCGGTGCAGCCGATGGCGGCGCGAGCCGGAGCGGCATTGCCGACCGCGCTAAGATTCAGGGCCGCGCCGCGGGCGAGGGTCCCAGCGGGTCCATCGCTGGCGCCGCGACCCGAGGTGGGCGAGGCGGGGGGCGGTGTCGCCAGGCCCGGGAGCGAGCGTTCATTGGCGGCCGGAGCGCTGGCGCGCTGGCTGGGCGTTGGGCCCGGGCGCGATATCCTGATCCGGGAGATACCCGGGATACTGACGCGCCTGCCGGGCGTGTCGGGCGCGATCATATCCGACCGCGAGGCCTTGACCGTGGCGCGGCAATTGCCGCCAGGCATCCCCGAGGAAGCGATCAGCAGCAGCGCCTCTCTACTGTACAAGCGGCTGCGCCATGCGGCCGCCGAATTGGGGGGCGGTTTCACGAACCAGACGCTGGTGGGTTTGGGCCAATGGACGCTGGTGATCACCTGCGAGCCGCCGTTTTTCTTGACCACCGTGCATGCCACGCATGTCGTGCCCGAGCGGTTGGCGCGGCGCATGCGCAAGGTGGCGAAGGCGCTGGCGCGGCTCGAGGTCGCGCGCCCCGTCGGTTGATCCATTGCGCGTCAGCAATCGACTTATCCCCAGGATGTTGAGTCCGTTGCACCGATGGACTTTCTCATTGGCGCGCCCTCCCCGATCCGCATTGACAGAGGTCAATCGGTCCGGCAGAAATGTCTACGAATATCCATTGATGTGGAGTTTTAGGGTATCCGAGGCATAATGAAGCTGACGGTCAGAGATGTGTCCGAGATGTTGGAAGTTTCGGAAAAGACCGTGTACCGCTGGCTGACCGAGCGAAAACTGCCGGGATATCGGATGAGTGGCCAATATCGGTTTAACCGGGCCGAGATTCTCGCGTGGGCCACTGCCAACAAGCTCAACATCACCCTCGGGGCATTGCAGGAGACGGAGGATTCGGACCAGCCGCTTCCCACGTTGGCGGATGGGCTTCAGAGCGGTGGCATTTTTTATCGTCTCGGCGGGGCGGATAGGGAATCCGCGCTGCGCAGCGTGGTTGAGGTGGTGCGGTTGCCGGACGAGGTGGATCGGGAATTTTTGCTGAGGGTGCTGCTTGCCCGGGAGCAACTGGCCTCGACCGGCGTTGGGGACGGCATAGCCGTGCCGCACGCGCGGGATCCGATCGTGCTGCACGTGGACAAGCCCCTCGTCGCGCTGTGTTTCTTGGAGCGCTCCATAGATTTTGGCGCGTTGGATGGCCAGCCCGTGCAGGCCCTGTTCACGGTGATCAGCCCGACCGTGCGGGGGCATCTGCACTTGCTCACGCGCGTTGCCTTCGCCCTGCGGGACGCGGAGTTCAAGGGGCTCGTGCTGGCGCAGGCGGGTCGCGAGGACTTGCTCCGGGCCATCCGGCGGATCAGCGCCACCCTGCAAGGCCCAAGAGGGGTTCCGGTGACGAATGGATAGCGCCTTTGTCGCGTCTTGGGTGGCGCTGGGCGCAAGTCGGGGGGCGCGGTCGTGACCCCGGGTGTGCTGCTCGCCGGAGCGACCTGTGCGATGGCCGTCAGTCTGTGGGGCGCCTTGCGCGCGCCCCGCTGGTGGCTGGGCGCCTTGGTTGGGGGCTGCCTGGCCGCGCTGGGGGCGGGGGCGTGGGTGCTTGCCACGTGTGAGGCGTGGGAGTGGCGGAGCGGTTGGCTCGTGGGTGGCGGCGGCGTGCATCTGCGCCTGGATGGCCTGAGCGCGTTCTTTATGGTCCTGGTGGCCGTGATTGGGGGTGCGGGGGGCGCGTATTCACGGGAGTATTGGACGGATCGGGCGCACTGCGTTTCGGCGGCGCTGGGCCGATGGTGGTGGTCGGCGCTGGTGTGCTGCCTGGGCCTGTTGCTTCTATGTTCGAATGGGCTGCATTTTCTCATCGCGTGGGAGGGATTCGCCGTGTGCGCCTATTTTCTGATCACGCTTGACCCGCGGCGCGCCGAGGTGCGCGCGGCGGGTTGGCTATACCTCGGCGCCTCGCACGCGGGCACGCTGGCGCTGTTCGGGTTCTTTTCGATGCTGGCCGCCCGCACGGGGGGCTGGGATCTGGGGCCGATGCGCGAGTGTGGTGAGCTGGCGCCGCTGTTCTGGTTGGCGCTTTTCGGATTTGGCGTGAAGGCCGGTATTTTCCCGTTGCACATCTGGCTTCCCTCGGCACACGCGAATGCGCCGAGCCACGTCTCCGCGATACTCTCTGGCGTGGCGATCAAGATGGGGGTCTACGGGATCGTGCGATTCAGCGGCTGGCTGCCGCTGCCGGTTGGGGCCGGGTGGGCCGTGGCGGCGCTGGGGGCCGTGAGCGCGGTGCTTGGCGTCGTGTTCGCGCTGGGGCAACACGACATGAAGCGGCTGCTGGCGTATCACAGCGTCGAGAACATCGGGATCATTTTGATGGGCGTGGGTTTCGCGATGGTGGCGGCGGAGCATGGCGCCCCTGCGTGGGGCGCGCTTGCGCTGGCCGGGGGCCTGCTGCACGTTTGGAACCACGGGCTATTCAAGGCGCTGCTGTTCTTCGGTGCCGGTTCCGTGCTGCACGCCACCGGCACGCGTGAGATGAGCCGGTTGGGCGGGCTGTGGCGGGCGATGCCGTGGACCTCCGCGCTCTTTGCGCTTGGCGCCGTGGCGATCGCCGGGCTGCCCCCGCTGAACGGGTTTGTGAGCGAGTGGCTGGTGTTCCTGGGCATGTTTGACGCGGTGAACCAGCGGGGCGTTGCGCTGGTGGCGGCGATCCCCGCCATCGTGCTGCTTGCCATGACGGGGGCGCTGGCGCTGGCGTGTTTCGTGAAGGTCTGTGGCGTGGTGTTTCTGGGCGCGCCGCGCTCGCCGGAGGCGGTGGGAGCGCATGAGTGCGGGCCCTGGATGCGGGGCCCCATGCTTGTGCTGGCGGCGTGCTGCGTGGCCATCGGCCTGGCCCCTGTTGCCTTTTGGCCGGCGATGCGCGGGGCGGTGATCGCGTGGCGCGGGGCATGGGCCAACGTCCCCGCCCCGGAATCCTTGACCGCACTGGGTTTCTGCCATGTGGCGCTGGCGGCCCTGGCGGCCGCGTCGGCGGCGTGGCTGTGGCGGCGCGCGCATCGGGTCGGCTGGATGCCGGGGGTGACGTGGGACTGTGGCTACGCCGCGCCCACCGCGCGCATGCAGTACACGGCGGGCTCATTTGCGGGCATCATCACGGAGTGGTTCGGCTGGATCCTGCGGCCCGAGATCGACGCGGCCGCGGCGGATGGCGTTTTCCCGAGGCACGCCCGCCGCGAGGCGCACACGCCGGAGACCGTCTTGGAGAAGGTCGTGGAGCCGGTCGCCCGGATGGTGATGTGGGTGTCCGGACTGATCCGGGGACTGCAGCATGGCAGGGTGCAGGCCTATCTATTTTACGTGATGATCGGGTTGGCCGCCGGCGCGATCATGGCGGTCGCCTGGAACCCGTGAATTGGAATTAGGGCCGTGCGTTAACTCGGGGTGAGCAGCGAACGATGTACTTGAATCTGGTAGAGATCGCCGAGTCGTTCGGCGTGTCCGAGAAAGTTGTCGCCGACTGGATTCGCGACGAGGGGCTGCCGCACGTGCTCGACCGGGGCCGACTACTCTTTGATCGGGCGCGGGTGGCGGACTGGGCCGCGGAGCATGGGCTGGTCGCGCGGGCCGGCTTTCTCTCGCCCGAGAATTCGGCGTTTACGACCGGGCTCGCGCTCGAGCCCATGCTGCGGCAGGGGGGCATCTGGCGGGATGTGCCGGCGGCGGGCGTCGTCGGGGTTCTGGAACGCGTGATAGCCGCGCATGCGGGCGTTGCGCCGGCCGTGCGCGGGCTGCTGGCGCAGCGGTTGCGGGCGGCGGGCGGGATGAACTGGGCGCCGGTGGGATGTGGTTTTGCGCTGCCGCACTTCAGCACGCGCGTCACGCTGGGTCGCGAGGGTGGCGTGATTGCCCTCCTCTTGCTGCGCGATCCGCTGCCGTTGCCCGAACCACCGCCGGACGGCGAACCGGTGGGGCGGCTATTGTTCTTCATACCGCCCTCGCCGCGGGCGCACCTGGACATGCTCGCCCGGCTCAGCCGGGCGGTGGCGCACGGTCCGTTGCGCGGCCTGGCGGAGCAGGGCGCGTCCGACGAGGAGTTGTTCCGGGCGCTCGGGGCGGTCGACCCATCCAGGGGCGGGGGCGTGGCATGAGCATGGGCCGACTGATTGTGGTTGCCATCGTCGCGCTGGTGGCGGCGGCGATGGGGGGGTCGCGTCGGCCCCGATGGTGGCTCGCGCTGAACTGGGTGGGCACCGCGGCCTTGCTGGGGGCCGCGATGTGGATTCTCGGAGGGGGTGCGGAGTGGGAGTGGAGGAGCGCATTTGCCGTGGGCGGCGAGCGACTGCACCTGAGGCTGGATCGGGTCGGCGGATGGTTCCTTGTCCTGGTGGCGGTGATCGGCGGCGCCGGGGCGGCGTACGCGCGCGGGTATTGGCCCGATCGCGAGCGTCCCGCATCGGCCGGCCGTGGCCGGGCATGGTGGAGCGCCCTGGTCCTGTGCATGGCCCTCGTCTTGCTCTGCGCCAACGGGCTCCATTTTCTCATGGCGTGGGAGGCGTTTGCGCTGTCGGCATTTTTTCTGATCACGCTTGAGCGCGAGCGGCGCGAGGTGCGGATGGCGGGATGGCTGTATCTGGCGGCCTCGCATGCGGGGACCCTCGCGCTATTCGCCTTCTTTTGCCTGCTGGCGGCCCGCACGGGAAGCTGGGATCTGGGTCCCATGCGGGACCGTCCCGGGCTGGCGCCCCTGTTCTGGGTCGCCCTTTTCGGGTTTGGCGTGAAGGCCGGGGTGTTCCCTCTGCACGTCTGGCTGCCCTCGGCGCACGCGAACGCGCCGAGCCACGTCTCGGCGATCATGTCGGGAGTGGCGATCAAGATGGGACTGTACGGCGTCGTGCGTTTTGGGGGCTGGTTGCCGGTTCCCGCTGGCGCGGGCTGGGTCCTACTTGCGGCCGGGGCGACCAGCGCCGTCTTGGGGTCGGCATTCGCCCTGGCGCAGAACGATCTCAAACGGTTGCTCGCGTATTGCTCGGTGGAAAACATGGGGATCATGCTGATTGGCGTTGGGACCGGCTTGCTGGGCGCGGGCAGCGGTGATGCCGCGTGGGGCCGCGTCGCGATGGCCGGGGCGCTGTTGCACGTGTGGAATCACGGTCTGTTCAAGTCCCTGCTTTTCTTTGGCGCGGGATCCGTGGCGCACGCGACGGGAACGCGGGAGATGAGCCGGCTCGGTGGGCTGTGGAGGAGCATGCCGTGGACGGCGGGGTTGTTCGCCTTTGGCTCCATGGCCATCGCGGCCCTGCCGCCGTTGAATGGTTTTGTCAGCGAATGGATGGTGTACCTCGGCTTGCTCGATGCGGCCGCGGGCCACGCGCGGGACGCCGCCGTGATCGTACCCGCGACGATGGCGCTCGGGTTGGCGGGGGCGCTAGCCCTGGCGGCGTCCGTGAAGGCGTCCGCCGTGGTTTTTCTGGGCGCGGCGCGCACGCGCGTGGCGGCTGGGGCGCACGAATGTGGCTGGTGGATGCGCTTGCCCATGCTCGGCCTGGCGGGGGCCTGCGTCTGCATCGCGCTGGCGCCGCTCATGGTCTGGCCCCTGATCCAGCGCTCGCTCGGGACGTGGAACATCGCGTGGCGCGGAGATGGGACGCCGGTCCCGCTGGCGGCGCTTGGCGCGGCGCAGTGCGCGCTCGTGGCCGTCGTTGCGGCGGGTGGGTTCCTGCTGTGGTTTCGGGCGCGGGCGAACGGGCTGCGCCGGGCGGGCACCTGGGATTGCGGGTATTCGGCCCCGACGGCCCGCATGCAATACACCGGGGGGTCCTTCTCGGCCCTGGCCGTGGGTTGGTTCGCGTGGGTGCTGCGACCTGACCGGAGGCGGCGATGGCCCAAGGGGCCGTTCCCGCGTCATGCGAGTCGCGTGGAGCGCATTCCGGAGGCCGTGCTTGAACGGGTGATCGGCCCCGTTGGCGATGTGGTGATGGGGGCGTCGGCGTGGGTGCGCCGGCGACAGCAGGGAGTCCTGCCGGACTACATCCTCTATCTGGTGCTCGGTCTGGTGGCGGTGGGGCTCCTGGTTGCCCTGGGGGGCGTGGCATGAACCCGGCCCTAGAGTTCGTCGTGCGGTTGGTCGTCTGGCTGCTGTTGGCCCCGCTGCTGCCGGGCATCATCAACAGGGTGAAAGCCTGGGTGGCGGGGCGGCGCGGGCCCCCCGTGCTCCAACTCTACTACGACTTGGCGCGGCTTTGGCGGAAAGGGGTCGTTGTGAGCACGCTGGCCTCGCCGGGTTTCATCGCGGGACCGGCGGTGGCGTGGGTGGCGATATTGGGGGCGGCATTGCTGCTGCCGCTGGGGCCGCTGGGCGCATCGCCGAGTTTTCGGGGCGATGTCATCCTGCTCGTGTACCTGCTGGCGCTTGCCCGGTTCTGCACGGCGTGGGCGGCGATGGAGACGGGATCGGCCTTCGAAGGGATGGGGGCGGCCCGGGAGGTGAGCTATGCGGTGTTGGCGGAGGCCGCCATCATCACGGCGGTGCTTACCCTGAGTCTCCAGAGCGGGAGCGTGTCGCTGTGCGCCATGCTGGCCCCCGCCGCCGGGCCGGGCGCCGCACTGCTTGCGGTGGGCCTGTTCACGGTCCTGCTGGCGGAGAACTGCCGGGTGCCTTTCGATGACCCGAACACGCACCTCGAACTGACGATGATCCACGAGGTGATGGTGCTGGATCACAGCGGTCCGCCTTTGGCCGCGGTGCTACACGGGGCGGCGATGAAGCTGCTCCTGTTCTCGGTCCTGCTGGTGCAGGCGGTGTTGCCCGTCGGCAAGCTGCCCGCCCCCGCGGCGGCCGGCGTGCTGGCCGCGGGCGTGCTGGCCGTGGGCGTGGCGATCGGGCTCGTCGAGTCGCTGCTCGCGCGCTACGCCTTCCGGCGCGTGCCGCTGCTGCTGACCACCGGGTTCTTGCTGTGCGTGTTTGCTCTTCTCATCTCGTGGGATGGGGGTGGGGCATGAGCGGCGCGCTCGATCTGCTGACGGGTCTGGCGATGGGCCTGAGCCTCGTCGCGCTGGGCACGAGCCGCCTGCCGTCGCTGATCCGCGTCGCGGCGCTGCAGGGCGTCGTGCTGGGCACCATGCCGCTGGTGATGGAGCACGATTTGCGCGCGATGGTGGTGGTCGTGGCGCTGGCCACCGTGGTGATGAAGGGCGTGGTGATTCCGGTCCTGCTGCGCCGCGCGATGCGGACGGCCAACATCGACCGCGACATGGATCCGCTGATCGGCTTTCTGCCGTCGCTGTTGCTGGGCGCCGCGGGGCTGATCGGGGCCGTGCTCTTGGCGCGCTGGTTGCCGCTGCTGCCCGAGCACCACGAATCGCTGCTCGTGGCGGGCTCGATATCGACGGTGTTCTCGGGCCTGTTGCTCCTGATCGGCCGGTCCAAGGCCATCTCGCAGGTGTGCGGCTACCTGATCTTGGAGAACGGGATCTACATGTTCGGGCTGCTGCTGATCAGCTCGACGCCGCTGCTGGTCGAGGGCGGGATTCTCCTGGATCTGACCGTGGCGGTATTTGTGACCGGCATCATCGTGGACCGCATCCAGAGGGCGTTCGATTCGCTCGACACGCGGAAACTGACCGTGCTCCGAGAATGAAAGAGTCGCTCCTCATCCTGGTGCCGCTGGTGGCGGCTGGGGCGGCGGCCCTCTGGCCGCACGACCGGACGCGGCCTTGGTTCTTGCCGGCGGCGGGGCTGGCGCACTCGCTGCTGGCCCTGTGGCTGTTGGTGCATCCGCCGGGTGCGCCCTGGCATCCGTGGCTCGGCTACGATCCGCTCACGCGGGCGGTGCTCCCGGCGGTGTCGTTGCTGTTTTTGGTGTGCGCGGCGTACGGCGTCTCGTACCTGCGGTTGAGGGCGGAGCGCCCGAACCGCGTATTCGTGGCGGCCTTTCTTGCGGCGCTTGGGCTGATGAGCGCGGCGCACATGGCGCGGCACCTGGGGGTGCTGTGGATTGCGACGGAGGCCGTGACTCTGTCTTCGGTGCCGCTGCTGCATTTCAACAACACGCCCCGCGCCTTTGAGGCGACGTGGAAGTATCTGCTCGTCGGGGGCACGGGCATCGCGCTGTCGCTGCTGGGTTCATTCTGCCTGGGCTACGCATCGCTGCACGGGGGTGGGGCGGGCGACCTGACGTTCGCGGCGCTGGCGGCGCAGGGCGCGGGCCTGTCCCGCCCGTGGGTGCTGATCGCCTGGGTGCTCCTGCTGGTGGGCTAC
This sequence comes from Verrucomicrobiia bacterium, assembly GCA_020847615.1. GTDB lineage: Bacteria > Verrucomicrobiota > Verrucomicrobiia > JADLBR01 > JADLBR01 > JADLBR01. Next base: position 23,119 of record JADLBR010000229.1, read on the forward strand.
GGGACGAAGATGGGCCTTGCCCCGATGCACACGTGGAAGCCCGATGCCTACGGGGAAGCCCCCGGGATCGTCGGGGCGATGCTGGCCGGCGGGGTGACCACCGTCGCGTTCACGGCGATCCTTCGCGTGCGGGCGGTCGTGGATGCTGCGGGCGCGGGGGTTGTTGCCGACAGGACGCTCTTGGCCGCGGGGCTGTTCTCGATGCTGGTGGCGGCGCTTTTCCTGCTCTCCGCGCGTGATTTCAAGCGGATGCTGGCATACTCGAGCGTCGAGCACATGGGCATCCTGAGCTTCGGGGCGGCGTTGGGCGGGGCCGGCCTGTGGGCGGCCTTCTTCCACGTGTGGAACAACAGCATGACCAAGGGGGCGCTCTTCCTGAGCGCGGGCAACATCCGGCGCGCGTCCGGTGGCCGGACGATCGACGAGGTCGGCGGGATGTCGGTGGTTACGCCGCGCTCGTCGGCGCTGTTCATGACGGCGCTGTTTGCGGTCACGGCGTGCCCGCCGTTCGGGCCTTTCTTCAGTGAGTTGCTCATATTGAGGGCTGCGTTTTCCACCGCGCACGGTTGGTCGGCGGCCTTCATGCTCGTGTGCCTGCTGCTGGCCTTCCTGGGGCTGAGCCGCGTCGTGTTCGCCGTGGTCTATGGTCGCCCGCCGCGGGCGGCGCGGGATCTGGGCCGGCGTTTCAAGGAGACGCTGCCCGTGCTCGTGCCGCCGCTGGTGTTGCTGGTGCTGGCGCTGTGGCTCGGCCTGGCGACACCGGACGTGCTGCGGGAGGCGTGGTCGTCGGCTGTCGGGCAACTCACCTCAACGCCATGAACGACGCGACCCCATTCGCCCTGATGACCAATGGCGCGGCGCTGCCCTGGGGGGATGTGCCGGAGTGGCCGGTTGGCGAGTTCTTGCGTGCCACCGGTGCCGAACTGGACCGCGGCGGTCGATTGAGCAGTTTGTTTGGCGTCCCCGAGGGCGACGCCCTGCGCCTTGTGGCCGTGGTCGCTTTCGACGCGTGGAACACGTTGGCCGTGGGCCGCAGCGAGCCGTTCCGGGGTTCGTATCCGGCGCTTGCGGCCACGCACGCGGAGGCGCACCTCTTCGAGAGGGAGGTCTGGGAGCAGCACGGCGTCGATCCCCGCGGCCACCCGTGGCTGAAGCCGGTGCGGAAGGACCACGGTGCGGGGCCCGCGGTGGGGGATTTCTTCCGCGTGGATGGGCGAGAGGTCCACGAGGTGGCGGTGGGGCCAGTGCATGCGGGCATCATAGAACCGGGGCACTTCCGGTTTCAGTGCGCGGGCGAGGAAGTGATGCACCTCGAGATCGCGCTGGGCTATCAGCATCGGGGCATCGAGGAGGCGATGGTCGGGGGCCCACATCGCGCCACGTTTCATCAGATGGAGACGGTCGCGGGCGACACCACGATTGGCCATGCGACCGCCTACGCGAGCGCGCTTGAGGCGCTGTCTGGGACCGAGGCGCCACTGCGGACACAGTGGCTGCGGTCGATCGCGCTCGAGCTCGAGCGCCTGGCCAATCACACCGGCGATCTCGGTGCGCTGGCGGGCGACGTCGCGTTCCTGCCGACGGCCTCGGCGTGCGGCAAGATCCGGGGCGATTTCCTGAATCTGACCGCGGTCATCTGCGGCAACCGCTTCGGGCGCGGCGTGGCCCATCCCGGCGGATGTGCTTTGGATGTGGGGACGGAGCGTGCCGGGAGGTTGCTCGCGGGCCTGGATGCCGCGCTGGCCGAAGTCGAGAGGGCGGCGGCATGGCTCTGGGATTCGGCGTCGGCGCGGGCGCGCTTTGAGCGCACGGGGCACCTGCACGCGAAGCAGGCCGCGGAGATCGGCGTGGTTGGTCCGGCGGCGCGGGCGTGTGGCCTGGTGCGCGATGTCCGGTTCGACCATCCCGCGGGCTGGTATCGGATCGCGCAGGTGCCGGTGTCCGTCTGGCCGGACGGCGATGTTTTTGCGCGCGCGCGGGTGCGGTGGTTGGAGATCCAGCGCTCCGGGGAGTTCTTGCGGGAGCAACTGGGCGCCGCGCCCGAGGGCGAAATGCGCGTGGCGCTGCCCGCGTCGGCGCCGGACTCGCTGGCGGTGGCGATGGTGGAGGGTTGGCGCGGCGAGGTCTGCCATGTGGCGCTGACCGATGGCGGGGGCCGGCTCCGGCGCTACAAGATCACGGATCCATCGTTTCACAACTGGACGGGGCTTGCGCTCGCGTTGCGCGGGCAGGCCATTTCGGATTTTCCGCTCTGTAACAAGAGCTTTAACCTGAGCTACTGTGGATTCGACCTCTAGGCGGAATCGCCCCTGACGCCATGTTCATACACGACACGATCCTCAACCGCCTGCGGCGCGGATGCGAAACGATGGCCTATCCCCAAGGCGCGCCGCCGCCATTGCCGGAGCGCCACGGCGGCGCCCTGCGCGTGGAGACCGCGAGGTGCGCCGATGGCTGCGCGGAGTGCGTGGCGTCTTGCCCGAACGGGGCCATCGAGCGGCCATCTGGGGGCTCCGTCGCCCTGGACCTGGGGCGATGCATCTTCTGCGCGGCGTGCATCGGCGCGTGTCCCGAAGGAGCCATCACGCGGACGGGCGATCACCGCATGGCGGTGCGGGGCCGCGGGGACCTCGTCCTGGGTGGCCCCGGCAGGGAAGAGCTGCGCCTGGCCGCTGCGCTCGACGATAAACTGCGGGGGCTCTTCGGGCGGTCGCTGAGATTGCGGCAGGTGAGCGCGGGGGGCTGCAATGCGTGCGAGGCCGACACCAACGTGCTTGGCACGATCGGCTGGGACCTCGGCCGATTCGGGATCCAGTTTGTCGCCTCCCCGCGCCACGCCGATGGCCTGCTGATCACCGGTCCCGTATCGAGGAACATGGAGTTGGCACTCAAGAAGACGTACGACGCCGTCCCGGATCCAAAGATCGTGGTGGCGGTTGGGGCGTGCGCGATCGGCGGGGGCCCATTCGTCGGGTTGCCCGAGGTGAACAACGGCGCCGGTGCCCTGGTGCCTGTGGACCTGTTCATCCCCGGGTGTCCGCCCCATCCGCTGACGATCCTGGATGGGCTGTTGCGGCTGCTGGGGCGATTGGACGAGGTGGGCAAGGGTCCCGGCGGTGCCCGCGGGGGACTCTGAGAGGAGGGCGTGGCCATGGAGCGGTTGGCTGACATAGCGCGGGACCTGAATCGTCCGATGGCGGTGCTGCGCGCCACGCAGGCGAAGATGGGGCTGCCGCTGCTCCGGGGCGACCGGTACCCGGCGGGCTACGTCTTGTTCCTGCGCAAAGTCATGGCATTTCGCCGCCTCGGGGTGGGCGAGGATCGGCTGGTGCGGCTATTCGAATCGGAGAAGAAGCTGATGCAGCTTCTGAACGCGGACGCGGGGGGCTCGGAGGTCTGGTTCTTGGATTTTGTGATGCAGGCGGGCGGTGGCGCCAGGCGGCTGCTGCTCACGAATTATGACGTGGGCTGTGACCTGGAGGCGCACGCGCTACAGCCAGGGCTGAATCTCGCGGATCGGCCGAAAGAGCTCTTCGGGGAGAAAGAGATGGGCGAGGATGCGCTGCGGGTGCTGAAGAAATATCTCGCGGAGCATCGTGCGGTGATCGAGGCCATTGAGGGCGAACTGCCATTGCTGAGGGGGGCGTTGGCGTGGGGCCGGAAGCTGGTGGTCCGCCGGGCGGTGTCGCGTGGGAAGCCCGCGCCGAAGCGGAAGGCGCGCGCCCGGCGGAAGAAGGGCGGGGGCGGGGACGCGCTGCCGGGGATGGGGTGATTTCTTCTCGGTTTGCGGCCGGGTCTCGCCCAGTATCGGGTCCCATGAGACGAGGTGCAAAGAAAGTGGCATCGGGCCTGACGCTGCTGGGGCGGAGCGTGGGGGAGTGGCCGGCATCGCCGCAAGAGGCGATGCTGGAGTGCTTCCCGAGTCCCGCGAAGAGGGCCTACACGATCCGGTTCGAGACCGGCGAGTTCACGTCGCTGTGCCCGGTGACGGGGCAGCCCGACTTCGCGCGCATCGAGATCGAGTACGTGCCGGGGAGGCTCTGCGTGGAGAGCAAGTCATTGAAGCTCTATCTGGCCGCGTTCCGGAACGTGAGGGCCTTCAACGAGGCGGTGATCAACCGGATCCTCGATGATTTCGTGAGGGTGTGCGCGCCCCGGTCGGCGCGCGTGACGGGAGACTTCGCCGCGCGCGGGGGCGTGGCGATCCGCGTGGTGGCGGAGCACGGAGCGAGGCGGGCGAACCGCTGATCCCGGCTCCGGCCAAACGCTGTCGCGCTTGGCCAGGCGGGCCTTAGGCGGGCTTGTTCTTGAGCAGGGCGACGGCGTAGTCGCGATTCATCCGGGCGATGAAGTTGACGCTGATGCCCTTGGGGCAGGCGGCCTCGCAGGCGTAGGTGTTGGAGCAGTTGCCGAAGCCCTCGGCGTCCATGGCCTGGACCATGCGCAGGACGCGGCGGTCCTTCTCGGGCTTGCCCTGGGGGAGGATATTGAGCTGGCTGACCTTGGCGGCGACAAACAGCATGGCCGACCCGTTCTTGCAGGCCGCCACGCAGGCGCCGCAGCCGATGCACGCGGCGGCGTCCATGGCGAGGTCGGCGATCTCCTTGGAGACCGGGATGGCGTTGCCGTCGGGCGCTGAGCCGGTGGGCACGGAGACGAAGCCGCCGGCCTGGATGATGCGGTCGAAGGACGAGCGGTTGACGACGAGGTCCCTGAGCACCGGGAAGGCGCGGGATCGGAACGGCTCGATGGTGATCGTGTCGCCGTCGCGGAAACTGCGCATGTAGGTCTGGCAGGTGGCGACCTTGAATTCGGGGCCGTGGGGCTCGCCGTTGATGACGCACGAGCACATGCCGCAGATGCCCTCTCGGCAGTCGTGGTCGAAGGCGATGGGATCCTTGCCCTCGACCGCGAGGCGCTCGTTGACGACGTCGAGCATCTCGAGGAACGACATGTCTGGGTTGAGGTCGCGCGCCTCGTGGGTCTCGAAACAGCCCTGGGTCCCGGGACCCTTCTGGCGCCATACGCGGAGGGAGACGTTCATATCACTTGTAGCTGCGTTGGGACATGTGGACTTCTTCGTAGGCGAGGGGTTCTTTGTGCAGGTCCCAGTGACCCGAGCCGTTGAGGCCCTTGAACTCCCACGCGGATACGAAGGCGAACTTCTCGTCGTCGCGGAGCGCCTCGCCCTCGTCGGTCTGGAACTCCTCGCGGAAGTGGCCGCCGCAGGACTCCTCGCGGGTGAGCGCGTCGAGGCAGATGAGCTCGGCCAATTCGAAATAGTCGGCGATGCGCCCGGCGCGCTCGAGCGCCTGGTTGAGCTCTTCGCCGCAGCCGGGGACCCTGACGTTCTGCCAGAACTCCTCGCGGAGCGCGGGGATGGCCTTGAGGGCCTCGGTGAGACCCTGGCGATTGCGGGCCATGCCGCACTTCTCCCAGAGCAGTCGTCCGAGCTGCTTGTGGAAGGAGTCCGCGGTGCGGGAGCCGTTGACCGAGAGCAGCCGGCGGGTGCGGGTGCCGACGTCCTCGATGGACTTGCGGAATTCGGCGTGGTCTGCCGGGAGCGCGGCGCCGGGCTTCTGGGTGGCGAGGTAGCCACCGATCGTGTAGGGGAGCACGAAATAGCCGTCGGCGAGGCCCTGCATCAGGGCGCTCGCGCCGAGGCGGTTGGCGCCATGGTCGGAGAAGTTCGCCTCGCCGGCCACGAACAGGCCCGGCACGTTGCTCATGAGGTTATAGTCCACCCAGAGGCCGCCCATCGTGTAGTGGATGGCCGGGTAGATGCGCATGGGGACATCGTAGGCGTTCTCGCCGGTGATCTCCTTGTAGATGTCGAAGAGGTTCCCGTAGCGCTCCTCGACGACCTTGTGGCCGAGTCGGGAGATGGCGTCCGAGAAATCCAGGTAGACCCCGAGGCCACTCGGGCCGACGCCGCGGCCCTCGTCGCAGACGCGCTTCGCGGCGCGGGAGGAGATGTCGCGGGGGGCGAGGTTGCCGAAGCTCGGGTAGAGGCGCTCCAGATAATAGTCGCGGTCCTCCTCGGCGATGGAGGCGGGTGGCTTGCCGGAGTCCTCCTTGCGCTTGGGGACCCAGACGCGGCCGTCGTTCCGGAGCGACTCCGACATCAGCGTCAGCTTGGACTGGTAGTCGCCGGAGACGGGGATGCAGGTGGGGTGGATCTGCGTGTAGCAGGGGTTGGCGAAAAGTGCGCCCTTGCGGTGGGCGCGCCAGATCGCGGTGGCGTTTGAGCCGCGGGCGTAGGTGGAGAGATTGTAGGCGTTCCCGTAGCCGCCGGTGGCGAGGACGACCGCGTGGGCCGAGTGCGCCTCGATCTTCCCGGAGACGAGGTCGCGGGCGACGATGCCGCGCGCGGCGCCATCGGCCACGACGAGGTCGAGCATCTCGGTGCGGGGGAACATCTTGACCGCGCCGGCGCCGATCTGGCGGCTCAGGGCCTGGTAGGCGCCGAGCAGGAGCTGCTGGCCGGTCTGGCCCCGGGCGTAGAAGGTGCGCGAGACCTGGGCGCCGCCGAAAGAGCGGTTGGCGAGCGTGCCGCCGTACTCGCGGGCGAAGGGCACGCCCTGCGCGACGCACTGGTCGATGATGTTCACGCTGACCTGCGCGAGGCGGTAGACATTGGCCTCGCGGGCGCGGAAATCGCCCCCCTTGATCGTGTCGTAGAAGAGGCGGTAGACGCTGTCGCCGTCGTTCTGGTAGTTCTTGGCCGCGTTGATGCCGCCCTGAGCGGCGATGCTGTGCGCGCGGCGCGGGCTGTCCTGGAAGCAGAAGCACTTGACGCGGTAGCCGAGTTCCGCGAGCGAGGCGGCGGCGGACGCGCCGGCGAGGCCGCTGCCGACCACGATGATCTCGTATTTCCGCTTGTTGGCGGGGTTGACGAGCTTGATCTCGGCGCGGTGCCTGTCCCATTTCTGGGCGAGGGGGCCGGAGGGAGTGCGCGATTCGAGGTTCATGGCGGATTCAGGAGACCCATTTGAGAAGGATGGAGACGGGCACGGCGGCCATCCCCAGGAAGATGATGAGCGCGGCGGCGACGCCCGCCGCGCGGATGATCGGCTGGTAGCCGGTGCTCACCAGGCCGAGCGACTGGAAGAAGCTCTGGACCCCGTGGCTCAGGTGGGCGCACAGGAGGCCCACGCCGACGATGTAGGCCGCCGACACCCAGGGTATCGAGAAACCGTGGACGACCATGCGGTAGACGTCGTGGCCCTCGCGGCCGTGGAGCTCGATCGTCCAGGCCTTGTAGTCGGTGAAGATGTCGCGCGTGGTGAAGTGCAGGATGTGGAAGACGATGAACGCGGCGACCACGACGCCGCTGACCATCATCGTGCGCGAGGCGATCGTCGCGCCCAGGGGCCGCTTGTCCTGGTACCCGGCGGGGCGGGCGCGGCGGTTGTCGAGGGTCAGCGTGATCGCGCAGTACAGGTGCAGGCCCACCATGGCCAGCAGGGCCAGCCGGAAGCCCCAGAGCAACTCCTCGGATGTCCTCAGCAGGATCGCGTATTGGTTGAGCACCTCGGCGCCGGCGAAGACCTGGAGGTTGCCGATCATGTGGATCACCACGAAGCCGAACAGGCCGGCCCCGGTCGCGCCCATCACGAGCTTTCGCCCGAGGGACGAGCGGAATAGATTGACGAGCAGATTCATAAGATTTCTTTAAGCGACGTAGTTGTGTAGATGGCGGGGGGGACAAAGTCAAACCGGGTCAACGGATATTAGGAAAATTACAGCAATGCGACAGAAAACTTATTCATGGCGCCCGCGAGTGTCCCTGTGCCGAACTGCGTCTCGTGCCGTGTTCGCCCTGCGCCGACGAGGGAAATGGCGGCTTCGAATCCGTCATAAGATCTCGCCCATATTCCACCAGGGACCGGATTGGGCAGGGTTCTTCTGTGATGGGATTCACCGGTTCACAGACGGCTTCGACGGTCAGGTTGCAGATGGCGCTGGACCCGGGCACGAAGGGCCTTGGGCGCGAGCACGCGCACATCTGGCGTCCAAGAGAGTATCCAGCGGACGAGGTCGATGGTGGGAGCCGCCCGAATTCGCAACTCCAGGCCTCCGTCTCGTCGCTTCCAGATTTTCTGCGTGGGATGCCAAACGCGCTCGGAGATGGCCGTGGCAACCGTGTTCGAAAATAGGATCCGAATGTTCGCTGGTTTGATGCCAAACCCGATTCCGAAAGCATCCTTGGCAGCCTCGCGCCAATCGAAACCTTTGGGGGGCACGAAGGTCTCACCGGTTGGTTTCGCCGAACCAAAGCGAGATAGAGCGAAGGCGCGCAGTTCGCGGCCGGGGCGCTTTCGCGCCAGCGCATACCAATTGGCGCGGTGGGCCACGAGGCGCAGGGGCTCTATGAGGTAGTCCCGCTCGGTGCCGTCGAATCGGCGATACCGCGCGGCGATGACCAGGCATCTCGCCACGGCCTCGGCCAGGATCGACCAGATGTCGGGCTCGATCCGCGCGGGCGCCGCTTCGGCGATCTTGCCTATCACGGCGTCCATGGACCGAGCCAGCGGTGAAGTCGGTGTGTCGGCGAGAGCGGCGCGTGCCGCTGCCAGCGTGGCCAGATCGGGTCCGGAGACATCG
>JADLBR010000230.1 GCA_020847615.1 Verrucomicrobiia bacterium
ATGACCGCGGCCAGCGACGCCCACCACCCCAGCGCCGTGGGAACGGCCTTCACCATCCTCGCCACGGACGACTTCTCCGTGGCCGGCGTCTTGGCCGCCATCCGGCGCGGGGGCGAACTCCGCCAGCGCTATCTGACCGCGCGCGAGGCGATCAAGAAGACCTTCAGCAACTTCATCCGGCTCAAGCCCGCGCGCCTCACGGGGCGAGCACGGGCCAAAGCCAGGGCCGCCAGGGCAAAGCCTGGATCGACGGGCGAGGCGAAGCGCAAGGGATAGCGCGAGGTTTCGTCGCCACGGTCGCCGGACCGTGGAGGCGCGAACTGGGCCGAGCGGTCTCCGGCAACCGCCGGACTAGCAGCCTGTCGGACCTCACCAAATCCGACTAGGCTGCTAGCAAGCAAAACCGCCCAATTTCAAAATATTTATGACGGGCACGGCCCAGATGTGGCACCGTGCCTGAGCACGTTCGACGAATCGCGGTCCCGTTGCATGACTCCTTTGCACGCAAATAGAAGGCGGTTTTGCCAGAGGAGGCTGCCGGACGAAGTCCGACAGCCTCCTAGACGAGCTGCATTTTCGATGGGCGTTGTCGGCTCCGCCCGTAACCTTGCGCGTCCCGGGACGTCTCTTCCATCGGGGCCATGATTTCGGTTGCGCCGAGGCCCCTTGGCATTTGAACTGGGATGACTGTGGCGAGACACCGACACTGGGTTGGACTGGCGCTGGCCGTGGCCGCCATCTGGGGCATCGCCTTGATCGCCCTGCGCGGCATTCGCGAGCAGAAACCGACCGCCGAGAGTCTGCTCGCGTTCGTGGAGTCCCGTGATCTCGATTCGCTCCATGGCGCCGAGCGCGAGAGGCACCTCCAGGCACTGGCGGACCGCCTCAATCGCCTGCCGTTCGAAGAGAGGCGGGAACTGCGCGAAGGGCGCGCGCTGGAGGGCGTGTTCCGGAAGATGCTCCCGGAGGAGCAGGGGCAGTTTCTGGACCGGACGCTGCCGACGGGTTTCCGGGAGGTCATGGAGGCCTTCAACAAGATGACCTCCGAGGAGCGGCGAAAGCACGTGGAGCGCGCGCTCCGCGACATGCGCGCCAGGGCTGGCGAGGCGGACCCCGGGCGCATCGAGGAACGGCTCGCCGATGGGCAGGCGCGCAAGATCATCGACCAGGGCTTGCAGAGCTTCTACCGGGACAGCACCGCGGAGACCAAGATGGATCTCGCGCCACTGATCGAGGAGATCCAGGCGCAGATGCAGGGCTTCCGCCACCCATGAGCGACCTTTCCAGCCCGATGCGATCGCGCCGCATCGCCCGCGGGGGATGGACGCTGACCGAGCTCCTGGTCGCCATGGCCATCGCCGTGGGCCTGGCCACGCTGCTGGCTCCCGCCGCGGATATGGTCCGCGCCCGCGCGCGGCAGATCCAGTGCCTCCAGAACCTCCGCAGCATCGGGGGCGCCATGCAGCTCTACGCGCAGGACCACGATGGCACGCTGCCCGACATGGCGGCGGTGCGCCCATCCAAGGACGACGATGTCGCCGCACTCGACACGGTGCTGCTGGATTACGTCAGGGAGCCGCGGGTGTTCCGTTGCCCGGCCGACCGGGAGAAGCGTCTCTGGGAGACCACCGGCACGAGCTACCACTGGAACAGCGCCATCAACGGGCAGAGGATACAGAATCTCCAGTTCCTGGGCGGGGGCGACACATCGCGGATCCCGCTCGTCGGCGACAAGGAGGGATTCCACGAGGGCTGTCCCCAGAAGGTCAACATACTCTACGCAGATGGCCGCAGCAGCAATGTCCTCAAGTTCCGCTGATGCCCCGCCGATGATCGAGATACGGGGCCTCGTGAAGCGCTATGGCGCGCGGCTCGCGGTCGCGGGCATCGACCTCGTCGTGCCCCGGGGCAGGATATTCGGGCTGCTGGGCCACAACGGGGCCGGCAAGAGCACGACGATCGGATGCCTGCTGGGGCACCTGTTTCCCGACGGGGGCGCGCTCCGCGTCGGGGGCGTCGACGCGCTGGCGGAGCGCCGCCGCGCGCTGGCGCGTGTGGGCGCGATCTTCGAGACCCCGGCGTTCTATGACTACCTCTCCGGGTATCGCAACCTCCGGATCTTTGCCGAGTGCACCGCCCCCGTCTCGGATGCCCGCCTGATGGAGGTGGCCGGGATCGTCGGGCTCGCCGACCGCATCCGCGACCGCGTGGGCAAGTACTCGCACGGGATGCGGCAGCGGCTCGCGCTGGGGCAGGCGCTCCTGCCCGACCCGGAGCTGCTGATCGTCGACGAGCCCACCGACGGCCTCGATCCCGAGGGCATTCACGAGATCCGCTCCCTGCTGCTTCGCCTCAACCGCGAGCACGGCCTGACGCTCCTGCTATCGTCGCACCTGCTCAGCGAGGTTGAATTGCTCTGCACCGACATCGCGGTCATGCGGGAGGGCAGGGTGCTGTACTCCGGCCCGATGGCCGACCTGCCCCGGACGGAGGGATGGATCGTCCTGCGGGCGGATCCGCCGGGGCGAGCGGCCGACCTGTTGCTCGGCCGCGGCTGGCTGGAGGAGCGGCGCGGCGAGGATCGCTTCAGGCTGAGGGCGGGGGTGTCCGTCGCCGACGCCGTCGGGGCCGCGGTGGCGGATGGCCTGCGCGTGGAGGCCGCCCATCCCATCGAGATGACGCTGGAGGAGTTCTATCTCCAGACGGTGCACGGGGGCGGCGATGCTTAGGCGCCTGTATGCCAACGAGCTGCTCAAGCTCGTCGCCCGAAAGCGCAGCCACATCGGTTTCGGCGCGTTCGTCGCGCTCGAGGTCGCGTTCCTCGCCCTGCTGCACCTGCCCCGCGTCCGGGCCGCGATCGAAAAATTGCTGACGCGCAATGGCCTGCCCGTCGAGCAATACTTTTCCGGGACGACGGTGGCCGTGATGATCGTGGCCCTGACGATCCTGTTCCTCGGGGCGCTCTTCATCGCCCTGGTCGCGGGGGACATCGTGGCCAAGGAGGCGGAGGATGGCACGTTGCGCATGCTGCTCTGCCGCCCCGTCGCGCGCCCCGAGCTGCTCGCCGCCAAGGCGCTCGCCTGCGCCACGTACTCCTGCGCGCTGATCCTGTTCATCGGCGCGTCCGCGCTGGCGATGGGCATGGCCTACCGCGGATGGGGGTCCCTCTTCGTCTTTTCGCCGGCGGAGGGCGTGTTTGCCTTCCACGCGCCATGGCCGGGCCTGGGGCGCTACGCGCTCGCGATGCTGACGCTCGCGCTCACGACGCAGACCTTCACCGCGGTGGGATTCATGTTCTCGTGCTTCAACATGAAACCGGCCGCCGCCACGATCCTCACGCTCTCCGCGTGCTTCATCGACCTGCTGCTCCGCATGACGCCGTACTTCGAGAGCATCCGCGAGTGGTTCCTGACGCACCACATGGCCGTCTGGATCCACGTGTTCGAGCCCCACGTCCCGTGGGCGCGCATCGCGGAGGCCACCGTGTTCCTCCTGGCGTGGGACCTGACCTTTGTCGCGGTGGGCATCGCGCACTTCATGCGGCGCGACATACGAGGCTAGGCCCGAAAACTCGTAGCCACGGTCGCCAGACCGTGGACCCGCGGAAGGATCGAACGATCTCCGGCAGCCGCCGGACCAGATGGGCCACATTCTTACGGGGCGGCGGCGCCATCCACTTTCTTGAGCCACTCGATGCCGTCGCGGACGAGGTGCTCGACCTGCGCGTGTCCGAGATGGTTGTGGGCAAACGGGTACCAGCGGATCTCCTTGGGTTCGCCCGCGGCATTGTGCAGGGCCTCGGCGCACGCGCGGGGGAGTATGTCGTCGCCCTCGGTGTTCTGGAATAGCATGGGCCGCGGGGCGATGCCTCCCACGAAACGCACGGGATCCATCGCGGCGAAGTAGCGCGCCGCCGCGGAGAGGGCCCAGCGCTGGGGGACCGAGGCGCGGTCGCGCGTGGGGCCCTCGGCGACAAAGCGCCCGAGGTCGCCGCCCGCGAGGGTGAAAATGGCGGCGCGAAATCGCGGGTCCTCGGCGACATCGCGGGCGGTGGTGATGGCCCCGAAGCTGGCGCCCCAGAAATAGATCCGGGAAACGTCGACATCGGGGACCTCCTCGAGGGCATCGGCCAGCGCGCGGAGTTCCGCGCCCGTCTGCCGGACGCGGCGGTTGAAGCGAAGGGCCTGGACGACCGGAGAGATGTTGGGTTCCTTGCGGTCACCGCGCATGAGCTGCTCGGGGCAGAAAAGCGCGAAGCCCGCCTCGGCGAACAGCGGTGCCACCGGCTCGATGTCGCGGCAGTTCATCCCGATGCCGTAGAGGAAGATGACCGCCGGGAGCCTGCCCTCGCCCTTGGAAGGCGTGCACACGAGGCAGGGGATGCGCTCGCCACCGGGGCCGGTGAACTCCATGCGCGCCACGAGCGCGGGCCCCCGCTTCTCGCGCTCGCGCACGACCGGCTCGCGCGGCTGGTCCGGCCGGTACGGCGCCGGCGCCCCCTCGCGCCACGCCCACCACGCCAGGCCGACGAGGCACGCCCCCGCCAGCGCCATCGACCACAGCATCCCGCGAACGAATCGTCCCAGCTTCACCGCGACGAGGCTGCGCGCCGGAGGACGACCCTGTCAATCCCGCGAACGTGCGCCGCCCGTTGCACGAAGGCAGCTGACGCGTAGCGCGAGAACGCCATCGGACGCCGAGGCCGGCGTCCCTACCTGGTTGCGTCGGGAGGGCCCGCGGCCTCGCGGGCCGGGTCGGTTATGGTCAGGGATGGGTCATTCAACGGGCTGCTACCGGGCGAAGGGCTGGAGGTATCCGAGTTTCGGAGGGACGATCTCGCCGCGGGCCTGGCGGGCGGCTTCGTGGTAGGCGCCGTAGAAGATGCTGTTGCAGTCGAGCCAGAGGGCGATGCGCGCGAGATCCTCGTCGGGGAGCTTTGCCCCGCAAGGTCCCTGGCCGAGGCGCGCCATGAGCCGCGAGGCCCGGGCTCCGATCTGTCCGGGGATAGAGACCTGCGGCTGCTGGAAGATGATGCCGTTGCCACCGGCCATGCCCCAGGAATGATCGCGGAGCGCGAGATAGCTCGAGGTCCACCCGTTGTTGAGGTGGGTCACGCCGAACATCTCCTCGATGCGCTTGGGCTTTCGTTTCGCGTCGGGTTCCGCGAGCGTCGCGCGGAAGTCGGGCGCCTTGGGCTGCTGGCCACCGTGGCAACCCACGCAGTGGCGGTCGAGCACGGGCTGGACCAGGCGGGCGAACGTGATCGGGTAGGAGCCTTCGGGGCCGGGGAGCAATTTCGCGGGGGGCTTGCGCAGCGCGAGGGGCGCCGCCGCGGCGGAGGGCATCGCGGCATTCCTCTTGGACTCGTGGCAGCCCACGCAGGTCAGCCTCTCGCCGGCGTGCGCGTAGGTGCCCGACCGCATCGTCTGGATCGCGCGACCCCTCTCGTCCAGCGCCTGGAAGTAGATCTCGACGCCGGTCGGCACCTCGAAGTGGGCGCTCCCGTCCGCCTCGACGGGGGCGGTGCCCAGCACGCCCCGCGCGAGGGACTCGGCGGCGTGGCCGATGTAGGGCACGTCCTTGAAGGCGTTGTCCTTCGGGAACACCTGGATCACGCGCAGCGCGGCCACCTTTTCGCCCGCGGGGAAGGGGCGCTCGCTGTCGTAGACGTTCATGACGGCGACCGTGGCGGTGAGGTCGTCGCCGGGCTTTCGGTCGGCGATGGCCTGCCTCGTGGCGATGGGGATGGCCGGCGGGCGGCGCCTCGCGCGCAGCGGGATAGGATCCAGGCAGGGGATCTCGGCATCGCGATACAGGAGCACCTTGTTGCCAAAGCTATCGGCGAGGTAGATGCCGTAGTTCTTCTGATCGGGATCGTAGACGCAGAGGTGGAAGTCCTCATCCAGGGGCCACGGGGTGCCATACACCTCGCCCTTGGGGTTGTGCCGACCCTTGTCCAGGGGAACGCCGGGCGCGGCCTCGGCCTCGGGGAACAGGGCGTCGGGCGTGATGCGGCGGATCTGGCGCATGCCGCCGTCGTCGGGCTGGCGCGGGTCGATCAGGATCAGCGAGCCATAGTTCTCCCCGTGGTGCGGGGCCGCGGTGGCGACGTATTTCCGGCTGTTCGGGATCGCCCGGACCGCGAGCTCCATCCACGGGCGGGTCTCGCGGCGCTCGGTGTAATTGCCGTGCGGGGCGCGGGGGTCGCGGCCATCGGGATAGCACACCCACATGTGGTGGGCCGCGTCGTTGTCGCGATCCACGTAATCCCAGCGCGTGTAGACGATCATGCCGTCGTTGTTCACGCTCGGGTGCCACTCGTTGGTCTCGTGGTAGCTCAGCGGGATGATGTCGGAGCCGTCGCGCATCATCGCGTGGAGGTTGGCCGAGGGGCACCATCGCATCCCGCACCGGACGCAGGAGAGCAGGCGCTCGGAGATGAAGGCGATGCGGCCGTTGGGCAGGAAGCAGGGGTCGAACTCGTTGTAGCGCCCGTCGGTGAGCTGGAGCAGGCCGGAGGCGCCGCGCCTCGCCCCGAGTAGCGCGCGCAATCGGCCGGGCCGCCTCAGGTCGGCGCGAAAGACGTGGTAGCAGCCCTCGGGGCGCCAGAAGTAGTGGTCGTCCCTCGTGTCGGGCCGCATCCGGCATTCCTCGAGCGTCCAGCTCTGCGTGCTCCAGTCCGCGTCCGCGGGCACCTCCCAGGCCGCCTCGGTCCACGCGAACGCGATGGACTCCGCGTCGTAATCCAGGTCCAGGGACACGAAGGAGCCGCCCTCCAGCCTGCGGCCCTTGAGCCGGCCATTGCCCACGACGGCGCCCCCGAGCGCGTCGCGCGCGGAAGGGGAATCGCCAAACGCGCCCTCCAGGATGAAGACGCCGCCCCCGGCTCGCGCGTTGAATCCGAAATACTGGTCGATCATGTGGATCTCGCCGCGGCCCTGCTTGTGGTGCTTCAGGAAGACGATCTCGTCGAAATCCAGCAGCGGGTTGCGCAGGGCGATGCCGCGGCGCAGCTCGCACAGTCGCAGGAAGAGGGCCTGCCGCTCCTCCTCGGATGTGGCGGACGGGGCGCGCGCGGCGAGGTCGTCCAGCGCCGCCCCCTCGGCGGACAGGTCGGGCGCGCCCCGCATGGACTCGATGTGCGCGGCGAGCGCGAGCGTCCGGCGCATCACGACATCGAAGGGCGTCCGATCGGCGGGCAGGATCAGCGCGTCCGCGCGAAGCGCCTCACGGCCGAGCCGCGCCTGCGCCTCGGAGCCGGGCTTGAAGTCGGCGATCGCCTTGCCCAGGAGCGCGTATTCCGCGAGGGCGTCGGCGCGGCGCTGGGCGGCGAAATCGCCCTCG
>JADLBR010000231.1 GCA_020847615.1 Verrucomicrobiia bacterium
CCGGATCGGGATATTCTGCAGGTTCGGGTTCTCGGAACTCAGCCGCCCCGTGGCCGTCACGCTCTGATGGAAGGTGGTGTGCACCCGCCCCGTCCGCGCCGACACCGCGCCCGGCAGCGCATCCAGGTACGTCGATTTCAGCTTCTGCGCGGCCCGGTGCTCCAGGATCTCTCGGGCGATCTCGTGCCTGGTCGCCAGCGCCGCGAGCCCCTGCTCGTTGGTCACGTATTGCCCCGTCTTGGTCCTCTTGGGCTTCTCTTCCAGTTTCAGGACGTCGAACAGGATCTGCCCAAGTTGCTTGGGGGAATTCAGATTGAACCTCGTGCCCGCCAGCCCAATGATTCGCTGCTCCAGGCCGCCAATCTCGTCCGCCAGTTGCCGCCCGTACTCCTCCAGCGCGCGCGAATCAATCGCCACGCCCTCGTGCTCCATCGCGACGAGGACCGGGAGCAGGGGGCACTCGACCTCCCGGAAAACCCTCTCCTGCCCCGTCTCGCGCAACCGCTGCTCCAGCGGCCCCTTGAGCCGCAGCGTGACATCGGCATCCTCCGCGGCGTACTCCGCCACGCGCGAGACGGGCACCTCGGCCATGCTCTTCTGCCCGGGACCCTCCGGGCCTATCAGCGCCGTGATCGGGATCGGCGTGTAACCCAGCAGCGCCTCGCTCAGGTAATCCATCCCGTGGCGTTGGCCCGGTTCCGCCAGCACGTGCGCGATCATCGTGTCGAAGAATGGCCCGCGCACCACCACCCCGTTCGCCCGGAGCACACCCAGGTCGAACTTCAGATTGTGGCCCACCTTCTCCGCGCCCCCCTCAAATAGCGGCCCCATCGCCTCGAGCCATTCCCTCCGCCCCGATTCCCCCTCCGGCAGCGCCACGTACCACGCCTCGCCCTCGCTCGCCGAAAACGCCAGGCCCAGCAGCGTCGCCTCGCGCGGATTCAGGCCGTCGGTCTCGCTATCAAAACAGAACGATGTGCACTCCGATAGCCGCGCCACCAGTTGCCGCAACCCCTCCAGGGTCTCGATCAACACGTAGTTGTGCGGCACCCCCCCGATGGTCTTGAGCGCCGCGCCCTCGGCCACCGCCGGGGCCGGCTGCGCCGGCTCCCGGCCCGCATCACCCAAAACCGGACCTCCCGCCGCCCGTCCGCCCACCCCGACACCAAAACCCCGCCCCGCCTTGAAATCCGCCCCGAACAGGCGCCGCCCAAGCGCGTTGAACTCGAACTCCACAAAGAGGTCCCGCAACCGCGCGCCATCGGGTTCCGTCCGGCGCAAAGCGTCCAACCCAATGGCCACCGGCACATCGGTCCGTATCGTCACCAGCCTCTTGGACAACAGCGCCTGCTCCCGGTGCCCCTCCAGATTCTCGCGCACCTTGCCCTTGAGCTCGCCGGTTCGCGACAGCAACCCCTCGACGCTGCCAAACTGCGCGATGAGCTTCTGCGCCGTCTTTTCCCCGATCCCGGGTACCCCGGGCACGTTATCCGAGGCGTCACCCATCAGGCCCAGCACATCCACCACCTGCTCGACCCGCTCCACGCCCCAGCGATCCTTGACCTCCTCGACCCCCAGCACCTCCGGCTCGGCCCCCTGCCGCCCCGGACGATACACCCGCACCCGGTCGGTGACCAGTTGCAGGAAGTCCTTGTCCGGCGTCACCATGAACACATCGAAGCCTTCGCCCTCCGCGCGCTTCGCCAGCGTCGCGATGATGTCGTCGGCCTCGTACCCGTCCATCGCGATCAGCGGAATCCTGAACGCCTCCACGATCCTGCGCACGTTCGGGATCGCCGCCGCCAGCGCCTCCGGCATCTCCTCGCGCTGCGCCTTGTACTCCGGGTAGATCTCGTGGCGCTCCGTCGGCGCCGCGGTGTCAAAGGCGACGGCGACGTGCGTCGGCCTCCCCTTCTCAAGCAGGTCCAGCAGCGTGTTCGTGAACCCGAAAAGCGCCGAGGTGTCCACGCCCTTGGATGTCCGGATCGGGTTCCGGATCAGCGCGAAATGCGCCCGGAATATGAGCGCCATCCCGTCCAGCAGATACAACGTCTCGGCCATACCAGATGGAAATCTCGCGCCCCGCGCGCCCCATGGCGAAGCTTTTCTACCGCCGCGCCCGCAGATAATACTCCGCCAACCCCTCGGCCACCCCGCGCGCGTACTCCCTGAAGATGCTCTCGCGCTTCGTCCCGCCAATGGCCCGAACCCCATCGTAGTCCCCCGCCTGAATCCGCGCGTACGCCTCCCGGCTGTTCATCACGTACGGCTCCAGATAGACGACCGGGCAATGGTACAGCCGATTCGCGAGCAGATTGCGCACCCAGAGATACGGGCTCTCGCCCGCCCGCGATGCGTTGCCCCCGAGATAGGTGTAGGCCGGCAGCCCCGTCACCCGCGCCATGGACCCAGCCACCGCCTCCGAGATCGCAAGCTCCTCGGGCCAGCATCGCCCGAGCAACCTCACGAGCATGTCGAATTTCTGGTCGTCGTACTTCAGCTCGTCCGCGCCATACTTCCCATTCAACAACAGGTGCAGGTGGTTCTCACGGACCAGGGTCGGGCGCGCCGGGTCACCCCAGTCCTCCGCGTTGAAATGCAGGCACAGGGTCACGTCCGGTTTCATGCGCCGGTTCACGATCTCCGCCCTGGCCCGGATTTCGCTCACGCGATAGAATAGAAGTTCGGCGTTCCAGTCCACCGATGTGCCTTTCTCCGGATCGTGCGGGCCGGAATATCCCTGCCTCGGCCGCCTCACCCCGCGCTCGGCCAACCACCGGCGAGCCTCGTCCTGCAAATCCTTCGGCCGATGCCGCGTCACCGGCTCCGCTCGGTCCCTCACCATCATCACCTCGGCCCCAAGTCGCTCGAGCCGCGCCCTCAGGTGCCGAGACACGACCAGCACCATATCTCCCTCCATCACCGGTTGCCCGTCCCCAATCTGAAACCACCTCTCTTCGACCCGGGCCCACTTCCCTCCAATGTGCCCGGGGTCGATCGCGAC
>JADLBR010000232.1 GCA_020847615.1 Verrucomicrobiia bacterium
GCGGCGATTCCACCGCGGCGACGGACGGGATGCGAGTGGCCGCCGAGCCGGCACCGGCGGCTGCGGACCCTTCGCTGGCGCCGCCGACAGGCTAGGAATCTGTCGGACTTTGTCCGACAGATTCCTCTGGCAAAACCGCCTTCTATCTAATAACAAGGAAGTTACGGACGGGCATCCCGGTGCCAGACATTGCTCAAGGGTGGTGCTACACCCACAACCCCTCCATTGTAACTATCTAGAAATCAGGCGGTTTTGCTTTCTCTGACTCGAAAATTGCCGCATCGCTCCCCGTAGCCGAACGCGTAAGCGTTTGGCCGCCAAGGCCTCACGGCCTCGGCTACGTTTTCTGCCCCGGTGGTCCGGCGGTTGCCGGATGGGATCTATCTCGAAAAGTAGCCGGAGGCTGTAGCCGAGCCGGTAACGGCTTGGCCGGGCGGGCCAAACGCTCACGCGTTCGGCTACACCGCGTCGTTCGGCATTTTACAAGACTGGCGGTGCCCCGCCCGCGGGGCATGGGATCTCCCGGCGTGCCCGCGGATTGGCATCTTGCCTCCCATGCCCTACGCTACGTCCCAGACTCCTTCATTATGGGCGATCCGGAATCCGAGAGGCGCGCGTGGGTCGTGACGGTGGACATGGGCTACGGCCACCAGCGGGCGGCGTTCCCGCTGCGCGATATCGCGCACGAGCGCATCATCACCGCCAACGGCGACAAGGTCGTCGAGCCCGGCGAGCGCCAGCGCTGGAGGCGATTCCAGTTCTGGTACGAGTTCCTATCGAGGCTGAGCGGGATTCCCTGGATCGGCGAGTTCCTTTGGCGCGCGTACGACCGGTTTCAGAGGATCTCGCCGATCTATCCCTTCCGCGACCTCTCGAAGCCGACGTTTGGCTCGCTGTTCCTGCACCGCATGATCCGGCGGAACTTCGCGCGCAGCCTGCCCGAGTACGCGCGCGGCAAGGACATCCCGTTCGTGACCACGTTTTTCGTACCGGCGCTGGCCGCCGATCACGCGGGACTGAGGAACGTGTTCTGCATCGTGACGGACGCGGACATCAACCGGATATGGGTCGCCGAGAATCCGAGGCGGAGCGGGATCGTATACCTCGCGCCGACGGAGCAGAGCCGGAGGCGCCTTTTCCAGTATGGGGTGCCCGCGGACAACTTGCACCTGACCGGGTTCCCGCTGCCGCAGGAGAACGTGGATGCGGTCCATGGCGACCTGGCGGCGAGGCTGGGGCGACTGGATCCGAGGCGGGCCTTCTATCGGCGTTTTCGCGAGACGGTGGATAGGGAGGTGGGGCCGCCGCCGGAGTCGCGAGGGCCCGTGGAGGTGACGTATGCGGTGGGCGGAGCGGGGGCGCAGAAGGACGTGGCGGCGTGCATCGTGCGGAGCCTCAAGCCATTCATATTGGACGGGCGGTTTCGGCTCAACCTGGTGGCGGGCACGCGTTTCGAGGTCCGGAACTACTTCATGGGGCTGCTGCGCTCGCTCGATCTGGAGGGTCAGCTGGATCGCGGGATCCGGGTGCTATTCTGCCTGGATAAACCAGACTACTTCGAGAGGTTCAACGCGATGCTGCGGGGCACCGACGTGCTGTGGACCAAACCCAGCGAGCTGGTGTTCTACACGGCCCTGGGGTTGCCTATCCTGATGACGCGGCCGCTGGGGTCGCACGAGGAGTTCAACCGCGACTGGGTGTTAAGAATGGGGGCCGGGTTCATGCAGGAGGATCCCTGCCAGTCGGCCGAGTGGCTGTGGGAGTGGCGCGAGACGGGGATGCTCGCCGAGGCGGCATTCCACGGGTACCTCAAGGCACCCCGCCACGGGACCGAGAACGTGAAGCGGCTCATTTTCGCCGAGGATCGGGGCCGGGTGGAATTGCTTCGCTCTTGAGTGGAAGGCGGTTTTGCCGGACCACCGGGGGATGAAAATTCCTCTCCCGCTTCGGCGCAAAGCGCTGCGCGCAAAACCGGGTGCCGCCATGGTCTCGGGACATCGCCTGGTTTCGGCCGAAGGCCTCTGGAGTGCGGACCGTCCCCGGGCCGCTGCCGTGGCCGGCGCGGTCCGCGATGCCGCGGGCCCTCCCAAGCACCACTTGACTGAGCGCCATTCCGTTCCCAGCCCTTCCTGAGTTCGTGAGTTCCCGATGAAACCGCCGAACTTCCGTTTGGCCATCGTCCCATCGACAGCCGCTATTTTTCCGCAAGAGCCTTCTTGTCGGCTTTCCAAGCGGCGTGGCGTGCGTAGGCTGAGACCGATGAGGGCGATGTGTCATGCGGGCCTCGCGCGTCGGCTTGGGCGTCATGCCGGGATGGGGATCGCGTTGTCGCTCGGCGTCCTTTCGGCGCGGGGCTTGGACGCCCCGCCCAACATCATCGTGATCCTGGCGGATGATTTGGGTTGGGGGGATCTGGGTTGCCAGGGTGCCCCCGATGCGAGGACGCCACACATCGACTCGCTGGCGTCGAGGGGGATGCGGCTGGACCATTTCTACGCCAACAGCCCCGTGTGTTCCCCGACGCGCGCGGCCCTGCTGACGGGACGATACCCCGACATGGTGGGCGTGCCCGGCGTGATCCGATTCAGGGGGGGCGGCAGCTGGGGCAACCTCGCGGACGGTGCGGTGCTGTTGCCCGCCGCGCTCAAGGGCCGGGGGTATCACAGCGGCATCGTCGGCAAGTGGCATCTCGGTCTGGTTTCCCCCGACACGCCGAACGATCGCGGCTTCGATCACTTTCACGGGTTTCTTGGTGACATGATGGATGATTACTGGACGCACCTGCGGGAGGGGCAGAACTTCATGCGCCTGGACCGGGAGATCATCGACCCCGAGGGACACGCGACGGACCTCTTCACGCGGTGGGCGATAGACTACATCGAGTCGCGGTCCGGGGCCGGGGGCCCGTTCTTCCTGTATCTGGCCTACAATGCGCCGCACGACCCGATACAGCCGCCGCCCGAGTGGCTCGGGCGGGTGCGCGCGAGAGAGCCGGGGGCGTCCGAGAAACGGGCGAAGCTCGTGGCGCTGATCGAGCACATGGACGATGGCGTGGGGCGCGTGCTGGGCGCGCTGGACCGGCTGGGCATCGGCGGGCGGACGCTCGTGGTGTTCTCCTCCGACAACGGCGGCAACCTGGCTTTCGGCGCGAACAACGGGCCGCTGCGCGGCGGCAAGCAGCAGATGTTCGAGGGCGGCACGCGGGTGCCCTTCTTTGCGGCGCTGCCCGGGAGGATCGCCGCCGGGGCCCGCTCGGATCGCGTCGCGATGACGATGGATGTATTCCCCACGGTCTGCGAGTTGGCGGGGGCGACGCCCCCTCCAGGCATCGAGGGGCGATCTTTCTTGCCGGCGCTGCTGGGCCAGTCACAGCCCGCGGACGACCGCACCCTTTTCTGGGTGAGGCGCGAGGGGGGCAAGTATAAGGGCGGCGCGTACTATGCCGCGCGGACCGGCCGATGGAAACTCCTCCAGAACGAGCCGGGTGAACCCTTTGCCCTGTATGATCTCGAGACCGATCCCCTGGAGGCGCGGGATCTCGGGCGAGACCATCCCCGGCGCGGGCCGCTGGAGGACGCGATCCGGGCGCACGCGAGCGCCGGCGAGGCCGTGCGCTGGCAATCGGATCCCGGGGAGTGAGGAGGCGCGATGACCGCAGAGCAATTTTTTGGAACGGGCGCGATGGTGCTCGGGTTCGTGGGGGGCTGCATCGGGCTGCCGGTGCAACTGCTCAAGAACTGGCAGCGCAAGTCGGTCGAGGGGCTGTCGCTCACCTTCTGGGTCATCCTCTACACGAACGTGTGGTTCTGGCTGCTCTATGCCTTCTCCAAGGTGCAGACCGACTGGTACCTGGTCGTGGCAAACGTGCCGGGGCTCGTGTTCATTTCGGTGTTACTGGGGCAGTTCGCGTGGTACCGTGATGGTCGAGCGAGGAGCGCCCGGGACGATGGGCCGCGCGAATAGGAGGCAATATGAGGGCTGTGGCGTGTGGGCTGTGTGTGGGTCTGATGGCGCTGGCGGGCTGCGCCCAGCAACCGTCGGACCCGGGTGCCGAGGCCGCGGCGGTCGCGGCGGCGGAGCGCTGGCTGGGGATGATCGATTCCAAGAAATATGGCGAGAGCTGGGATGACGCGGCCGCGATGTTTCGGAAGGCGGTCCCCCGCGACCAGTGGCAGCGGCAACTGGAGGCGCTGCGGGAACCGATGGGCGCGCTCCAAACGAGGCAGGTCGCATCCAAGGCCTACCGCACGGCGCTCCCCGGGGCGCCGGACGGGAAGTACGTGGTCATCCAGTTCCGTGCCTCTTTCGAGAAGAAAAAGTCCGCGGTGGAGACCGTGACGCCGATGCTCGATGCCGATGGGCAGTGGCGCGTCTCGGGCTATTTTATCAAGTGAGGGCCTCACGCGGCCGCGGCACCCGCCAGAATCGTCCGCGCGCCGGATGATTGAGGGGGAAACTTCTGGTGGGTCGCGGAGTGCCTAAAGGCACCACTACGAACACTTCCGCGGCGTTGGGCTCGTAGTGCCGCCTTCAGATGGCATGGGCGTGTAACGCATGCTTGATCAATCGCTTGAGGTACAATTCTGGGTGCCGCGAACTTTGAAGTTTCAGGCCAGCTTGCGACGCGCGTGGAGGGCGTCCTCGGCTGCCGCGAGGTAGGTGTCGACCATCGCTTCGACGGTGAATCGGCCGACGCGCCGTGCGCGCTCCTCTTTCGAGAGGGGTGGCCTGGGTGCACCCATGGCCCGCATGAGGGCATCGGCCAGTGCGTGGGGCGATTCGGGATCGACGAGGGCGCCGGCGCCCGAGGCACCCACGATCTCGGTGTTCCCGCCGGTGCGGGTGGCGACGACGGGGCATCCGGCGGCGATGGCCTCCAGGAGGGCGTTGGAGAATGGCTCGCGCCGCGCGCTGCTGACGTAGACGCGGCAGGTGGCCAGGAGGCGATCCTTCTCCGCCCCGCGCGCGTTGCCCATGAGGCTGACGGCGCCGGCAAGGCCGAGCCGCTGCGACAGCGCGCGCAGCGCCGCTTCCTCGGGACCGTGGCCGGCGATCACCAGTAGCGCCCCGGGGCGCGCGGCGGCAACGAGCGCCCACGCCTCGATCAGGACATCGAGACCCTTCTTCGAATACAGGTTGCTGAGGGTGAATGCGAAGGGCCGCCCGGGTTCGGCGCAGGCGCCGGGGTCGAAGTCGGGCACCTCGACCCCGTTGGGGATGCGCCGGACGCGCTCGGGGTGGCCGCTGAGTTGGCCGAGCAGCCGGCCCAGCTCCTCGTTCTGGGCAACGAGGATGTCGGCCTCCCGCAGGGCGATGCGGGTGCGGCGGCGGAGCCAGGCGGAGCGCTGGATCGCCTCGCCGGGGAGCACGTCCCCGCCATGTGCGCGCACGATCAGGGGGATGCCGTGGCGGCGCGCGAAAGGCGCGGCCATGTAGGCGGCCGGATAAGCGCCGTGCGCGTGCGCGACATCGAAGGGACGTTCCCGGTGCAGCCGTTCGAGAAAACGCGCGTGCCAGCGCAGGCCGAACCGCTTGCTCCGCAGGCGCGGAAACCGGTGCACGGCGTAGGGGGCGTCCACGTGATTGTCGCGACCCTTGACCACGGGCGCGAGCACCGTGGCCTCGTGTCCGCGCGCCACGAGGCCACGGGCCAGGAGGTCGAGCTGTCGCTCGGCCCCGCCCAGGATCGGGTAAAATGTCGTCGTGAGCAGCGCGAAACGCACCGGGTCATGGTGCTGTGGGCGAGGCCCGAATCCGAGATAAAAGAGTTCGAAAACTACAGAATACATCGAGGGATTTCGGGAATCAGGCGCCATGCCCGCCACCGGCTTGGGAAAATGTAGCCGAAGCCGTGAGGCCCTGGCGGCCAAACGCTGACGCGTTCGGCTACGGGAATCGATGCGGCGGTTTTCGAGCCAGCGATTCCTTCGGTCGGCGGAGGAGCCGGCGCGACGGGCGGCGGCATCCGACAAATCGGTTCGCTTGTGCGCGGGTCGGTGGCACGATACCTATCGGAGATGGCATCGGGCTTGCACCGCTGGTTGATCATGGGGCTCCTGTGCGTCGCGCGGGTCGGCGACGCCGCGGAGGATGTCTCTTCGGTGTTGTCGCCAATCCGCGAAAAGCACGGAATGCCGGGGATGGCCGGGGCGGTGGTGACGAGCAGGGGATTGGAGGCGGTCGGCTGCACGGGCGTCCGGAAGCGCGGCGAGTCCGTGGCGGTCACGGGCGACGACCTGTGGCATCTGGGCTCCTGCACCAAGGCGATGACGGCGACGGTCGTGGGTCTGTTGGTGGAGCAAGGCAAGCTGCGCTGGGATGGGACGATGGGCGATGTCTTCCCGCGCATGGCGGGGGATTTCCACGAGGGGTATCGGCCCGTGACGGTGGCGCAGGTGCTGTCGCATCGGGCGGGGTTGCCGGAAAATCTCCGGTGGGGTTCGTTTGCGGGCGACGATGGCATCGCGAACAAGCGCCTGGCCGTGGTGGAAGAAGCGCTCGGATCGGAGCCGTCCTATGAGCCGGGCACCCGGGCGCAATACTCGAATGCGGGATACGTCATCGCCGGTGCCGCGATCGAGCAGATCACGGGCAAGGCGTGGGAAGAGATCATCCGGGAGTGGTTATTTGTGCCGCTTGGGATGGGGAGCGCGGGTTTCGGCGGGGTGGGGACGCCGGGGGAGATCGATCAGCCGTGGGGGCACCGGGCCGACGGCACGCCGGTGCCGAGGAACGGTTCGGCCAACGACAACGTCCCTGTCATGGGGCCCGCCGGGCGGGTGCACTGCACCATCCAGGACTGGGCGAAGTTCGTGGCGGACCAGCTGCGCGGCGCGCGCGGCGGCGACGGCGTGCTCAAGGCCGCGACCTATCGCGAGCTGCAGGAACCCGGACGGGGCGGCGAGATGGCGAAGGGCTGGATTGCGCTCGAGCGCCCGTGGGGCGGGGGGCGCGTGCTCCATCACGCCGGGAGCAACACGATGAACTACGCCAACGTCTGGATCGCCCCCGCCCGGGACTTCGCCGTGATGGTCTGCGTGAATCAGGGGGGCGACGCTGCGTTCAAGGCCACCGATGAGGCGGTCGGGGCGATGATCGGGTGGATGAGTCAAAGGGCAAATGCCAAAGGGCAAAACCACAGGTGATAGGTCGAAGGTTGGAACTGTAGCCCATCTGGCAACAGATGGGATCGTCGGGCTGGTGGGCCGGTCCAAGGTCTGACGACCTTGGCTACACAAGGATCTCTGCGGCCGCATGGCCTGCGGTATTGAGTTTTGCCCTTTGACCTCGGTTTGTCCTGTTTGGCATGATCTTTGGGAATGGCGCTCGGACCACTGCTGCGGGTGGAGGGGTTGACGAAGTCTTTCCCCGGCGTGCGCGCGCTGGATGGGGTGCACTTGGCGGTTCGGCGCGGCACGGTGCACGCGCTGATGGGGGAGAATGGCGCGGGGAAGTCGACCCTGATGCGCGTCCTGGCGGGGCTGGAGAAACCAGACTCGGGTGCGATCCGATTCAGGGGGCGGGAGTTCGCGCCGATGCACCCGCACGACGCGCTGCGGCAGGGGATCTCGATGATCCACCAAGAGCTGATGCCGTTTCCCGAACTCAGCGTGGCGGAGAACATTTTCATGGGCCGAGAGCCCACGCGGGGTTGGCCGGGCTGGATCGATTGGGGGCGGATGGGGCGATGGGCCGGGGAGCTTCTCTCGAGGGTCGGGGCATCTTTTGCGCCATCGCGCCGCATGGCCGAGCTGGGCGTGGCGGACATGCAGCTGGTCGAGATCGCGAAGGCGCTGGCCCATCGCGCGGAGCTGCTCATCATGGATGAGCCGACGTCGGCGCTCTCGTCCCGGGAGGTGGATGCCCTGTTTGGCCTGATCGCGGGACTCAAGGCGTCGGGGGTGGCCATCATCTTTATCTCTCACCGATTCGAGGAGGTGTTCCGCGTCGCGGACGAGGTGACGGTCCTGCGAGACGGGAGATTCGTGGGGTCTGGGCCGATCGGGTCCATGGATGAGGGGGGGTTGATCTCGATGATGGTGGGCCGCGAACTCGAGACCGCGCCGGGCGCGCGAGCCCGGGGCGTCGGGGGCGAGCGCATGCTCGAGGTTCGCGGGCTGAGGCGGCGCGGGGCGTTCCGGGATGTGTCTTTTTCGGTTTGCGGGGGAGAGATCGTGGGCATCGCGGGGCTGATGGGCGCCGGTCGCACGGACGTGCTGCGCGCGATCTATGGGCTGGAGCCCGCCGAGGCGGGCGAGGTGCACGTGCGGGGCAGGCGCGCGCGCATCGGATCGCCGCGAGAGGCGCTCGCCCTGGGGATCGCGATGGTCGCGGAGGACCGGAAGCGGGACGGCCTGGTGGGCGGCATGTCCGTGAGGCACAACCTGACGCTCTCGAGCCTCCGGCGATGTTGCCGCGGGCCGCTCATCGACCGGGCCGCCGAGGAGCGCATGGCCGATCGGCAGATCGGCGCGCTGCGCATCGGGGCGCCGCGCCGCGACGGGCCAGTCGCGTTGCTCAGCGGCGGTAACCAGCAGAAGGTCGTCATCGGCAAGGCGCTGCTCGCGGGACCCTCGGTGCTGCTGCTCGACGAGCCCACGCGCGGCATCGACATCGCGGCCAAGGCCGAGGTGCACGAGATCGTCCGGGGCCTTGCGCGCGAGGGCAAGGCCGTCGTGATGGTCTCGTCCGAGTTGCCGGAAATATTTGCCTTGAGCGACCGGATCCTGGTGATGCGGGGCGGGGAACTGCGCGGCGAATTGGATCCGCGCTCGGCGACGCAGGAGGACGTCATGCGGTTGGCGGCGGGCGGTCGCCGCGAGACTGGCCCGTAGCCACTCCCGCCCGTCCGTGGCCACGCCCGCGCAGGGCGTGGGGGGGCGTCCCATCCCTGCGCGGGATGGGCTACGAAACGCGCGAGATGGGTTGCGGCGCGGATCCCGCTTTTTGGGGCGACAAGATTTTTCGATTTGGGATAATCACGTCATGGTTGGATGCGGCGACCGATGGCGGTGGGCATGGCTGCGGCGATGGGGTTTGCCGATGGCGCTGGCGCTCATCTGCGTCGGGTTGTCCCTGGCGACGCCGAACTTCCTGACGGCTCAGAACCTCATCATCGTGCTCCGCCAGATCGCGATCAACGGCATCCTCGCGGTGGGGGTCACCCTCGTGCTGCTGACGGGCGGCGTGGACCTGTCGCTCGGTTCGGTGCTCGCGCTATCCGGGGTCGCGGCGGCGCACTGCGCGCATCCGGGGGCGTGGCCGGTGCTGGTCCCGTTGCTGGCGGGGGTCGCGGTCGGTGGCGCGTGTGGCGGCGCCAACGCGCTCGTCGTGACGCGGGGCGGGGTGCCCCCGTTCATCGCGACGCTCGGCATGATGACGGTGGCCCGGGGCCTCGCGCTCGTCGCCAGCGGCGGCAGGCCGATCTCTAACCTATCGAGGCCCTTTTGTTTCTTGGGCGGCGGAGACGTGCTCGGCATCCCGGTTCCCGTGATCATCCTGGTGGCCGTGGCGGCGGCGGCGCACGTGGTGCTGCGGCACATGCGGGTGGGGCGACACGTGTATGCCGTCGGGGGCAACGAGTCGGCGGCCCGCGCCTCGGGCCTGCACGTGGGCCGCGTCAAGTGCTTCGCGTACGTGGGCTGCGGCGCGCTGGCCGGTCTCGCGGGCGTGGTGCTGGCCGCGAGGATCACGACGGGGCAACCCAACGCCGGCATCGCCTACGAGCTGGACGCGATCGCCGCGGCGGTGATCGGCGGGACGAGCCTGGCCGGAGGCGTGGGCGGCGTGGGGGGCACGATCCTCGGCGCGCTGCTGATGGGGGTCATCAACAACGGCCTCGACCTGCTCAACGTGCCATCCTATTACCAGCAGATCGTGAAAGGGCTGATCATCGTCGGGGCGGTGTGGGTCGACAGGGGAGGGAGGCGGTGATCGGCCCGCGCGCCATCGCCATCGCCGCCTGTGCCGCGCTGGCCGTCTCGGGCTGCGGTCGGCAGGCCGCGCGCGAACGGCAGGGGGATGGGGCGCCCCGCGCGGTCATCGGCGTGTCGCTGCTGAACCTGTCCTCGGAATTCATCGTGCTGCTGAAGCGCGCGATGGAGGAGAGGGCCGCGGAGATGGGCGTGCGGCTGATCATCAACGATGCCGAGCGCAGCGCGGAGAAGCAGGTGCGCCAGGCGGAGAGCTTCGTCGCGCAAAAGGTCGACGCCATCATACTTAATCCGTGCGAGGTGGAGGCCAGTTCCCCGGCGGTGGATCGGGCGATCGATGCCGGGATCCCCGTGGTCAACGTCAATTCCGAGACGCGCTCTGCCCCGAGCGCCTTCGTCGGCTCGAGGGACGAGGAGTCGGGCCGGATCGCGATGGGGTTCATAGCGAAGAGGCTCGGCGGACGCGGCAATGTCGTGATGATGCATGGGTTCATGGGGCAGGCCGCGCAGATCAAGCGCGACGCGGGCGCGCGCGAGATCCTGGCGAATTACCCCGGGATGCGACTTCTGGCGGAGCAGACCGCCGAATGGGACCGCGCCAAGGCGATGAGCCTCATGGAGAATTGGATCCAGTCGTACGGGGATCAGATCGGCGCGGTCTTCGCGCAGAACGACGAGATGGCCATGGGCGCGCTCATCGCCCTGGAGGCCGCCGGGCTCAAGGGCAAGGTCATTGTCGCCGGCGTGGACGCCATCGCCGACGCGCTCCAGGCCGTGCGAGACGGGCGGCTCGACGCGACCGTGTTTCAGGACGCGCAGGGCCAGGGGGCCGCCGCGGTGGAGACGGCCTTCAAGCTCGCCCGTGGCGAGCCGGTCCAGCGGGAGACATTCATCCCGTTCCGGCTCGTGACGCGGGAGAATGCCGGGGAGTTTCTGCGCCCGTAGGGGCGCCCGCGTCGTAGCCACGCCCGCGGAGGGCGTGGATGTCCCATCCCTGCGCGGGATGGGCTACGCGAGATGCGCGGGGAAGATCCCATCCCTGCGCGGCGTGGGGCGCATCGACGCGAATCGGTCGGGCTACCCCCTTGCGTTCGCGGGCGTCCTGCCCCATCTTTCAGGCACCATGGCCATACGCCGACCCCCGGGATTCGACACGATCGACATCAACCAGTTCGGGAATTTCCGGCTGCCGTGGAAACTGATCCTCGCGGCGGTGCTGGGGCTCGCGGCGCTCGGCATGGTGGGCTCGTGCGTGTTCACCGTGGAGCCCGCCGAGGTCGCCGTGATCCTGAGGTTCGGGAAGTACGTGCGCGACGCGAATCCCGGGCTGCACTTCAAGCTGCCCTCGCCCGTCGAGCAGGTCGCGAAGGTCCAGGTGGAGCGGCAGCACAAGCAGGAGTTTGGTTTCCGCACCCTGGATGCCGGGGTCCGGAGCCGCTATTCGCGGGACAACTTCGATGCCGAGTCGCTGATGCTCACCGGCGACCTCAACGTGGCGGTGGTGGAGTGGACGACGCAGTACCGCATCACCGAGCCGTACAAGTATCTTTTTCGCGTGCGCAACGTGGAGCAGACCTTCCGGGACCTGAACGAGGCGGTGATGCGCACGGTGGTCGGCGACCGCAGCGTCAACGAGGTGCTGACCGTCGGGCGACAGGAGATCCAGGAGGACGTGGAGAGGCGGCTGCAGGAACTCTGTGACCAGTACGAGACCGGCATCAAGGTCGAGCAGATCGTGCTCCAGGACGTAGAGCCCCCGGAGTCGGTAAAGCCCTCGTTCAACGAGGTCAACCAGGCCGAGCAGGAGCGCGAGCGCGCCATCAACGAGGCCCGCGCGGATTACAACAAGGCGGTCCCGCGGGCGCGCGGCGAGGCGCTCCAGATGATCCAGCAGGCCGAGGGCTACGCGGTCGATCGGACGAACCGCGCCATCGGCGACGCGGCGCTCTTCGAGCAGATGCTCGCCGCCTACGCCCGCGCGCAGGACGTCACCCGCCGCCGCCTGTACCTGGAGACCATGGAGGACGTCTTTCCTTCCGTGCAGAAGAAGATCCTCCTCGACGAGGACATCAGGGGCCTGCTGCCCGTGCTGCCCCTCGGGGCGGAGGGGGGAGCCACGGTCTCACCGCCGCCGATGGTCCCGCCAACCCAGGCCCCGGCGCGGACGCAGCCCAAGGGGGTCACGCGATGAAATCCTTCCTCCAATTTGCGGCGATGGCGCTGCTCCTCCTCGCTCTGATCGTGGGCCGCGACGCCTGTTTCGTGGTGACCGAGAGCGACCAGGTCATCCTCACGCAGTTCGGCGCCCCCGTCGGGAATCCCGTCAGCGCCCCGGGCATCCACTTCAAGCTGCCTGTTCTCCAGGCGGCGAATTACTTCGACAAGCGCTTCCTGGAGTGGGACGGCGACCCCAACCAGATCACGACCGAGGACAAGCGCTTCATCTGGGTCGATGCCTTCGCGCGCTGGCGCATCAGCGACCCGCTGCTGTTTTTCCAGCGGTTGCGCGACGAACGGGGGGCGCAGTCCCGCCTCGACGACCTCCTGGACGGCGCGACCCGTTCCACCATCGCGAAGCACGGGTTGATCGAGGTCGTCCGCAGTTCCAACAGGGCCTTCGCGGTCTCCTCCGACACGCCCGAGTCCGAGGAGAAACCCAAGAACGTGCAATTCGGGCGCACGAAACTCGAGGCCGAGGTGCTCGCCAACGCCCGCGCCCGGTCGGCGGGGCTGGGCATCGAGATCCTCGACTTCCGGTTCAAGCGCATCGACTACGAGGAGCGCGTCCGCCAGGAGGTCTACAACCGCATGATCTCCGAGCGGCAGCGCATCGCCGAGGAATACCGCTCGGAGGGCGCGGGCGAGGCCGCCCGGATCTCCGGCGACAAGGAGCGGGAACTGAAAACCATCGAGTCCGAGGCCTACCGCAAAGCCCAGGAGATCCGGGGCAAGGCCGACGCCGCGGCCGCCGACATCTTCGCCAAGGCCTACAACAAGGACCCGGAATTCTATTCGTTCCTCAAGACCCTCGAGGTCTACAAGACCTCCATCGGCCCCGACACCACGCTCATCCTCGGCACCGACGGCCAATTCCTCAAGTACCTCAAGCGCGACCAGCCCAGCCCGTAGCTGCGCCCGCTCGTCCGTAGCCACGCCCGCGGAGGGCGTGGGCGTCCCATCCCTGCGCGGGCTGGGCTACGGGAAACGCGCGGGCAAGATCCCATCCCTGCGCGGGATGGGCCACGATGCGCAGGGCGTGGACGTTCCATCCGGAAGAGCTTCATGCAGCGCGAAGGCCCAGGTTTCGATTACACATTCAATTGCGCGAGGCACGGGGAGCGATCCCAGCAACCCTCTCACCCAGGAGTAATGCGTGTTATCAAAAATCGATAATCCACTTGACCCGACTTGGCCGCGACCATAGAGTTGTTAATAGCGTAAAGTGGCCCTTTCTGCGCCGATCGCGTGCGGCGGGGTGTGGCTGCTTCGTCCGTGGAGGCAGGATGCGAAAGTGGTGCATGGTTGCGATGATCTGGGCGGTGGCGTGGCCAAGCCCGGCGGCGACGAATCTCTGGGCCGGGGGCACCGACGGGGCTTGGGGGACCGCGGCGAACTGGGATCTGGACACGCCGTTCGCCGACGGAAATGACGTCGAGTTCTACGCATTGGGCGCGGGCAACCTGACGACGACGCTGGGAACCAACCGCGTCGTCAACCTGCTGATCTTCAACTCCAACGCGGCGAATGTGGTGACGATCTCGGGCAACACGCTGTTTCTCTTGGGCGGCGTGCAGTTCGACCCGCTGAGCACGAACCACGTCGTCAGCTCGACGATCAACATCAGCAATTTCAACCAGACGTGGAATCTCAACGCGGGGCAGACCTTCACGGTCGGCGCGGTCAACGACGTGGGCAACACGGTGGTGACGGTGAGCAACGGCACGGTGCTGCTGACGGCCAACGGCAATCTCGGGCAGTGGAACATGACCTCGGGCGCGACGCTGCTGCAGACGACCACGGGCGGCAAGGTGAACGACACCGCCACGTCGGTCGCCCTGGATGCGTCGAGCATCTGGGACCTGAGCGGGTTCACCGAGGCCTTGCGCGGCCTGGCGGGCGCGGGCCTCGTGACGAACTACGGCGTGGGGAACCTCGACACCCGCCCGCAGGCCGGAGACGAGTTCGTGTTCTCGGGCGTGATCCACCAGACCAACGGGGGCGTGGGGGGAAGCTGGGTCATGCAGGGGCTCTCCACGGTCGGCACGCAGATCTTCGAGACGACCCTGCCGTTCTACAACAACATCCAGATCCTCAATGGCGTGGGCGTGCTGCGCGGCACCAATGGCGCGGCGCCGTTCCTCACCAACGTGATCAACGTGGGGCGGGCCGAGGCGGACACGCCCCGCCCGGGCACCAACGCGGTCCTGGTCCTCGACAGCAGCCTCGGCAACCACGTGACCCAGGACCGCCTGCCCGACGCCGAGGGGGTCTTCCTGCGCAGCGGGGCGGAACTCAAGCTGGTCGGCAACGATTCGGCGGACACGACGGAGACCATCAGCAACCTGGCGGTCTCGGTGCAGAACGAGGCGCGGCCGCACGTCATCGTGACGGTGGACGCGGGCACGGGTGCGGGCGCGCAGCTCTCGTCCTTCTCGCTGAACCGCGTGCTGAGCGGCGGCACGATCCTCTTCCGCGGCGACAATCTCGGCCAGGGGCCGATCGGCCCCGGCACCTCGCTGGTCACCTTCACCCAGGCGCCGACGCTCTCCGACTCGGGGACTCTAGGCACCCCGCAGGCCGGCATCATCCCGTACGCCCTCGGCGACACGGACCCCAACGGCAAGGGCGCCGGCTTCGTGACCTACGACGCGAACGGCATCCGCCTGCTCGACGCCTCCGAGCAGACCGACGCGTTTGGCTCGGGCGCCAACGTGTGGCTGACCAACAGCCCCACCGCCCTTGTCGGCGGGGAGACCGAGCTCTCGCTCAAGCTCGATGGCACCGACATCACCGTGGACCTCGGGGGCAACCCGCTCGCCCTCAGTGCCGGGGCCATCCTCAGCATGGGCCCGGGGACCAATTCCATCACGAATGGCCGGATCATCTTCGGCACCAACAACGCGACCGGCTACGAGGGCGTCATCCACGCGCTGGGCCACACCGAGCTGTCGGCCTCGATCACCAACAACGGCGCCAACGCCGTGTCGCTGACGAAGAGCGGCGAGGGCACGCTCACGCTCAACGCCCGGCAGTTCTACACCGGGCGGACGGTCATCGACCAGGGCACCGTTGTGGTCAACGGCAACAACTTCCTGGGCACCAACCAGCTCAGCCTCGATGGCACCCTAGTCCTCACCAACGGCGTCCAGCAGGCGATCGGGATGCTGGCGGGCGCGGGCTCCGGTCAGCTGTTCATCGGCACCAATGGCATCCTTCGGATCCAGGGCGGGGCGGGGGACCGGAACTACTACGGTCGCATCACCGCCCCATCGAACGCCGACATCGTCAAGACCGGCGCGAATATCCAGTCGATCCGGGCCGACCAGGAGGCCTTCCTCGGCGACGTGTTCGTCGCGGGGGGCACGTGGCGGCTGATCGACGGCAACACCCGGATGCGCAACGCGACGTGGTACCTCGACAACGGCGGGGCCCTGGACCTCGATAACCAGCCCGGCGCCGACAACCAGAACAACAGCGACCGCCTCGGCAACACCCGCGCCATCAACATGCACCGCGGCGTCCTCATCGCCCGTGGCTCGAACAACGGGCGCTCCGACGAGAACGTCGGCAACATCAACCTTAACGGCGGCCTGAACACGATCACCCTGGACGCCGACGAGACCCCCAACACGGGCAACCTCACGAACAACGGCGACATCCGCGTCGTCGCCGATAACCTCAACCGGAATAACAGGTCCACGGCCCTGCTGCGCGGCGACCGGCTCGGGCTGGACTGGAACGCCTTCCTCGCGAATTCGAACGCGTCCTCGATCTTCGACGTGGACGCGACCCGCGGCACCAATTATCTGAGCGACCAGAGCTGGACCAACAAGGGACCGGGGAGCACCAGCCTCCCGATCGTCCCGTGGCTCACCGGAGGCACCAACACCGCGGACAACGGCTCGACCTTCATCACCTACCAGACCAACTTCGGGTTCCGCCCGCTGGACGTGGCCTCCGAGTTCGTGACGCAGTCCTTCGCCTCCAGCGGCACACTGGATGATACCACGCCCACCAACCAGCACCTCCGCGTGCAGTTCAGCGGGCTCGGCACCGACGTCACCATGACCAACAGCCTCAGCGTCCTGGGCCTGCTCATCGAGAACTTCCCCGGCGCCGCGAACAGCGATAACGACTTCGTCATCGGCGATGGCAACACCCTGACCGTCCAGAGCGGCCTGATCCTCGCCGTCAACACCAACGACAACCAGCCCACCGAGTTCCTCGGTGGCACGCTCACCTTCGGGCCCAACGAAGAGACCGGCTTCGAGGGCCGCATCCACGCCCGCGCGCGCATGGACCTCAAGACGACCATCGCGGACAATATCCAGGGCGGTGTCACCAACGCGGTCTCGCTGACGGTCGACGGCGGCGCCGTCTACCTGCATTCCAACGCGACGTACTCCGGCGAGACGACGATCAACGCCGGGCGCCTGGAGATCTCTGGCGGCGCTGACAAGGTCCCGACCAACAGCGTGGTGCGCATCAACGACAGCGGCGAGCTGCGCCTCTTCGGCGGCAACCAGACGGTCGGCGGCCTGCAGGGGATCGGCTTTGTCGGCAGCGAGCAGGCTTCGGCCGGGCGCACCCTGACGATCGATATCACCAACACCGCCATCTACGACTTCGGCGGCACCATCCGCAACCGGGCGGCGACCAACGGCGGCGCCGTCACCCTGATCAAGAATGGCCCGGGCACCCAGATTCTCTCCGGCACCAACACCTATTCCGGCCCGACCACCGTCAACGGCGGCTCGCTCATCGCGGCCAACCCGCTCTCGTTCCCGTATTACTCCAACCTGACGACGCTCGCCGGCGCGATGTACATGAACATGACGGCTAATTCCAACGGCACCCTGGCCGTCCGCGGCGGCACGCTCACGAATTGGTCGGAGGCGGAGATCGACACCTTCCGCACCAACGCCACTTTCAACCCCGGCTCCTATTTCGGCATCGACGTGGTCGGCGGCCAGACGTTCACCTACGCCTCTGACCTGTTCAACAGCCCGCTGGAGCCCCTCTGGGGCTTCGCCAAGTCCGGCACGGGCGTCCTCAACCTCACCGGCATCCTGAGCATGCCCGAGGACGTCGAGGTCCGGCAGGGCCAGTTGAACGTCAGCGGCCCGCTGGTCCGCGGCGAGCAGTTGCGCGTGCTCGACAGCAGCACCATGCGGTTCCTCGGCCCCCTGGCCATCTTCACCAACGCGGAGACCGCCGCCGGATCCACCCTCATCGTCAGCAATACCGCCGGGCTCACGATCTTCGGCACCCTGACGAACTTCGGCACCACCACCTTCGAGGGCGAGACGAACTACATCGGCTGGATCGCCGGTGAGGCGGGCACCATCAACCTCCGCGGCAACTACACCGGCACGTCGAACATCTTCCTCCACGGCGGCGCCGATGTGAATTTCTCGAACTCGCACAACCAGGTCGCGGTCGACGTGCTGGTCTACCACGACGGCCTCAGCAATTCGGCGGTGTCGTTCTGGGGCGGCACCAACGAGATCTTCGGCTCGATCCGGACCTTTTCCATCACGAACGTCAACCCGCCCACGCTCAACTTCTTCGCCCCGCGGACGGTCGTCGCCGGCGACGTGTACATGGGGCCATCGAATGCCTCGACGTATGGCGCGGGCAACCTCGACTTCGGCAACTCGGAGGACGACTTCACGCAGATCGGCGGCGACCTCATCATCGACACGCCCTTCAAACGGTCCAACACCGCGCAGGAGATGTCGCGGGGCGATGTCACGGTCGCCAGCAACATCATCATCAACGCGTCGGGCCTGGACTTCCGCGCGTTTAACGAGACCAATACGACCACTTTCTACGGAGGCAGTCGCCTGCTGATCGAGGCCGACTTCGACACGAACCATCTCGATGGCATTGGCCTCCACGACCGGCTGGTCAGCGGGACCTTGGCCAACGGCCCCGATGGCATCGTCATCAAGGACTTCGGGAGCCTGCGGCTGGATTTCGTTCGCACCAACTTGCCCGACGCCGTGGACTACGTCATTGGCCAAAAGATCACCGTGGACAACACCGGCCCGAAGTACTGGTACGGCGGTGCCGGCGAGGGGCGCGTGCTGGAGGTGATCGGGGACACGAATATCGTGTACGGTCGACCCGGTGCCGGGGATCCGACCATCCACTTGACCAATGTCTGGATGCGCGATGGCACCTTCATGCGCCTGAACATGAGCGGCGCCACGGCCCGGCTCGGGATCACCA
The DNA here is from genome assembly GCA_020847615.1 of Verrucomicrobiia bacterium. Classification (GTDB taxonomy): domain Bacteria; phylum Verrucomicrobiota; class Verrucomicrobiia; order JADLBR01; family JADLBR01; genus JADLBR01. The sequence continues at coordinate 18,387 of JADLBR010000232.1, forward strand.
TCGATGGGCCCGCGACGAACGGCATCGCGACCCTGAGCGATACCACCGGCGGCAACGTGGACGCCTTCGATCTCCTCGACGTGCGGTCCAGTAGCCCCGGCTTGGCCAAGGTCCTCCAGATCGGCGCCACGAACGGTCGCCTCGACCCCGATGGCATCTCCTACAGCCTTGACGAGATGCCGTTCACCAACAACATCCGCGGCGTTTCCAGCCCCGACATCACGCTGGATATATTCAACGGGCGCCTGACCGTGGATCAGGCCAACGGCGGCGACGTCCAGGGCAGCGTCATGGTGCGCGCGGGGTCGGTGTTCCGCGTCGGCACGACGGGCACCGGCACCGAGACCCTCATGGGCCTGATGGGCGATGGGCTGGTCCAGGGCAACGTCATCGTCTCCAACCTGCTCGCCCCGGGCGTGGGCGTCGGCACCCTGACGGTCAACAGCAACGTCACCTTCCTCTCCACCGCGCAGTTGAACTTCCAGCTCGATCTCGGTGACACGACCGCGGGTGGCGGGGTCAACGACCTGCTGGCCCTGAGCGGCGACCTCGCGCTGGACGGTGTCGTGAATGTCGACAACTACACCGCGGGCACGCCCACCATCGGGGATTCCTGGACGCTCATCACCTACGCGAACCTCGCGGCCGACGACGGGCTCGAGCTGGGAACGCTTCCCGATGTCAGCGGCCTCGGCGCCGCATGGCAGCTATCCGACACCGGCAGCGCCATCCTCCTCCAACTCGTCGTGCCCGAGCCCAGCACCTGGGCGCTCATCTTCACCGGCCTCGGGCTCTTCGCCTGGCTCGGCTGCCGCCGCAAGCCGTAGCCACGCCCGCTGTCCCGTAGCCACGCCCGCGCAGGGCGTGGATCATCCCATCTCTGCGCGAGATGGGCTACGTCGGGAACAGGCGTGGAGCGTCCGTTTCGGGGGGTGCCCAACTCCCGGCCGACCGGGCTGCCCATCCCCAGAACCACCATAACCAACGATAGTGGAAACACTTATGCAGAAATAGGACCGCGTTGCAAGTCGTTGGGCGAATTCGACATAGGAGCAATATTTTCATTGCGGGCGGTCGATCGCGTGTGCTAGCTTATGTGACAAGTCGAGGAGAAGCATCGTGCACAGCACCAGGCGAATAGTGTCTTGGCGGGGCGCATGATTGCACGTTGGAGGAGATGCATATGAGCAAGCTGTCGCGTTGGCTGTCGCTGGTGTCGGTTTTGGGTGCGGCAAGTGGTTCGGCGTTCGGGCAGAATTCTTACACGAACGCGGTGAACGGCACCGAATTGTGGGGCCTGGCAGGGCAATGGACCAACGAACTGGGGCTCAACGGCGTCCCGGGTTACAACGTGGTCACGGGCACCGGCAACTCGAACGACGACGCGGTGGTGCTCATGGTGGCGGGCACGCCAAACCTGAACCTCGCTGGCACGGGGTACGTCCTGCGCTCGCTCTTCCTCTACGAGAACACCAACGCCAACGTGAACATCGACGGCAACATCGTGTCGTTCGGCGCTGCCGGGGCCTCCCTGACGATGGAGCGGCTCGATTACTACCTCGGCGGGCGCACCCTTGACTTCGCCACGCCTGTCTCCCTCAATGACAAGACCGACGGCAACGCATTCGTCCTGCGGTCCGTCGCCAGCGGCCTCGACATCGGCGGCACGTTTACGGGCACGGAGGGTCTCCGGATCGAGGGCAACCAGACCCTGCTGCTGCGCAAGTACAACTTCAGCTACGGCGCCGGCATCTCCAACGGCATCGTCAACGAGGGCGTCGCAGGCGGCGGTTCAACGCGCGTCTTCGGCATGAATAGCACCTCCTCCTCGACCCACGACATCCCGAACTTTGTCACCCTCAACGACGGCGCCTTCAACACCATCTTCCAGCGCACGGCGGGCGCGAACGCGCTCGACGTGAACATCAACAATCTAGAATTTGGCACCAACACGATCCAGCTGCGGCTCGGCGGCCAGGCGTCGCCCGTGGATGGCGCGCCGATTGTCACGGTGAACGTCAATGACCAGATCGACTTCAGCAACCTCCAGGTGGGCAACCAGGACATCACCTTCAACTTCGAGTCGGCCTTCGGCGGCATCGTCAATTTCAACAGCAACGTTGTCATCAACCAGGGCATCCACCTCGACAAGAGCGTCATCTTCAACGGCAACGGCGTGGTGAACGTCAACGCCGACCCGATCCGATATGGGTTCTCCGATCCGGTCACCATGACCCATATCCTGGATGGCGCGAGGAGCCTGACGGTCGCCGTGAATGACGAGGGCCGACTCGGTCAGGGGATCGTGGACCTGCGCCCCGGCACCGTGCTGCGGCTCAACTACGATGCCTTTGGCGACGCCGATGGCTTCCCCGGCACATCGATGCGCTATGGCGCGGGCACCAATAACCTCTACTACGACTTTGGCGCGGTCCAGTCCGGTTTCTACGACCCCGTCATCGGCGACGCCAACACCCCGCTCCAGGTGCGCGCCTTCATGGGCGTCGGGGGCAGGCTCGACAACGCGGTCTACTCGGGCGTCAACCAGAACATCGCTCTCTACACCAACGCCATCATCGCCGAGGGTTCCTCCAACCTCCCGACGCGGGCCGAACTCGGCGGCGCCATCCTCTGGGAGGGCATCCGCAATGCGGGCGGCACCTACACCGACATCGGCGACGACGGCTCAACCTCCATCTTCCGCGGCGTCGCCATCGGCGCGCTGGCCAACCTGGGCACCGGGGCGGACCTTCTCTCCACCTCGGGCACCAACGTCGAGGCCGAGACCTTCATCGGAGGCTTCCACGGCAGCCTCACCGCCCGCGCGGGCCAGGACCTCGAGGTCCTGCTGCCGTCGGGCGACGGCGTCGTGTTCACCCCGTACACCAATGGTCAGGTGGCCACGTTCAACGCAGACACGGGCATCGCGAACGTCCGCGGCATGGGCAATATGCAGATCCAGCAGCGGAGCGGCGTCCTGGCCATCGGCGGCACTGCCACGAATATCAACCGCATCGGCTACGACGGCACCTTCTCAGACGATAATCCTCTGGGCACGAACACCCAGAACAACGTCATTCTCGATCTTGTCGCGGCGCAGTCGATCCCCAGCAACTTCGTGTTCACGGTCACCGACGGGCGGGTGCAGGTGCGAGCCACGGACGGCATAGGGCAAGCGACGGGCTCGAGCAATGCCACCCTGATCGCTGGCAGCGGCGCCACTCTCTGGTTGGATAACGCGGGGGGCCAGGCAAACATCACCCTCAATCGCGGCAAGATCATCATCGGGCCCGGCGGCGCCTTCTGGACCGGGACCGGCGACGACAACGCCGGGGCCACGACCACCGTCATCAGCAACATGGTCATCGACCCGCAATCGCTCCTGATCGTCAACGACGGCAGCCCGACCTTTGGCGGGGCCGGTGGCGTTCGCGTCATGACCAATGTCCTGTACAGCCACCTGCTGACGAACATGAATATCGTCTTCAGCGACGACGGCATGAAGACCGCCCTGGTGGAGACCGTCAACTCCTTTGCCATCGGCAACAACCGCCGGCTGACGATTTCCGGCAGCGAGGGCGGCAACCTCGAGCGCATCGTCGCGACAGTGGGCGCCACGAACAACACCGCCGTCCTCGCCGCCTTCGGCGCCAGCAACGTCTTCATCACCGCCTCCGCGGGACAGACGTTCAACATCCGGCCGGAGATCGCCACCACCAACGCCACGGTCACCACCTTCAACGACACCGTCCCATTCACCACCGTCCGCGGCGACGGCACGATGCGCCAGACGGTCAACCAGACCGGGACCATCAACCTCTACGGCGCGACCAACCGGTTCAATGATGTCTCCTTCCACGGCGGCTCGATCAACATCACCAGCAACAACGTCCTGACCGTCGGCCGCGACATCTGGGTGACCAACGGCGCCACGGCGAACATCCAGAGCACGAACGCGCTGGGACGGAACATCGGCGTGGCGCAGTTCCGTGACGTCGTCAATTATGGTGCCCTGGAGTTCAAGGGTGCAACCAGCATCGTGAACCTCGCCGAGTCGCGCTCGGGAGCCGTGCGGTTCTATGGCGGCTATAGCGAGATCAGCAACGCCTTCGCATCGGGTGGCGGCGATTTGCTGTTCGGCGACACCACCAACGACGTGACGCGGATATTCGGGGGAATACACGTTGTTGACGCCACCAACGATACCAGCTTGGTCAGCCTCCAGAACGGGTTTGTCCGGGTGGATGGCGACATCCTCTTCGAGCCCACCTCGAACACCAACCTTGCGCCCGGCGCCTTCGCGAGCCCCGAGCTTCGCCTCCGCGCCAGCACGAACCTGATCCTCGGCTCCGTCTATCTGGGACCGACGAATGGCATAGGCGGATCGGGCACCCTGCGCGTCGGAGATAACGATACCGATGTGACGATCATCGGCGGGGACCTCGTCATCAACTCGCCGGCGGTCAGGCAAAGCAACCGGGGCGTGGAGTTTAACCGTGGCGACGTGGTGGTCTCCAACAACATCGTGATCAACCCGTATCGGCTGAGCCGATTCGCAGTGACGAACGATCTGGTGTTTAACCCCGATGGCGATGCGTCGCGCCTCTGGATCCAGGCGCAGACCGACACGAACCTGACCGATGGCTTCGGCATGTACGATCGCCTGCGCGATGGCACCTTGGCCCTTGGCCCTGACGGGATAAGGATCAACGATTACGGCAATCTCCTGATTGAGCTCAACAGGACGAATGCGGTTGCCGGCGGGTACACGATCGCCCAGAAAATCACGGTGGATACCAGCGGACCCAACTACGGAGGGACCGATCAGAAGACGATGTGGCTGCGCGCCGTGACGAACACCTGGGACAAGATCGTTGGCACCGGCAGCACTCCGATCTTCAACGTGACCAACGTTTGGATGCGCGAGAATGCTCACCTCCGGATCGACGAGGAGAATACGGAGGCGCGACTCGGGCTCATTCTCATGGGCACCAACGCGTTCCTGAGCGAGAGCTCCAGCGGCACCGGCAGCGGCTCCAACGAGGACTTCGACTTGCTCGATGTGCAGTCCGACTTGGCCGGGCAGGCCCGCAATCTGTACATCGGCACAACGAATGGCGTTTCGGATGCAACCTTTGAATCCGTCCTGTTCGGGACCGGTAGCGCCGACGTGACCTTCAACGTCTTCAACGGTCGACTGTCCATGACCAACGGGGGCGCGATCAACGGCACCGCGACGGTCACCCGCGACAATTCGATCTTCGACATCCTGCCCGGAACCACCGGCGACGTTCGGGAGGTTGTCATGCAGGCCGGCTGGTTCTCGAACCGGGGCGACAGCGTCAATATCAGCAACCTGAGCGTCTCCGGCGGGTTCGCGTACCTCGACGGCGGCTCGTCCTTCGTGAGCAACCTGTACATGGCCGGCGGCACCAGCGCGGTGGCCGCGGCGGGAGTGGCCTTCGACCGCGTCACGTTCGACGGCGGCGCGTTCCGCGCGGTCAGCAACTACCACATGGCGGCCAACACCGTCATCACGACCAACGGTGGCGGGACCATCGTGGTGGACGACACGCAGACGCTGTCCGTGAACAACGTCATCGAGGGCAACGGCGGCCTGGCCAAGAACGGCCTCGGGACCCTGGTCCTCTCCAACCAGAACACCTTCCTCGGTGGCGCGACGGTCAACGAGGGCACGCTGTTCCTCGCGGGCAACAACCGCCTCGCGACCAACGGCAACATCACCGTCGTCGGCGGCGTCCTGGACCTGGGCGGCAACAATCAGGACAACGCCGCGGAGATGA
>JADLBR010000233.1 GCA_020847615.1 Verrucomicrobiia bacterium
CACATGAAGAACCCCGCAGCCACGTCCCTTCCCGACAGCCTGAACCAGGTCCTCGCCGACTCCTACGCGCTGATGTCCCTGACCCATCTGGCGCACTGGAACGTCGAGGGACCCGGCTTCTTTGCGCTGCATACCGCCTTCCAGACGCAGTACGAGGAACTCTTCACCGCGATCGACGAGATCGCCGAGCGCATCCGCGCCCTGGGCGCCTTTGCCATCGGCGGCCTCGGCAAGTTCGCCGCGACCGCGCAGATGAAGGAATTCGCGTCCCCGCTCGCGCAGGAGGACTACGTCCGCGCGCTGATCGCCTCCAACGAGAAGCTCATCGCGGACGCCTGCCGGGCGCGCGACATCGCCGGCGAGGCCAACGACCCGGAGAGCCAGGATCTCATGATCGGGCGCATCACCCTCCACCAGAAGACCGTCTGGATGCTGAAGAGTTTTCTCAAGGGCTGACCGCCCCCCGCAAGGACCGCGGGCTTCTCGACCGGGCTTGCCACCCGCGAGGAGACCCCCATAGGATGGATGCGCCATGGGCACGCTGCTCGGGATCGCGCTGGGGTTCCTCGCCTATTTTATCGTGCGCTATCTGCTCGCGGGCCTGTTCACCGTGGACCAGAACGAGCGCGCGGTGCTCACGAGTTTCGGCAGGGCGCGCCGCATCGGCAAAGCCACCATCATCGACGGGCCACTCGGCGATCTGCTCAACGAGGAGGAGCGCGAGCGCTACGCTTACCCCCGACTCAAGGTCATCGGCCCAGGAGGCCCGTATTTCAAGTTCCCCTGGCAGCGGGTGCACAAGGTCAACGTCGCGATACAGACCGCCAACATCGCCTTCGACCCCGAGACTCCCGAGGCCAACGCCGGGGGCACCTCCCTCGAGGCGGTCACCAAGGACCAGCTCAACATCAGCGTCACCGGCCAGATCCGGTACCGCGTGGCCGAGGAGAACCTCTACGCCTGCGTGTTCGGCGTGAAGAACCCCATCGCCCACGTGATGGGTTACTTCATTTCCGTGCTCCGGGAGCGCATCGCCATCTTCGCCGAAGAGGCCCCCGCCCCGGGGGCGCCGCCGCGCCCCCCCACGACCATCGAGGGCATCTCGCTCAACGACCTTCGGAAGAACCTCAACGCGCTCAACGAGCAGATGGACGCGGAGTGCCGCTCCTCGTCCGCCCGATACGGCATCCTGCTGGACGCGTCGCTGATCACGGGCATCGACCCGCCCCCGGAGATCGAGTCGGCGCTGGCCGCGATCAACACCGCGCACAACGAGGTCTCCGCCCACATCAGCGCCGCCCAGGCGCTGGCGGACCAGACCATCGAGCAGTCCAAGCGCGCGGTCGAGATCGAGACGCTCAAGGCCGAGGCCGAGGTCAAACCGATCCGCGCGCTGGCCGAGCAACTCGCCACCCTGAAGCAGGCGGGCTCGCCCGCCCTGCGGGCCTTCATCCGCAACGTGCGACTCGACCTCTACCAGCGCGCCCGGCGGGTATTCATCGAGGAGCGGCCATGAGATTTCTCCAGGCCTTCTTCCTCAGCTTCGCCGCGTGGTGGGTCCTCGTCCCCCTGGTCCTCGCGGTCGCGCGCGCGCTGCGCCTCTACGTCGTCGTCAACGAGTGCGAGGCCAAGGTGTACGTGCTGTTCGGAAAGGTCGTCTCCGTGATCGACCAGCCCGGCTTCCACTGCCTCTGGCTGCGCATGGGGCCGGCCGCCGCCCTCCTGCCCTTCTTCGGCCGGGTCCACACGGTGGATCTCCGCCTCGACCAGGAGTACCTGCGCAGCCAGCCCGTGAATTCGGAGGAGGGCACGCCCATGGGCGTCGGCGTCTGGTACGAGATGCGCGTCTCCAACCCTTCGGATTTCCTCTTCCAGAATGCCGACCCCCGCGGCTCGCTGCGGGCGAACGTGAGCAACGCCGCGGTCCGCTGCCTCAGCAACATGCCCCTCGGCCAACTCTTGGAAAACCGGCATGGCATGAGCCGCGTGGTGCGCTCCGAGGTCTCCCCGCGCTCCGCCCAATGGGGCTACCGCCTCGGCTCGGTCTACATCCGCAAGGTCCACTTCCGCGACAAGGAGATGATCCGCCAGATCGAGCAGAAGGTCGTCAATCGCCTCCGCCAGGTCACTTCCGCGATCCGGCAGGCCGGCGCCAATCAGGTCGGCGTCATCCGCAGCGCCGCTGAGAAGGAGGCCGCCACGGAGTTCGCCCGCGCCGCGGCGATGCGCCCGCACATGCTCCACATGACCCTCCGCGAGGTCTCCTCGGACCCCGAGGTCCTCGGGGCCATCTTCGACACCCTCGAGGTCGACCGCATCCTGCGCGGCGAGGCGGAGATCAACATCCTGCCCCCCGGCTCGCTGCTCGCCCAACTGATCGCCAGCCGCCAGGATCCCGGCGCAAAATCGGTCCCTCACGCCGAGGCGCACTGACTCGAAAATGGCCGCAGCGCCTCCCGTAGCCGAACGCGTAAGCGTTTGGGCGCCAATCGCCCGAGGCGATCGGCCACATTTTCACCCCCGGCGGTGCCCCGTCCGCGGGGCATGATGACCTAAAAACTTCGAAGTTCGCGGCACCCAGAATCATACGGCAAGCGATTAATCAAGAACGCGTTACACGTAAGCCGCCTGAAGGCGGAACTACGAACTCAACGCCGCGGGAATGTTCGTAGTGCTGCCTTCAGGCAGCCGCGACCCACCAGAAGTTCCCCCATGAATGATGCGACGCGTCCTCGCGCCGGCGGCGGGCTTTCCCAAGACTTAAGCCGTCGTCACATCGACGGCCCCACGCCGCGCCATCCATCGGCGGCGCGCGGCCCCGGCGGCCGCCTTGCCCAAACCCCATGCCGCGGTGGCACCGGCCACGACCAACGGCCAGAGCCGCCGTTTGCCCCCGGGCGCCACAAGGCGCGCCGCAGCCAGCACGCCGGCCGCCCCCCGGACCGCCCCCAGCGCGCCAACCCCCAGCGAGATCCAGCCCACGCCCCGGCGTATCCCGCGCATGTGGGCGGCCAGCTCCCCGCGCTGCAGCGAGATGCGCTCCAGCAGAAGCCTCTTCCTGACCTCGAGCATCTTCAGCGGGGTCTCAGCCATGTCCGGTCCTTGCGCAGCTCCTCGACCGTGCTCTCGAAGATCCTCGGCTGCTGCCGCACGCGCGACGCGAACCCGCGCCAGCACAGCAGCCCCAGGCACGCGTACGCGGCGAAGATCGCCCAGATCACCAGATGCCGGGCCGCGGGATGATCCCACGCCAGCGCGATCAGGCCGATCGTCAGCACCACCATCGCCAGCGACGCAAACACCACGACCCCGGATGCCAGCGCCGCCAACCCAAGCAGGCGATGCTTCTCCTCCTGCAACTCGATGCCCAGCAGCTCAAGCCGGGCCTCGACGATCCGCAGGGCGGACTCCAGCGCCCCGCGGAGTGACTCGGCCAGTCCCCGCGAACCAAACAGAAAGTCGGCCATGGCCCCGGCCTACCGCCGATTGATCAGAATCCCGATCAGCAGCCCGACGCCAAACGCCACCCCGGCCGACTCCCACGGGTGGTCGTGCACCAGATCGTCGGTCGCCTTGGCCATCACCTTGCCGCGCTCGCGCAACCGCCCTTCGGCGTCCTCGAGCTGGGAGCGCAGCCGCCGCATGTTCTGGTCGAGTTGCTCCCGCGCAAGGCCCGCCTTCTCCCCAAGCTGGGACGCCCCGTCGCGCATCAGGGACTCGAAATCCCCGAGCATCGCCCTGAAATCCTGTATCAGTCTGTCCTTCGTCGTCGCGCCGTCGGTTTCGCTCATCGTTGAATCTCCTGGTGGACACAACACCCACCGCGCCATTGCATTCCGGCGCGATTCCATCAATGTTGGGTCTAGGACTACATTACCCACGGACCGCGCCCACCGCAAGCGCGGAAGACCCAATCGCGAGCCCCCCCGCATGAAACACGAGTTCGATTTCCTGGTGGTCGGCAGCGGCATCGCCGGCCTGAGCTTCGCGCTCAAGGTCGCCGACTCCGGCCGCGTCGGCATCGTCACCAAGAAGTCCCGCGCCGAGTCCAACACCAACTACGCGCAGGGCGGCATCGCCTGCGTGACTTCCGCCGAGGACTCCTTCGAGCTGCACGTCCAGGACACGCTCCGCTGCGGCGCCGGCCTCTGCCGCGAGGAGGTCGTCCGCACAATCGTCCAAGAGGGGCCGGCCCGCATCCGCGAGCTCATCGAGCTGGGCATGCGCTTCACGGAGCGCGAACTGGAGGGCGGCGGCGGCCGCGAACTGGACCTCGGACGCGAGGGCGGTCACTCCAAGCGCCGCGTCCTTCACGCCAAGGACGCCACGGGCCGCGAGGTCGAGCGCGCCCTGCTCGCCGCCATCGAGGCCCACGACAACATCGAGGTCTTCGAGGATCACATCGGCGTCAACCTCATCACCGGGCGGAAGGTCGAGCCCGCCCGGCCCGACCGCTGCCTGGGCCTCTACGCGCTGGAGCGCAAGGCCGGCGATGTCCACACGTTCACCGCCCCCGTCACCGTCCTCGCCACGGGAGGCTGCGGCCAGGTCTATCTCCACACCACCAACCCCGACATCGCCACCGGGGACGGCGTCGCCATGGCATGGCGCACGGGCGCCACCGTCGCCAACATGGAGTTCGTCCAGTTCCACCCCACCTGCCTGTACCGCCCGGGCGAAACACCCTTCCTCATCTCGGAGGCCCTCCGTGGCGAGGGCGGGCGCCTCGTCGATCGCGGCGGCAACGCCTTCATGGAGCGCGCGCACCCGAAAAAGGACCTCGCCCCGCGGGACATCGTCGCGCGCGCCATCGACGCCGAGATGAAGCGATCCGGCGCACCGTGCGTCTTCCTCGACCTCAGCCACCGCCCCGCCGATTTTATCCGCGACCGCTTCCCCATGATCCACGAGACCTGCCTGCGCTGCGGCATCGACATCACCCGAGAGCCGATCCCCGTCGTCCCCGCCGCCCACTATCAGTGCGGCGGCGTCGTGACCGACATGCACGGCGCCACCACCCTCCCCGGCCTATACGCCATCGGCGAGGTCGCCCACACCGGCCTCCACGGCGCCAACCGCCTCGCCTCCAATTCCCTGCTCGAGGCCATCGTCACCGCACACCGCGCCGCCCTGCAGGCGCGCAACCGCGACCTGCCCCCTCCCCCGCCACAGATCCCCCACTGGGAGGCCGGCGGACTCACCATACCCGACGAGATGGTCGTCATCTCCCATAACTGGGACGAGATCCGACGCCTCATGTGGGACTACGTCGGGATCGTCCGCACCGACCGGCGCCTCCACCGCGCCCACACCCGCCTCCACAACCTCTGGCGCGAGATCAACGACTTCTACTGGAACTTCCGCCTCACCCCCGACCTCGTCGAACTCCGCAATCTGGCCCGCGTCGCCATGCTCATCGTCGAATGCGCCACCGCGCGACACGAGTCCCGCGGCCTCCACTTCACCCTCGACTACCCCGATCCCAGCGACGCCTTCCTCCACGACACCGTCGTGCGGCGCCCCAGTTTTTGACCGGGCCGCCGGCCGCGATCGGGATCACCGCACGGCGCGGGCCCGCCGAGCCGCCGCGACGCGTGGCCCTTTTCGTTTGCACCCCGGGCACCCGCACCTAAACTTCTCCCCATGTCCAAGAGCCTGGCCGCCGCCGTCGATCCCCGCTTCTTGAAGGAAGAGGGCTCGGAGGTCTTCACGGGCAACGAGCTCATCGTCAAGGGGTTACTCGAGACCGAGGGGGGTTCGCATCTCTGGACGGGCTACCCCGGTTCTCCGGTTGCGGGCTTCTTTGACACCATCGAGCGCATTGCCGAGATCCCGAAGCGCTACGGCATCCGCGCGGTGCTCGCCCACAACGAGGCCCTGTCGGTGGCCATGCTCAATGGCTCCCAGATGCTGGGGCTTCGGGCCATCGCCGTCATGAAGAGCGTGGGCGTCCACGTGGCCTCCGACGCGCTCGCGCTGGGCAACCTCGGCGGCGCGCATCCGGAGGGCGGCGCCATCGTCGTCATGGGCGACGACCCGTGGAGCGACTCGACCCAGGTGCCCGCCGATTCGCGCTATCTCGCCAAGCACCTCCACATGCCCGTCCTTGAACCCACCGACAACCAGGAGATCAAGGATTGGATCGACATCGGTTTCAGGCTCTCGCGCGAGGCCGAGCTGTACATCGGCTACCTCATCACGACCAACCAGGCCGACGGCGGCGGCTCCGTCCGCGTCCGCCGGAATAATCTCCCGCGCATCAACACGAACAACCCCATCGAACTCGACACATCCAAGGTCGATTTTGAGAACAAGGTGCTCCTGCCGCCTCGGACCTGGCGCAAGGAGCAGGATTTCCCCTCGCGCTATCGGCGCCTCTGGGCCTCGGCGGAGAAATACGGCGTGGACCGGTTGGCGCTCCCGTCCGGCACGGCGCCGGGCAAGAAGTATCGCTACGCCTTCGTGTCCTCCGCGCTGGCCTTCGCCTACCTCGGGCACGCGCTCGCCGAGATGGGGCTGACCGACGCGTTCCCCATCCTCAAGCTGGGCGTCACCTACCCCATCAACCCCGCACAGGTCCGGCGCGTCGCCGAGATCGCCGAGGAGATCATCGTAATCGAGGAGCGCCGCGGCTTCATCGAGGAGCAGGTCGCCGCCATCGCCAACCACGACGACCTGCGCATCAAGGTCTGGGGCAAGGATCTGCCGGGCGACCTCCGCGGCATTCCGGCGCACCGCGGACTCAACCCCTCGATCCTCATCGAGTGCCTCGGGCCGGTGCTCCTCAACCTCCGCGATCCGCTGGTGCGCGTCGATGCGGGCGCCGTCGAGGCCGAGATGGCCCTGATCGCGGAAACCGCCAACGCCCGCGTGAAGCTCGCCGCCCGCACCCCCACCTTCTGCCCGGGTTGCCCGCACCGCGATTCCGCCTCCCTGCTGGTGGACATCAAGAGGTCGTTTCGCGACCCGGCCTACATGGCCCGCCGCCACAGGCGCGGCCCCGTCGACATCGTCTTCCACGGCGACACCGGTTGCTACACGATGCTGATGTTCGAGCCCACCAAGGACCTCATGCACAACTACAGCGGCATGGGGCTCGGCGGCGGCACGGGCCTGGGCATCGACGCCTTCATCACCAACAAGCAGGTCGTCTTCATGGGCGATTCGACCTTCTTCCACAGCGGCCAGCTCGCCATATCCAACTCCATCAAGAACGGCCAGGACATCACCTACATCATCCTCGACAATCGCACGACCGCGATGACCGGGCACCAGATCACGCCCGGCCTCGACAGGGATATCCTCGGCAACGAGACCTTCACCCAGAATATCGACCGCATCGCCTCCGCCATCACGCGCGACGGGGGCGCCGAGATCACCCGCACCAACCCCGCCGACCGAGACCACTACCGGCGCATCCTCGAGAACACCATCCTTCGCGACGGCGTGAAGGTGATCATCGCCGACAAGGAGTGCGGCATCACCTTCCACCGCGCCCGCGCCCGCGAGGAGCGCGCCGAGGTCCGCAAGCGCGGCTTCCTGCGCAGGAAGCGCTTCGTGAATGTCGCCGCCGACGTCTGCGAGCACTGCCTGGAGTGCACGATCGCCACCGGTTGCCCCGGCCTCACATTTGTCGAGACCGACTTCGGCCGCAAGCTCCAGACCGACCTCTCCTGGTGCGTCGCCGACACCGCCTGCACGAAGACCTACGCGTGCCCCTCGTTCGAGGAGATCACCATCGTCCGCCACCAGAAACCCAGCCCGCGACTGGAGAGGCTGGACATCGACAGCATACCCCTCCCCGCGCCCCGCGCGTTCGAGGACGCCTTCCGCGTCTATCTGGCGGGCGTCGGCGGAATGGGCGTCGCGAGCTCGACCGCCACCCTGGTCCGCGCCGGCCACCGCGAGGGCTTCGAGGTCAAGTTTTGCGACAAGGCCGGGCTCGCGATCCGTAACGGCGGCATCTATTCCCACATCACCTACCTCAAGCCCGGCAAGGACCACTCCTCCAGCATCATCCCCTACGGCAAGGCCGATCTGATCCTGGGCATCGACGCCCTCGAGGCGGCGCGCGGCCTCGACCCCGCAACCAACCAGCGCGTCGGTTCCCGGACCCGCACCGCCGCCGTCGTCAACACCTCCAAGACCCCCACCATCCTCACGCTCCTGGGCAAGGACGATTTCTGCGTCGCCGACCTGGAGGACGCCATCCGCCACCACACCCTCGAGGGGCGCTACTTTGGCCACAACGTCTCCGAGCTGTCGGAACGTTTCTTCGGCACCAAACTATACGGCAACATCCTCATGCTCGGCATCGCGTTCCAGCGCGGCGAACTCCCGCTCTCCATCGAGAGCCTCGAGTGGGCCATCCGCGAGACCATGGGCCCCGCGGCCACCGACAATTGGAAGGCATTCAACCTCGGGCGATGGGTCGCCGCGCGCGGCCCCGCCGAGAAGGCCGCGCCCGCTCCCACCTACAATGACGTCGTCGCCGAGAAATCCTCCTTCCTGCGCAAGCGCGGGCGCCGCGGGGAGCGCCAGGCCCGCCAGCTCTTCCAGCTCGTCACCCGGGCCGTCGAGCCGCTGCGGATCGACCAGGAGAGCCTCCGCCTCTTCGCCATCCGAATCCACGATTTGCTCCAGTACGATGGCCCGGCCTACGCGCAGCGCTACGTCGACTCGGTCCTCTCGGTGTATCGCCGCGACTCGGCACAACACGGCTTTGCCGCAACCCGGGCCGTCGTCTGGAACGCCCACCGCGTCATGGCCATCAAGGACGAGGTCTGGGTTGCCCATCTCCTGACAAGCGACGAGAAATATGCCCGCGACCAGGAGCGCTATGGCATCGACCCCGAGCGCGGCGACCACATCATCTACCACCACCTCAACCGCCCCGAGTTCACGATCGGCTCGCGCACGTTCCGCTTCAAGATCCGCTCCCGCGACTGGATGCTACGCCTCATGCGCGAGTGCCGATTCCTCCGCCGCTGGCTCCCCGCCTGGCACGCGAAGGAACGCCAGTTCCGCGACTGGTACCTCAAACTTGCCGACGAGTTCCGTTTCTCCCGCGACGAGGACTACCAAGTCTGGACCCGCTCCCTCCGGCTTCCAGAGTCGGTCACCGGCTACCGGGAAATCCGCTATCCCAAGATGGATGCCGCCCGCCAGCGTGCCGCCGAGTGGTTGCGCGAAACGGCGGCATCATCCAGTAAGGCGCTGTAGGCAAACGGGTTAAGAATCTGGCCCATTCCCGGAATGACCCTCCTTTGCATGTTTGAAATTTTAATTGAACGGTGTCATCTGGGTCCTGTCTAAACAATTACATCGGGCCCTGACCGGTGCGCGTTCCTTTTGGGAGCCCCTTCACTCCCTTTTTCCTTGGCGCGCCGGCTCAGGGCCCCGGTTTTTACCCCTCGCCGCGGGGCGCCGCCATAGGATGACAGTCCGGCGTGATCAGCGTCTCTCTGGACCCAAGGCCCGACGACCCCCTGCCTAACCTGCATATTTCACGCGCATGCGCGAAATATGCAGGCTCAAAGGAAAACCGCGCTCTGAAATACGGGTCTCCGATCGGTTTTCGGCACTGGAAACGCGGCCAACAGTTTGTGATTTCAAAAAATGGC
>JADLBR010000234.1 GCA_020847615.1 Verrucomicrobiia bacterium
GTGTCGAAGCGGTCCTTGGTGCTGCGCGACGCGGGTGCAACGCGGTGCGGGGACCCACCGCACTCCAAAGCGCCTCGCGCAAAATGCAACGCAACGAAGGGCTGCATTCTTGTCTCCGTCCCCGGTATTGCGCCATGCGATCATCCCACGCAGTTACTCGACTTGGGCAACACGCTGTCTAGGGCTGACCCCGCTCCCGATGCTCATAGGCCCGCAAATCCCAACGCGGCGCCTCCGCTCCTGCCTTCGCCTCTTCGCTCATCGGCAACCTCGTCGCACACCTGACGGTAGACGGCAAACAACTCGGAAAAAACTTTCGGCCACGCGTACTCCGCAGCCGCGGCGGCAACGGCGCGCCCCACCCCCCCGGAGAGCCCGTCGGCCATCGCGCGCACCGCCTCCGCCAGCGCCGCGGGCGTGTTCTCGCGCGCCCACCTCTCGATCCCGCAGAAGGCCAGCCGATCCATGTAGCTGCCGCGTATGCCCACGACCGGCAGGCCGCACGCCTGCGCCTCCACGGTGACCAGCCCGAAGGTCTCCAGCACCCCGGGATGCACAAAGATGTCCACCGCCCGATACACGCGCGCCAATTCCGAAGAATCCTCGAAATTGCCCCTCCAACTCACCGCCCCGGTCGCCCGCGCCGCCGCCTCCACGTCGCGGCGCAGCGGCCCCTGCCCGACCACGACCAGATGGAAGCGCCCGGGCGCCCCCGCGTGCAGTCGCCGAAACGCCCCCAACAGCGTCGCCACCCCCTTCTCGTGCGCCAGCCTGCCCACGAAAAGAAGGCAAACGCGCCCCTCCGGCACCCCGAGTTCGCGCCGCATCCCCAGATCCTGATCGCCCGGGCGAAACACCCCCGTGTCCACCCCCAGCCTCACCACCACCGCGTTCGCCACGCCCCACGAGGCGAGCAGGTCCCTGAGGTGCGGCGATGGCACCAGTGTCCGCCGCAGCCTCCCATACAGCCGCTCGATGTACGCGCGCGCGTAGTCCTGCACGAAATCGTGCGCCATCGCGCCGCAGTACTTCTTCACCGTCCGAAGGTAGGCGTCCGGAAAATGGCTGTGGTAGAACCCCACCACGGGGACCTTCAGCGCGCACGATTCCATCCACGCGGCCCATGCGACATGATAGGGATCGCCCAACTCGATCATGTCCGGCCTCTCCTGGCGCAGGATCTCCCGCACCCGGCCCACGCGCAGCAGCAGACGATACCGAGATGTCCGGTCCAGCCGGGGCGAGCGCACCGTGTGCACCTTGCACGGCCCCTCCATGATGCACTCGTCCCGCGCGCCCGGGATCACCAGCACGTGCTCATCCTCGCCCCGCGCCCGCACGAAGGCCTGCTTCTCCGCGATGTACCGCCGCACGCCCCCGCCGTACGGCGAGTAGAACTGCGTCACGTCACAGATCTTCATCGTCCGCCCCACGGGCTTGCTTCTGGGCCACATCGGCGCATTGTCCTCAGGTTCCAAACCTATTCGCGCGCCATTTGTCAAGCCATGGAAGTTCGAGCCAGAGACGTCATCTACCTCGACAACAACGCGACGACCCAGGTCGCCCCTGAGGTATTCGAGGCCATGGTCCCCTTCCTCACCGACCTCTACGGCAATCCGTCCAGCGTGTACACCTTCGGCTCGCAGGTCGCCAAGGCCGTCGAGGCCGCCCGAGAGCGCGTCGCCGCCCTCATCCGCTGCGCGCCCCAGGAAGTCATCTTCACCAGTTGCGGCACCGAATCCGACAACACCGCCATCCGCTCCGCCATCCAGACCACCGGCCTCAGCCACATCGTGACCACCCGCGTCGAGCACTCGGCGGTCATCCGACATTGCGCCGCCCTCGAGAAATCCGGCCACGCCGTCACTTGGCTCGACGTCGGCCCCTCCGGCATTCTGGACCCCGCTCAAGTCGAACGCGCCATCCGGCGCGATACCGCCATCGTGTCGGTGATGGCCGCCAACAACGAGACGGGCGTCCTCTTCCCCGTCGAGGAGATCGCCGACATCTGCAGGGCGCGAGGGGTCCTCTTCCATACCGACGCCGTCCAGATGCCGGGCAGGGCACGGATAGACCTCTCGCTCTGCCGCGCCGATTTCCTGTCCCTGTCGGGCCACAAATTCCATGCCCCGAAAGGCATCGGCGCCCTCTTCGTCAGGAGGGGTGTTCCCTTCGCCAGCCAATGCCTCGGCGGAGGCCAAGAGAAGGGCCGCCGCGCCGGCACCGAGAACACGCCCGCGATCGCCGGCCTCGGGCGGGCCGCCGAACTCGCCATGGAAGACGCCGTGGAAAAGCACGCCCGAATGCGCCGCCTCCGCGATCGGCTGGAGACCTCCATCCTCGCCCTGATCCCGGGCACCCGGGTGAACGGCGACCCATCGCGCCGCCTCCCGAACACCTCCAACATCACCTTCGATCGCATCGAGGCCGAATCGCTCCTGCTGGAACTCGGCCGCCACGGCATCTGCGCCTCGACCGGATCGGCCTGCGTCGGGGGTTCACCAAAGCCCTCCCACGTCCTCACCGCCATGGGCCTGAATTCGCCCGCCGCCCGCGGTGCCGTCCGCTTCTCGCTTTCCGACCTCACCACAGAAGCTGAGATCGACCGGACCCTCGGCGCGCTCCCGCCTCTCGTCAAGAAATTGCGCGCCGTGCTCCCGCCGCTCCCATAGCCCAATACGCCGGGCGCGCCAACCCCCACGGGCGGGAGCGCCCGCCGCAGCGGGTTGCCGGAAACTGATAGGCTGCTAGAGCACTTTAAATAATTCTGTAGCCGTCCGGAATGTTTGTGGTAGGTTGGTGGATGCCGACCCTATCGATCGATCTACGGGAACGGATCCTCGCCACGTACGACCGGGGCGAGCAAACCCGGGA
>JADLBR010000235.1 GCA_020847615.1 Verrucomicrobiia bacterium
ACCACGCCGATGCAATGGGTCACCCTCCCATCCCTGTCCTTGACGGCCGCGACGCCGAGGCTGCCCCAGACGATGCTGCCGTCGGCGTGGATGTAGCGCTTCTCCATGCGGTAGGTCTCGCGCTCGCCGCGCATGACCTGCCCGAAGAGTTCCTCGTCGGCCCGCGCATCCGCCGCCAGCGTGAAATCCGTGAACCGCAGATCCCTCAACTGGTCGGCGGAATAGCCGAGCATCTGCGTCATGGCCCTGTTGACGAGCGCCGGGCGCCCGTCGGCGCCCACGAGCGCCACGCCGAAGGGCGCGTTCTCGAACACGACGCGGAATCGCTCCTCGCTCTCCCGCAGGGCCTCGGCGGCGCGCCTCCGGTCGGTCACGTCGCGGAAGATCCCCATCTGGAGCCTGCCGTCCGGCAGGTTGACCGGCGTGGAGGTGATGTTGACGAAGAAGACGGTGCCGTCCTTCCGCATCGCGGGAAGCTCAGCGCTCTCCGTGCGCTGGCCCCTCACGTGGGCCGAGAACTCGTCGAGAATCGCGACCATCTGGTCGGGCGGGTGCACGTCCTCGACCCTGAGCCGGAGGATCTCCTCCCGGGTGTAGCCCAACATCTCGGCAAACCGCTGGTTCGCGACGACGAACCGGCGCGTGGAGGGATCGACCAGCGCTATCCCCTCGCCCGCGCACTCAAATATCGCGCGCAGCGTGGCCTCGCTGGTTTCCAGCGCGCGGAGCGCGGCCTTGCGCTTCGAGATGTCCAGCGCGATGCCGCCCAAGAGCGGTTTCTCGCCCCGGCGCGGGATGGTGAACTTCTGCGTGTGGTAATGGCGCGGGGTACCGTCCTTGGTCGGCACGGTCTCCTCGCGTTCGGTAAATCCCTTCTCCAGGGTAAACGCGTCATCGCGGCACATGTGCTCTCCGACGGGGCCGGGCCACAGCTCGTCGGACCGCTTGCCGATCCAGGAGTCCTGGGCGCCCAGCACGTCGCGCATGAACTGGTTGAAGTAGAGCGTGCGCCCCTCCGCGTCCTTGATGAAGGTCGCCGCGGGAAGGCGATCCATGAAGTGCTCGAATATCTCGCGGGTGATGGCCCAGGCATCATGGGCGCGCGCCGCCGAAGGCCGCCGCCCCTTCGGCTTGGCCCGAGTCTTCTTCTTGCGTTCCGCCATGCGCGTCACTCCTCGATCAGGGAGCCCGACCAACCGCGCGCCCGCGTCGTCGCGTCGCCGCCCATGAACCCTCCCGACGGGCGGATGACAGGGACTCTATAGATTAGATTGGAACCTCATGAACCGGGTTGTCAATCCGTTGATGCGCGGGGCCGCCCCCTCCGGAACGTCGCGGGGCCACACCCCATCTGACGGCGGAATGCCCTGCTGAAGTAATACCGGTCTGGAAAACCGAGGGATTCGGCGATCTGGTCGATCGGGCGGTCGGTCAGCGCAAGCTGCCGGCACGAGAGCCGGATCCGGGCGGCGGCGACGTAGGCGGCCGGACTCTGGCCCACGTGCCCCTTGAACCACTTCTCAAACGACCGAAGGCCAAATCCCGCGAGGGCCGCCAGGCGCGGGTTGGAGAGATCGGCGGAGGGATGTCGGTCGATGTGTTCCAGGAGCCTGAGTATCCTGGGAGGATAACCGTGATAGTGGGCGACGGGCATGGCCGCGAAGACCGCGTGGAGCAGCGCGGAGCAGAGGTGGTGCAGGCGACGATGGCCCGCCGGGGCCTCGCCCGAGCCACGGGACCTGGCGCAGGCGGCGAGCAGCGCCCGGGTGCCCGCGGTCACGCGGATGGGCAGCGGTTGCTTGAGCGAGAGCGCGAACTCCTGGGCCGGCGTGAAATGAACCCACAGGTGGGGCACCGCGCGGCGGCCGATCGTGTCAAACGTCACGCCCGGGGGGGTCACCAGCACCGATCGCGGCTCGAGAGGGTAAGTCACCCCGTCGGCGCGCAGGGCGTTGCCGGGGGCACTGTTGTGGTGCAGCCGCCAGTAGGGGCTGCGGATGCCGCGGTGGTTCCAGCCCGCGTAGCGCAGGAAGCCGCATTCGTGTACGACAAAGTCCGCCGCGCCGCCGTGCTCGGCCTCGGCAAACGTGATGCCCAGCCGGGTGAACGGGCTCCGATAGTCGCGGGAGTGGGCGGGCGTCGGCACGGTGTGCGTAAAAAGACACAAAATATGCGCATATCGGCATTGGATAAGCAAGCGATCTGTAGGAAAAAGACAAACGTGAGAGCATCGCGCGGCATCGGCAGGAGGGAGTTTTGCGCGGGGCTGGCCGCGCTGGCCGCGGGTCCGGCGCGGGCGCTCGCGGCGGGGGGCTACCGCTTCCGGTACATTCTGGCGTCACCGATGTACGGCAAGGCGCCGCTTGCGGACATCGTGCCCGAGGCGCCGAAGATCGGGGCCGCCCACATCGACATCTGGCCGGCGGCCCACGGCAACCAGCGGGAGCAGTTGGGCGAGATGGGCGAGGAGAAGTTCGCGGCCCTCCTGGCCGGGCACGGCGTGCGCCTGGGCTGCGTCACGCGCTACGACCTGGGCCCCTTCGGGCTCAAGGACGAGCTGGCGCTCGTCAAGCGGCTGGGCGGGGAGGTCATCGTCACCGGCGCCAAGGGCCCGAAAAACCTGACGGGCGAGGACCTGAAGAGGGCCGTGCGGGATTTCGCGGAGCAGCTGATGCCGCACGCCCAGGCGGCCGAGCGCGCGGGGGTGACGATCGCGATCGAGAACCACTCGGGCTCGCTGCTGCACAGCGCCGACTCCATGAGGTACTTCGCCGAGGCGTCGGTCTCCGACCGGATAGGGCTGGCGTTCGCGCCACACCATCTGCCGCAGGATGGCGCGATGCAGGGCGCGCTGGTCGCCGAGCTCGGCCCCGCCGTGAAATTTTTCTACGCCCAAGGGGCGGGCTGGAGCACCGGCCCACAGCCCAAGGAGAAGGAATTGATGCAGATGCCGGGCCGGGGCGCGCTGGATTTCGGACCGGCCGTGGCCGCGCTGAAAAAGATGGCCTACGGGGGATTCGTGGAGATCTTCATGCACCCGTTCCCGCGGGGGATCCCGATCCTGGAGCCCCCCTCGGCGGTCACGGCGGAGATCAACCGGAGCCGCGAGCACCTCAACAAACTGCTGGAGGGGGCGGGGTGAGCATGCCCGCCCCAAGGGCCGCGGGTTCCCGGACCCCGACAGCGGTGCGGGGACGCACCGCACTCCAAGGGCCTGCGGCCGAAATCCGGCAATATCCATCGGTGTATCCCTCAACTCAGGCACGGCACCATTTCGCGCGAAGCGCTCTGGAGTGCGGCGCGTCCTCGCGCCGCTTTCCCGGCGCGCCAGATTTCACTCAACGACCAGAAAATAGTAGGAGGTAAGGACATATGATGAACAAAGTGATCATCGTGGTGGGCGACGCCACGGAGACGGTGGACACGCTGTACCCGTTCTACCGGGTGCGCGAGGAGGGCTTCGAGGCGGTCGTCGCGGGACCCATCAAGCAGCGGTACAACATGGTCATGCACGAGGTGAAACCGGGCTGGACCATCACCCGCGAGTGGGAGGGCTATACGATCGAGGCGACGGCGGCGTTCAAGGACATCCGCCCGGAGCACTACGACCAGTACGCCGGCATCTTCTTCTCGGGGGGTCGCGCCCCCGAGTACACGCGCTATGACGAGGACCTCGTGCGCCTCACGCGGCATTTCTTCGAGGCGAACAAGCCGGTGGGCTGTGTCTGCCACGGGGTCGAGATCCCGGCCTACGCGGGCTGCGTCAAGGGGCGCAAGATGGCGACGGTGGCCAAGTGCCAGTTCGACCTCGAGGTCTGCGGCGGCACATTCGTGAATGAGCCCTGCGTGATCGACGGCAATCTCTTCAGCGGGCGCACGTTCCACGACCACTGGGCCTACTGCGGGCCGTGGATCAAGGCGCTGATCGCCCAGCGCGAGAAATCCAAGAAGGCCTGAGACGCCCTCGGTCGGGAGGTCGGACATGACGACGGGAACGACGAGAAGGCGACTGCTCAGGACATTCGTATTCGGCGGGGCGCTCGCGCCGCTGGCGGTGCACCGCCGCGCGCGGGCGGCCTCCCCGGGCAACCGGCTGAGGCTCGCGTGCGTGGGCGTGGCCGGCAAGGGCTGGGAGGACCTGATCGGCGCCAGCGGCGATGGCGAGCTGCACGATGTGGTGGCGCTCTGCGACATCGACCACCGCGATGGCGGCGACCAGCCCGACAACCTCGGCAAGGGCCAGGCCGCGCGCCCGCTGGGGATCGGCGCGGCGGCGCGCAAGTTCCCCAAGGCGAAGCGATACGCCGATTTCCGGCGCATGCTGGAGCAGAAGGACATCGACGCGGTGACCGTGTCGACCCCGGACCACATGCACGCCACGATCGCGATCTCGGCCATGGCGCTGGGCAAGCACGTCTACGTCCAGAAGCCCCTGACGCAGACCGTGCACGAGTCGCGCGTGATGCGCGAATTCGCCCGGTCCAGGGGCGTGGTCACGCAGATGGGCAACCAGCTCCACTCCAGCGCGGGCCTCCGCTGCGTGGTGAAGGTCATCCGCGATGGCGCCATCGGCAAGGTGCGGGAGGCGCACTCGTGGATCGGAAGATCGAACTGGCCGCAGGGCATCGGCATGCCGGAGGGCGAGGACCCCATCCCCGAGGGCATCCACTGGGATCTGTGGATCGGCGTCGCCAGGCCGCGGCCCTACAAGCATCAGGTCTATCACAATTTCAACTGGCGCGGCTGGCGGGAGTTCGGCTGCGGATCGCTGGG
>JADLBR010000236.1 GCA_020847615.1 Verrucomicrobiia bacterium
GAGTGTGGCGGAGCGAGCGCTTGTGCGGTGTCTCGAAGGCGTGCCGTTTGTGCGGGTCACGGTCCAGAAGGCGCCCGACGGGGGCGAAGACCGTCCGGATTTGTGTCTGCGGGTGACAACGCCCGCGGGCGAGAGGACGATCATCGTTGAGGTGAAGGACCTGGGTCAGCCCAGGATTGTGCGTGATGCGGTGAATCAATTGGCGCGATTCACGGGGAACATCCCGAATGCCTACGGTGTGATCATGGCACCCTATATTTCGCCCGCGGCAGCCGAGATCTGCCGGCAGGAAGGCGTGGGCTACGCCGATCTAGCCGGGAACTGCTGGCTGTGCTTCGATCAGGTCTTCATCTCAAAGGAGGGCAAGGAGAATCCGTTTGCCCGGAAGCGCGATCTGCGGTCGCTCTACTCGCCCAAAGCCGAGCGGGTGCTCCGGGCGCTGTTGTCTTCGCCTGGGCGGTGGTGGAAGGTGCAACCGCTCGCCAAGGAGGCGGGCGTCAGCACCGGCCAGAGCTTCAACGTCAAGAAGCTGCTGCTGGATCGGGAATGGATGGAGACCGGCGACGAGGGCTTCCGGCTGACGGACCCCGGCAAGCTGCTGGCGGAGTGGGAGGAGAACTATGATTTCCGCCGCAGCACTGTCCGGGAGTTCTACACGCTCCGACCCATTGCGGAGTTCGAGGGTCTGCTGGCCGAGACGTGCGCCAAGACCAAGTCGACCTACGCGCTGGCCGCTTTCTCGAGCGCGGCCCGGTATGCGCCCATGGTGCGCTACCAGCGGGCGATGGCCTATCTGACGGGCAACATCGACGATGTGGCCGAGCGCCTGGAACTCAAGCCGGTCACCAGCGGGGCCAACGTGAGCCTGATCGCCCCGTACGACGAGGGTGTGTTCTACGGCGCGGAAATCAGGGGTGGAGCCAAACTCACGTCGCCCGTGCAGACCTACCTCGACCTCCGCCAACTCAAGGGCCGGGGCGAAGAGGCGGCCGACTTCCTGAAGCAACAAGTGATCCAACCGTCATGGCCGGAAAACGCGTAGATTACACTGCCGACGCCGTGGAGGCGGCCAAGTCGGTTCTCATCGAGTTGACGCACATCCTCGGTGAGTATCGGGACAACATGGTGCTCGTCGGAGGGTGGATTCCCGACCTACTGCTGCCCGAGAGCGAAGAACAACACGTCGGCAGCATCGACGTGGATCTGGCGCTGAACCATGAGCAGATGACCGAGTTGGGTTACCGGATGATCGGCGAGATCCTCAGCGAGCACGGCTATCAGCAGGACACGAAACAGCCGTTCATCTTCCGCAAGGAGGTGCGCGGACAGGTCGTGCAGGTGGATTTCCTCGCAGGTGAATATGGCGGCACGGGCAAGAGCCGGCGCACGCAAGAGGCCCTGGACATGCGGCCTCGCAAGGCGCGGGGATGCGACTTGGCGTTCCAGATCCAGCCGGCCAAGGTGGCGATCAAAGGGAAACTGCCGGATGGCGCCGCGGATGAGGTGCAGGTCCAGGTCGCCTCGGTGGTGCCGTTTCTCGCGATGAAGGGAATGGCTCTGAACGACAGGCGGAAGACCAAGGACGCCTACGACATCTATTTCGTCCTCAAGAACTACCCCGGCGGCGTGGATGCCGTCGTCGAGGCGTTCAGGCCCTATGTGAAGCTGGGTCTCGTGCACGAGGGTCTGAGGAAGATCGCGGCCAAGTTTGCCTCGCCCGACCACGTCGGGCCTAAGGATGTGGCGGAATTTGACGAAACCTTGGACGAGGAAGGGCGCACCATGCGGCAGCGGGACGCTTTCGAGCGAGTGAATTATCTTCTGAAACACCTGGGGGTCATATGAATCAAAAGCTGAAAGAGGTCTTCAAGGGAAAGGTCGTCAACAAGGCCCTGACGATCAATACCGGCGTGGACGAGTTCCCGCGCTACGTGGTCGAATACCTGATCGATAACTATTGCTCCGAGGAGACCTTCCACGCCGACATGGAGAAGGTGGTGCGGCGGTTGAAAGAGAATTTTGTCCACGGCGCCGAGGCCGAAAAGATCCGCCACTACATCCGCGAGAACCGCAACCATTCGATCATCGCCAGCCTCGAGGCCCGGCTCGTGGAGACCGAGGACAAGTACTGGGGGGCGATCTCCGCCATCAATGAGAACTTCGTCAACATTTCCGAGAGCATCGTGAACCAGTACCCGATGCTGCTCTCGGGCGGGATGTGGGGAACCATCGAGCTCACGTACGATGAGTCCGAGGTTCACAGCAAGAAGATCCGGCCCTTCAAGGTGGTGTCTTTCACGCCGTTCCAGATCAGCGTCATCAATCTGAGCGAGTTCGTCGAGAAGCGGTCGCAATTCACAACGGACGAGTGGCTCGACATCCTCCTGAACTCGTGCGGCCTCGATCCGGCGGCGTTAAGCCGCAGGCAGAAGCTGCTGTACATTTGCCGGTGCGTGCCGCTCGCGGAGAACAACGTCAACCAGATCGAGTTGGCCCCGCGGGAAACGGGCAAGACCTACCTTTACCGGAACATCAGCTACTACGCCCATGTCCTGTCGGGCGGGAAGGCGACCCCGGCCCAGTTGTTCATCAACTTGAATACCGGCAAGATCGGCGAGGTGGGGACGCGGGACGCGGTGGTCTTCGACGAGATCGCCAACACGGATTTCACGGATCCGAAGACGATGGTGAGCATCATGCAGGGGTACATGCAGGATGCGAAGTTCAGCCGCGGGAAGAAGGAGCTGCTGGCCTTCGCCAGCCTGATCCTGGTGGGGAACATCGACGTGCAGGGAGAGGTGCCGCACGAGAAGTACTACCACCTGTTCGAGCCCCTGCCCGACTACCTGCAGGTGATCGCGTTCCTGGATCGCCTTCACGCCTACCTTCCGGGCTGGGAGATCCCGAAACTGCGGCCGAACAGCTATTCGAAGGACTACGGCTTCATCACCGACTACTTCTGCGAGATCATGCACGAACTGAGGCGGGCGGACCTGATGTCCGGCATTCGGCCCCGCTTCAAGGTCGTGGATACCGCCAAGACGGCCCAGGGGGTCTCGGGTCGCGATCAGCGGGCGATCCTGAAGACCGCCTCGGGGTTGCTGAAACTCCTGTATCCCGATGGACGGCTCGGCGATGAGGAATTGGAGGAAATCCTGATGCTGGCCTGCGAGCTGCGCCAGAGGGTGCGCGACCAGTTGCACCTGATATCGCCAGGCGAGTACGAGAAGGTGGCGCTTGGGGTTGAGATTGCGGCCTCGGGCAAAGTCATGAGCCCGAAGCTGCCGGACGGCCAGCGGGTGCAGCGCGTCACCCTCCCCGACAAGGCGGCGGTGGGAGAGGTCCTTGGCCTGGCGGTCTCAGGCGATCACGGGGCGATCCTGCGCTTCGAGATGCAGGCAACGAAGGGATCGGGCCGGATCGTTCCCCTGGGTTCCATCCAGAAGGTGATGCGGGAGAGCATCGAAGCCGCCGCGCAGTACGTGAAGGCGAATCACGAGAAACTGGGCGTGACCGCGGAATGGCGGCAGAGCTTCGACGTGGCCATCCTGGCGACGTTCATGGGCGTTCCGAAGGAGGGCCCGTCGGCGGGA
>JADLBR010000237.1 GCA_020847615.1 Verrucomicrobiia bacterium
CCCTCACGCAGGCCGCACGCGCCTCACACGACGACCCCGCCCACTGGACGTTCGAGGCGCGCTGGGAGCCCAAACCCGTCGCGGACCCCGCACCCACCGATCCCTCGCCACTGGCCCCGCACACCCGTATCCATGCCAAGGCTCAGGCCGCCCTGCGCCGCCTGAACGCCGACGGCGGCAACCCCGCCCAGGCCGCCATCGGATTCAATGCGGACTGCGATCGCCTCGCGATCCTCTATATTATCCGCGCCTGGCAGGCGCTCGGCTGGCGGCCCCGCAAAGGCGCCGCTTTCCAACCTGACGCGCTGGAGCGCGATCTCGGCATCGCTCCACGCCACCACCGGCTCTTCCAGCGATGCCTGGGCCACCTCGTGGCCGCGCGGATCCTGCGCAGAACCCGAGACGGTTATGCCGTTTCTGCAAAGCCGCCCTCGGGCTCCCACGAGATCGCCTGGAAGTCGCTCTTCGATAGGGCGCCAGAGTGCCTTGCCGAGTTGTCCCTGCTGCGGCGCTGCGGCCTCCGCCTCGCCGAGATCCTCCGCGGCGAGGCCGACCCCGTCGCCGTGCTCTTCGGTGAACCCGCGCTGCTCGAGCAGTTCTATCAGGACTCCCCCTCGTTCCGCACGATCAACGCCTCCATGGCCGAGGCGATCCAGGCCGCCATCGCAGGCCTGCCCCCCGGGCGCAAGGCGCGCATCCTCGAGATCGGCGGCGGCACCGGCGGGATGACGGCCCACATCCTGTCCCGCCTCGACCCGTCGGCAATCGAGTACACCTTTTCGGATGTCTCGGCGGCCTTTTTCCCGCGGGCCGAACAGAAGTTCTTCGAGTACAAGTTTGTCCAGTATAAGCCCCTCGACATCGAGCGCCCGGCCACCGGGCAGGGGTTCTCTCCCTCCACATTCGATATCATCGTCGCCTCGGATGTCATCCATGCCGTCAGAGACATCCGCGCCGCGCTGCGCCACGCCCAGGAACTTCTCCGCCCGGGAGGCCTCATCGCGTTCATTGAGAACGAGCACGTGCCGGCCTGGTGCGATCTGATCTTCGGCCTGACCGACGGCTGGTGGCGTTTCGAGGACCTCGATTTGCGCCCCGACTACCCGCTCCTCGCACGCCAGGGATGGGCGCGCGCCCTTCAGGAATCCGGCCTGGGGACCGCCCGTTTCGTCGGCGAGGAGACTGCCCAGAACCCATCTGGCCATCTTATCGTGCTGGGGGCCAAGTCCCCACAAGCTTCCGAGTGCCTCGCCATACCCCAAACTGAAGCAAACCCGACCACGGCGCCCGAAGACTGGTGGATCATCGCGGATCGCACGGGCATCGCCCCCCAGCTCGCTGACACCCTCACCGCCCTGGGCCACACCTGTCGCGTCATCGGAGAATCCGCCGCCCCGCCAAAACCGGCGCGCCGGATTGCCCGCGCCGCCATCACCCGGTCCGAGTTCGACGGCATCATCGCCGAGGCCGGCCTCCCCCAGCGGATCGTCTTCTGCCGGGCGCTGGATGCCCCCGCTCCCAAGCAATTGATCGCGGCGGATCTGGCGGACGCCGAGCGGCACGCGTGCCACAGCCTGATGCACCTCGTCCAGGCCATCACCGCCGCCGAACCCAAGACTTGGCCCCAGCTGTCCATCCTGACGCGCGGCGCCCAACCCGCCGGCGACGAGGACGCGCCGCGTGCGGTGGCCCAGTGCCCCGTCATCGGCCTGGGTCGCGTCATCCAAGCCGAGGCCCGCAACCTCCGCGCCCGCCTCATCGACCTCGACCCCACTCGCGAGACCGGCGTCGATGCCCTCGTCGCGTGCATTCTCACCACTGATCGCGAGGATGAGGCCGCCATCCGCGGGAGTACCCGATGGGTCTCCCGTATCCATCCCGCCACGCCCGCCACGCTCGCCTCGCGCCCGCGGCGACAGACGACCAAAACCGCATTCCGCCTCGAGGCCCCTGCGCCGGGCACTCTGGACAAGCTCACCTATCTCGAGATCCCGCGACGCCGCCCCGCGGCGGGCGAGGTGGCATTCGAGATCCACGCCGCGGCATTGAACTTCCGCGACGTCATGAAGGCCCTCGGCATCTACCCCGTCGAGAGCGACATCGACCTCCTCCTCGGCGACGAGGCCGCGGGCCGCATCACCGCCGTCGGCAAAGGTGTCAATCACCTCAAACCGGGAGATCCCGTCCTGGCCATCGGCCCGGGGTCGTTCGCCTCCCACGCGGTCCTCCCTGCCGATGCCGTCCTCCCCATGCCCAGGGGGCTCTCGTTTGAGCATGCAGTGACCGTTCCGGTCACCTTCCTGACAGCGTGGTACGCCCTCCACGAGTGCGCCCGCATCCGTCCAGGAGACAGGGTACTCATCCACGCCGGCACGGGCGGCGTCGGACTCGCCGCCCTTCAGATCGCCCTTCTGGCCGGCGCACGACCCATCGCCACGGCGGGCACGCCCGAAAAGCGCGATCTTCTTCGCGCCATCGGTATCGGGCATGTCTTCGACTCCCGCTCCGTCGCCTTCGTCGACCAGATCCGCGACCTCACGGAAGGCGCCGGTGTCGACGTGATCCTCAATTCCCTCGCGGGCCAGGCCATACCGCGCGGCATGTCGCTCCTGGCGCCGCACGGCCGCTTCTTGGAGATCGGCAAGCGCGATGTCTATCAGGACTCGAGGGTTGGCCTGCGCGCCCTGCGCAACAATGCCTCCATGCACGTCATCGACCTCAGCCAGGTCATGCGCGACCGCCGCGACATCATCTCTCGGATGTGGGCCTCGCTGCGGAGCCATTTCGAGGCCGGGCGGCTCCACCCCCTGCCACACCGCGTGTACCCCGCCGACAGGGCCATCGCGGCTTTTCAGGAGATGGCCCAGGGCCGCCACATCGGCAAGATCGTCCTCGGTCTTTCCGGCGCCCGCATCCGTCCCGAACCCAGGGTCAACCCCATCCTCCGCACCGACCCCAGGGGCGCCTATCTCGTCACGGGTGGCCTCAGCGGCTTCGGCCTCTCGGCCGCGCAGTGGCTCGCCGACCGCGGCGCCCGTCACCTCGTCCTAGTCAGCCGCCGTGGCGCCGCATCCCCCGAGGCCCAGGCCGCGGTTGAGAATTTTCAGGCGCGCGGCATCCGGGTCACCGTCGCCAAGGCGGATGTCGCCGACCCCTCCGCAATCGCCGATATCATGGCGGGCCTCCGGCGCGCCCGTACCCCCCTCCGGGGCGTCGTCCATTCTGCCATGGTCCTCGACGATGGGGTCCTCACTAGCCTCGATGCCCACCGGTTCGAGCGCGTGATGTCGCCCAAGACGCTCGGGGCGTGGAACCTCCACGAGGCCACCCTCAGGGCGAAACTCGATTTCTTCGTGCTCTTCTCATCGGCCAGCGCCCTCATGGGCAATCCCGGTCAGGCCAATTACGCGGCCGCCAACAGTTTCCTGGACGGGTTGGCTGAATACCGGCGCGCCCTGGGCCTGCCGGCCACTTCGATCAACTGGGGACAGATCGCCGAGGTCGGCTTTGTCGCCCGCAACGAACAGGTCGAGCATCACCTCAACCGCCAGGGTCTCTACGGTGTCCCGCCGTTGCTCGGATTCTACCTCCTCGAGCAGATCCTGAACGCCGACGCAAGTCGCGCGGCCATCCTGCGCATCGACTGGCAGAAATGGCGCGGCTCCAGCCTGATGCCAGACTCGCCCCGCATGTCGCCCGTCATCCAAGCCGCCGCCGCCGGGGCCGAGGGCGGCGCCGGCTCGGTGCGCGAGGAGATCCTGGCCGCGCCCGCGCTCGAGCGGTTGGCAGTCACCGCGGCCCGCCTCACCGAGCAGATCGCCAAAGTGCTCCGCACCACCGCGGCCCGCCTCGA
Source organism: Verrucomicrobiia bacterium (assembly GCA_020847615.1). Taxonomy (GTDB): domain Bacteria; phylum Verrucomicrobiota; class Verrucomicrobiia; order JADLBR01; family JADLBR01; genus JADLBR01. The sequence goes on from JADLBR010000237.1 coordinate 3,854, forward strand.
TCCCACCCGCCCGCTGAGCCAGCTTGGCCTCGATTCGCTCATGGCCGTCGAACTGATGAACCGCATCGATACGGCCTTCGAGGTCTCCCTCCCGCCTGGCCGCGTCAACGCGTCGGCCACCATCCAGGTTCTCGCCGCGATCCTCGTCGAGGCAATCACCGGTGAACCTCCCCCCGCGGACTCGAGCCTCACGCTCGCCAGGTCGACGCCCGTCGCCACCGCGCCCGCCCCGACCGCCGCGGACTCCATCGTGGTGGAACTCCGCCCCGGGGACGCACTCCAGCCGCTCTTCTGCATCTTCCCGGCCGGCGGATCGGCAGAGATCTATCGGACGATGGCCGATGCCCTTCCGCCCGGTCGCGCGGTCTATGGCATCCAATCCCGCGTCTTCGCCGGCGCCGACGACGAGTGCCGCACCCCGGAAGAACTGGCCTCGACGATCGCCGATGCCATCTGCGCCAAGCAACCCGCCGGCCCCGTGCATCTCTTTGGTTTCTCCGCCGGCGGATTCTTCGCGCACGCGGTCGCGGGCGAACTCGAGGCGCGCGCCCGCGTCGTCGCTTTCCTCGGCATGGCCGACAGCAATCCGCTCTGGCTGGACGCCGCGCGCGACAGGTCAACCATGCTCGAGTCCATCATGCGCGAGGTGCTTGATACCTTCTCGACGGTCTTCCCCGTGCTCGTCCCCAGCGCCGCAAGGCGGCTCGAAGCGGAACTGCCCGGCCTGCTGCCGAGGCTCGTGGATGCCTCGGACGATGACCGCACTTCGATCATCTTCGAATGGCTGCGCGATTCGGGTGGCCTCGAATCCCGACTTCCCGAGCCCGTGGTGCGGGGCTACATCACCCTCTTTAACGCCCACACGCGCCTGATCCAGGCGCTTCGCCCGCGCGCCATCTCGGCCCCCATGACCGCCTGGCTCTCCTCCGTCAAGCCCACGGCCGAGGTCGAGTCCGCCCTCGCCTCGCTCACCCGTGGCCCCGTCGGCATCGCATCGGTATCGGCCGGGCACTACGACCTCATGTGCCTTCCGGCGGCAGGCGTCCTCGCGGGCCAGCTCGCGGACGCCCTCGCGCCCCCCCGCGAGGCCACCCTATCCGCATGACACCGGCGGCTCCGGCAGCGCGTCCGCCCGAGGGCGAGTTCTTCGACGATATCGCTCGGCTCGAACCCGCCGCGCTCCGGTGCCTCGAGGGCCTGGCCTACGAACACGGCCGGTACTTCGACTCATACCTGGCGACCGAGCCCGGCCGCGGCTGCTTCTTTTCCCCCCAGCGCCACGGCGCCATCTCCTTCGCGCGCCTCGGCAGGTACGTCAAGGTCATCGGTGGCCTCCTGTGCCCCCCTGGGCACCGCGACGAGTTGCTGGACCAATTCATGGCGCAGATCCGGGCCCGCGGATTACACGTCGCCTTTTACAATATCGACGACAGCGAGACGCATCTCTTCCGGCAGCGCGGGTTTGCTGTCGCCCCATGGTGCGCGGATGCCGCCATTCCCCTCACGGGGCCCCTGTGGTCCGGCGGTTCGTTCGAGTGGGTGCGCAGACAGATTCACTACTGCAACCGCCATGGCGTTGAGTTTGTGGAACTCACCCGCGGCGCCTTTCCGCCCGACAGGCGCCGCGCCCTATTGCTGGAGGCCCTCGCATTGGACCGGGCATTGCTCGCCACCAAGCCCCAACGTCGGCCCATGCGCACGCTCACCGGGACCTTCGACCCGCACAACCTCCATCGTAGGCGCATCTTCTTGGCGCTCGCCGACCGCGGTTCCGGGCGCCTCGAGGGCTTCGTGGCCTGCAACCCGGGCCGAGCCGGGGCATTCTGGGCCATAGAGATCTATCGCCATCGCCCCGATGCGGTGCGCGGGGTAGTGCCCTTCCTGATCGCCAAGGCGCTGCTCCGCCTCCAGGCGGACGGCGCCAAGGCCGCATCCCTCTGCCCGGTTCCCGGCTACGGGCTCGATCGTTTCCCAACGCGCTTCCCTTGGCTCAATCGGCGCGCGATCGATCTCTTCTCCGTCCTGCTAGATGTCCGGGGACTTTATCATTTCAAGAGCCGCTTCCGCCCCGAGTTTGTCCCGCTCTCGTACTGCGTCTACCCGCGCATGACCCTCGGGAGCGCGCTCGCCTTCCTGCGTCTCTGGGGATTGACGGACATCTCGATCACGAGGACCTGCCGGATCGTCCTCGCGCGCTGCTTTCGGCGTGAGCGCCGCGCCCACTTGGCCGACTTCGAGTCGCACCGGCATTCCTGAAGTCCCGCATTGACCCCGGTCCATCCCAGGGGTAGGCATCCTTCATGACAGCCTTGAGCCGGCGCACCTTTCTCCGACGATTCGCCTCGGCGACCACCCTCGCATGGGCCACCGGACGCCCTGGCGCCCCCCTCTTCGCCGCGGCTCCCCGGCCGCTGTTTGCCTCCATCGGCGCCTGCACCACTCCCGACAAGGCTTCGGCGGTCCAGGCGGCGGGTGGCCAGCACATCGAGCCTTCCGTCACGGGCTTCTTGATCCCGGACAAGCCCGATGCCGCGTGGGCGAAGAATCTGGCGGCGGCCAAAGCTTCCCCGATTCCCGTGGTCGCCTGCAATGGATTCCTCCCGGGCACCCTCCGCTCCACGGGCCCAGAGACTCAGCACGACGCGATCCTCAAATGGGCCGATACCGCCTTCGCGCGCGCCAAGCAAGTCGGCATCGACCGCATCGTCTTCGGAAGCAGCGGATCAAGAAAGCTCCCCGCTGGCTTCTCAAAAGACGAGGCCAAGGCCCAGTTCGTGGATCTCCTCCGTCGCCTCGCCCCGTCCGCCGCACTCCACGGCGTCGTCATCGTCGTCGAACCCCTACGGCGCGAGGAGGACAACCTCATCAACACCGTCCTCGAGGGGGCCTGGTTCGTCGAGCGGGTTAACCATCCCAACATCCGCCTCCTCGCCGACCTCTACCACATGCTCTGCAATGGCGAAAACCCGGAGGATCTCCGCGCCGTCGGCCCGCTGCTCCACCACACCCATATCGCGGAAAAGGACGGCCGAGCCGCCCCGGGCGTCCACGGCGATGACTTCCGCCCCTTCTTCCGCGCCCTCCGCGCTGGAAATTTCTCTCAGCGCATCAGCGTCGAGGGCAACTGGGAGATGGCCCAACTCCAAACGGCCTTCGAGACAATCCGCCAGCAGGCCAATACGCCCTGAAGATCCCCGCCCGCTGTTCCGTAGCCACGCCCGCGGAGGGCGTGGAGATCCCCGTCCCATCCCTGCTCGAGATGGGCCACGGGAACACACTCCGAACTCACTTCTTCTTCGCCTTCTTCGCCGCCGGCGGACGATGGGCCTCGCGCCCCGCTTTCCAGATGTCGACTTCCACGGAATTCACCTGAGGTGTGCCCAACGTGCTCCGCCCATCGGCCACGATCTTCTCCAGAGTTCGTGTGAGCCTCGAAACCACCTCCGGGTGCTCGGCCTGAGCATTGTCACGCTCGCCGACGTCGGAGGCCATGTCATACAGCTGACACGCCGGCATCCCGCTGGTGTCATCCGCCCCCGGCCGTGGCGCGCTCCATCCCCCCGATCCCGGGCACAGCTCAAGCTTCCATCGGCCCTCCCGGATCGCAAACGACCCGTTGATCGAATGGTGCACCACCGACTCCCGCACCGGACCCTTGCCCTCGACCCCGATGGCCCCCAGGAAGCTAAAACTATCCTCACCCGCACCCTCGGGCAACCTCTCCCCCAAGATATCCGCACACGTCGCCATGAAATCCGTCAGGCACACCAACTGCGACGAGGTCACAGCCGCCCGCCCGCGGGCGGGCCACCGAACGATGAAAGGGACCCGGTGACCACCGTCGTAGATATCGGCCTTGTGGCCCCGAAACACGTGGCTCGGGTTATGTCCCTTCGCCAGCAACTCCTCGAAATTCGCGCTCGGCGAACACCCGTTGTCGCTCGTCATGATCACCACCGTATCCCGGGCGATGCCCCCGCGGTCCAGCGCATCCAGCACGGCCCCCACCGCGGCATCCGTCTCCATCACGAAATCCGCGTACGCGCTCAATCCGCTCCTGCCCAGCCATCCCTTCGACGGCACGATCGGCGTATGCGGCGATGCCAGCGGCAGATACAGGAAAAACGGCTGGCCGTCCTTGAACCCTTTCGCCGCGGCATCAATGAACCCCACGGCCCTCTCGCGCAAGGTCGGCAATACGTCGGACGCATCGAAACCCTCCGCAGCCGGCCCCTTCCGAGTCCTCTTCCCATCGACCCCAGCCGTCATCGGGAAATCCAGGTCTTTCGTCGGCACCACCTTCACGCGATCATTTTCGATAAAGGTGTACGGCACCATGTCGAGCGAGGCACTGATCCCAAAGTAGTAGTCGAACCCCACGCTATTCGGGCCATTCGCAACCGGCTTCGCAAAATCGACATTCCAGACCTCGTCGGGCTTCTCGATCTCCAGCTCGGAGACCCCTTTTCCCTCCACCCGGACCCAGTCCATCCCGAGGTGCCACTTCCCGATGCACGCGGTCCGATATCCCCTCTCCTTTAGGAAAGACGCCACCGTGATGCGCCCGGGCTCAATGAGCCGCGGGCTCAATCCCCCCAGCACGCCCCTCTGTAACCGAGACCGCCAGCAATAGCGGCCTGTGACGACCCCATATCGCGTCGGTGTGCAGACGGCCGAACCCGAGTGGGCGTCCGTGAACAAGACCCCCTCCCTCGCCAACCGATCCATGTGCGGCGTGGGGATCTTGCCCGCCGGATTGCACGCCCGCACGTCCCCGTAGCCGAGATCATCGGCCAAGATGAATATGAAGTTTGGCCTGTCCGCCAGCGCCCCACACGCCGCCGCCGCCCAAAACGCACCAACCATCATGGATCTCATGGATGCCTCCGATAATAGCTCATTCGAGAATATGCGGCGTGCCCCAGTACACGAAAGCGATCACGAGCACGACCGAAACCACATCCATCATCACGCCATGGCGCACCATCTTGAGGATCGGAACGCACCCGGAACCGTAGACGATCGCGTTGGGCGGTGTCGAGATCGGCAGCATGAATGCCAGCGAGGCCGCCATTGACGCCGCCAGGGCGCAGGGCACCGGCGACTTGCCCGCCGCCTGCGCGACCGCGATCGCGATCGGCACGACCATGGCTGCGGCGGCCGTATTCGATGTGACCTCCGTCAGGACAAGTGACATGACCGCGAAGACCACCACGAGGCCCAGCTGCGTATCCGCCGGCAGCAGCGCCGCGATCCCGCCGCCCATCCACTTCGCCAGGCCCGTCGAGAACATCAGCTCCCCCATCGATAGGCCGCCCCCGAAAAAGAGGATCGTGCCCCACTCGATTCGCCGGGCCTCGCCCCAGCCCAGCGTGAACTGGCCCTGCCTCCAATCGACCGGCAGGACGAACAAGAGGGCGGCCCCGATGAGCGCCGCCACCCCCTCGGGCAGATGCTTCCCCAGCCATGCCGCCGTGGGCGAACCCGCCCCCGACACCGCGGTCGAGATCCCCGGCGCCAGCCAGAGCGCCACCGTGACGCCAAACGCCACCAACACGTTCCTTGCCCCACAACTCATCGGGCCCAGGTCCTCGCTCACCACGTCCTGCAACACGCCATCCAGGAGCCCATCCTCCGCGGGGCAACTCCAGTTGAGGTAGCCAATCAGGAAGAACAGCAGCACAAGCGACAGGGGAACCCCCAGGGCCATCCAGTGAAAGAATGAGATCTTTGTGCCCGCGCTCTCCGCGATCAGCCCCAGCCCGATCAGGTTCGGCGGCGTCCCGATCGGCGTCGCCATTCCCCCGATCGAGGCCGCGAAGGCCGTCGCGAGCATCAGCCCGGTCCCATACCGCAGTTCCCCCACGGCAACGGGCCGCCCGAGTTGCGCCGAGCGCCGCCGCGCCATCTCCGAGAGAATCGCCAGTGCGACCGGGAACATCATCGCCGCTGCGCTGGTATTCGAGATCCACATCGAGAGGCCCCCCACGATCAGCGCGAATGCCCCCACGATCCGCGCGGGGGAACTCCCGACCCAGGGCAACCGCAGTATCCCCAGTGCCACCCGCCGGTTCAGCCCGTGGTGCATCATCGCCTCGGCCAGCATGAAGCTCCCCATGAAAAGAAAGAGGATCGGGTTCCCAAAGCCCCGAAAGGCCTCCCTCTCCGTGCATACACCGAACACGACGCACAGCGCCGGCCCCAG
>JADLBR010000238.1 GCA_020847615.1 Verrucomicrobiia bacterium
CCGGCAACTCCGAAGATCATGAGCGAGGAGCAACCATGAGACTCCGCAACGTTACCCTGGAGATGAGCCCGAAGCCGTTCCGCGTGATGCGCGAGGACGCGATGGCGGAGGTCTGCCGCGAGATCTTCCGCCAGTGGTCGCCGCTGACGCGCCACGCGGACCAGGTCTCCGTCATGCTCTGGACCGCCGATGGCTCGGAGATCCTCGACTATCGCGGGCGCCCGGAGGACGAGATCGAGTGGGCGCGCTACATCGGCCTGCCCAACTCGGGGAAGGAGCCCGTCGGGGGCATGCCCGAGGACAAGAACCTGCACGCGCAGGCGGTATATTACGTGGATGACCCGCCCACGCTCACCTACGGCGGGCTGGCGGCGATCGTGCGACTCTTGAAGCGGATCGGCGGCGAGGTAACCGGCAAGCCGATCCGCGTCGGCGCCACCTTCGACCCCGGCGGCGAATTCGCGCGATCCACATTCAAATACAAACGCCACAACGAGATCTGCATGGGCGGCACGATGGGCAAGGGGACCTTCGTCTGCTGCTACGCGACGCTCAACGCCGACAGGGAAAGCTACGCGGGGTTTCCCGACGGGATCACCCAGGGCATGCCGCTGGGGACCTTCCTGGGCCGCCAGAGCCAGCATTTCTTGAAAGACCTGGGCTTTGATTACATCTGGTTTTCGAATGGCTTCGGTTTCGGCCTCGAGACGTGGAAGGCCATCGGCCCCATGTTCGATGGGAAGTCGTTCTCCCCGGGCGCCGCGGGCGAGATCCGCGAGAAGATCCTGAACTTCTGGCGGTGCTTCCGCAAGGAGTGCCCCGATTTCCCGATCGAGACCCGCGGGACGAATCTCGTGACCGGCTCCGACCTCGCATCCAACGCCACCCCGTTGCGCGACATCTATCAGGGGGGATTCAACATGACGCCCCCGCCCAATTCGCCGTGGGCAGCCCTCAATGGCGACTTCGGGCTCGAGCTGGTCGGCTACATGTCGCGCATCGCGGAGCTGCCGCCGGGCAAGGGATTCCCGTTCCGCTTCTACACGCACGACCCGTGGTGGCTCAACAGCCCGTGGCTCGATCGATACGGCCGCGAGCCGCATGACATCTATCTGCCGATGGCCATCGGGCGCATCAGCGCCGAGGGCCGCGTCGAGAATCCCGACTCCATCGCGTTCCTCACGATCGATGACTCGTACGGCCGCACGCCCGAGCAGGTGCCCGAGGAGGTCATCCCGCACATCCGCGAGGCCATGCGCCACGCGCCCGACCGGCCCGGCCCCCTGGTGTGGGTGTACCCGTTCGATGAGTACCACGAGATGACGTTCGGGCGACCCGCCCGGCTCGAGGAGCCCTTCTTCGGAGACTGGTTCATGCGCGCCGCCGTGAACAACGGCCTCCCGCTCAACACGGTCGTCTCCACGAAGAATTTCCTCTCCTCGCTGGGGCGCGATCCGGCGCTGTACCGCGAATCGATCCTCGTCACTCCGGTGCCCGATGCCGGCACCGCATTGTCGGAGGCGCTGATCCAATTCGCGAACGCGGGGGGCCGCGTCCTGCTGTACGGACCTTTGGCGCACGCTGGGGAGGATCTGCTCGCACTGCTGAATCTGAAACGCGTCGCCGCGATCGCCGGCGAGATGGAGGTGGTGTCCGCGGTGCCGCTCGACGAGTTCACCGGGGGGGCGCCCCCAAGGGTCCTCAACCATCGCGCCGTGATGTCGGCCGGGGGCATCGAGGCCCTGCTGGCCGATCCGGGCGACGATCGCTCGCACGCGCCATTCCGTGTCATCCGGGGCGAGGATCGGCGGGTGGCGGCGGTGTGGCGACCTGTGCCCGATTGGAGGGGCGGCATGATCGGCTGGGTCCGCGGCACCAATTCCAATAGCTACACCGGCGGCCACCTGCTGACGCCGGACGACCCGCAGAAATGGTTCCAGGGCGACCTGATGATGCGCCACGTGCTCGGCGCATTCGGCTGGCAGATCACCCTGGTCCGGCGCGATCCCGCGCAGGCCAACGCCATCGCCCCCGCCTACAATGGCAAGGCCCCCCCGGTGGCCAGCCCCATCCTCACCATCGCGAGGCACGACAACGGCTTCTTTTTCTCGGGCTGCATGCGCAACACCCACGTCGAACTGTGCCTCCAGTCCCCGTGGGGCGCGCCGGTCCTGGCGGGCATCGAGACGGAACTGCGCGAGGGCGTGGCCCGCTATCGCATGCCGCGCGCGTGGCACCACGAGTGCCGCGTCTTCGTCCGGCAGGAGGAGGGCGAGGTCTTCTGCATGGAGCGCCACTCCGGTGAGATCGGCATCTCGCGCCGCCTGAAGGTCATGGGCCTCCAGGACGCCACGCTGCGCTTCTACCCGGAGCGCGGCACGCGTGACAGGGTCATCCTCCTGAGCAACCCGAAATCGGCCGACGGTTACACGCCCGCAGAGAAAGAGAAACTCGTCCAGGCCCGAGCCGGCGACGATGCCGAGGGCCACTACCTCGAGGCACGAAACCTCACGGGAATTCTGACGATCTCATGGTGAGCGCGATGATCGCTGACTCGAAAATTGCCGCATCGCATCCCGTAGCCGAACGCAAATCCCGTAGCCGAACGCGTGAGCGTTTGGCCAAAGCCTCACGGCTTCGGCTACATTTTCCCAAGCCGGTGGTCCGGCGGCTGCCGGATGGGATCTGCTCGAAATTTCGCATGGCGGGCCGCAGGGGCCTGCTCGCAGGCCATTCGAATCGCGCGCAATCGCGCTCCTGCGTCCGATCCTCACCACCCGTCCCGGCCTCGCCGGAGCGGGGCTGCCACCGCGCTCGAAGACACCCCACGCCTCTAACGACATGAATATGCTGAAACGCCGAAAATTCCTGAACCTCATCAAAAACACCGGGCTTGGCCTGGCGGCCGGGTCGTCCGCCGTGCGCGGAGCCCGTTCCGCCCGCGCGGCGCAGGAAGCACCGGGCAAGCGCCCCGCGGTCGTCGCCATCTATTACCCCCACTGGCACAGCTACGACCATGGTAGCTCGTGGAAGGGCGAGGGTTGGACAGAATGGGCGGGCGTGAAGGCGGCGATCCCGCGCTTCCCCGGACACGCGCAGCCGAAGAAACCATCCTGGGGCTACTTTGACGAGAGCGATCCGGCGTGTGCAGCGAGGGAGATCGACCTCGCCGCCGACCACGGC
>JADLBR010000239.1 GCA_020847615.1 Verrucomicrobiia bacterium
AGACACGTCATCAGTAGGTTATGCGAATGCCGCCTGAAGGCGGCACTACGAACCCAAGACCACGGGAATGTTCGTAGTGGTGCCTTTAGGCACTCCTCCACCCACCAGAAGTTTCCACATGAATGATACGGCGCGCACTACATCAGGTCAGCCCCGCCGCGCGCCGGCGGCGGGGGCTCGCGCGAAATGGCGTGTGGCCGCCGCGAATTTTGTAGTGAAACCGAACGGGGCGGACTGTATACAGTGACGGCATGGCGAGTTCCGTGGCAGAGCGTCCCTCACCGAGCGATTCATCGATCACTCTGCCGACGCTGGAGGGCCTGGCGGGGGAGGGATGGAAGGTTCAGCAGAGGTCGGTGGCGCGGGCCGGGGTGGTGGAGCATTTCGTGACGGTGACGGGACGTGAACCGTGGCGCGTGGGGGCGGTGATGGTGGCGCTGGCGGGGGCGCTGGGGGATCTGGGCGCGAAGGTGGTTGCGTGCGAGGTGGTGGGGCGGGGGGTCAAGGAGGCGGCGCTGGCGGCGATGCGGCGCGCGTTCGGGAGGGTGCACTGGCCGGTGACGTGGCTTGAGGACAACGTGGAGGGGATGGTGTGCGTGGGGGTGTGGGCCATTTCGGGCACGGCGGTGGAGCCGATGCAGTACGCGGGCGAGATCGCGGGGACGGTGTTCGAGGATGCGGATTACAGCTATATCATGCTGGGCAATGTGCTGCCGCCGGACCTATCGCTCACGGCCGGGGAGCAATCGGTGCAGTTATTCGAGAAGTTTGACAAGGTCCTGGCCGTGGCCGGGTGGGATTTCCACAACACCGTGCGGACGTGGTTCTACAACCGGGATATCCTGGGCTGGTACGACGAGTTCAACCGGGTGAGGCGGGAGTTTTTTAAGGCGCGGGGCGTTTTTGACCGCTACGTGCCGGCGAGCACGGCGGTGGGGTGCGACAATCCGGCGAACGCGGGATCGGTGGCGAAGCTGCTGGCGGCGAGGCCGAAGGGTGATGCGCCGAGGGTGGTGCCGACGCCCTCGCCGCTGCAATGTCCGGCGATCGAGTACGGGAGCGCGTTCAGCCGCGGTGCCGAGATGGGCCCCAAGGGGCAGAGGCGGATCATGGTGTCGGGCACCGCGAGCATCGAACCGGCGGGGGCCACGGCGTTTGTGGATGACCTGGACGGGCAGGTGGCGCTGACGATGGACGTGGTGGCGGCGATCCTCGAGAACCGCGGGATGAGCTGGGGCCACGTGGTCCGCGCGATGGGATATTTCAGCAACCCCGAGACGCTCGATGCGTGGGAGCGGTACGTGGAGTCCCGCGGGCTGCCCGAATTTCCGACGGCGATATTCAACGCCGTCGTCTGCAGGCATGATCTTCTATTCGAGTTCGAGTGTGACGCATTGGAGGGCTGATGAAAAAGACAACGATATGGGGCATTGCCCTGCTGTGTATTGCGGCGCGGGGCATTTTTGCGGCGGAGCCGGCGGCGCTATTCGATGGCAAGAGCCTCGATGGTTGGGACGTGATCGGCTGCGAGGCCGTGGTGCAGGACGGGGCGATCCTGATCAAGGATGGCAACGGCCTGGTTCAGGCCAAGGGGACGTTCGGGGATTTCGTGCTGGAGTACGAGTGGAAGGCGCTGGCGGGCGAGATGTGGGACTCGGGCGTGTACTTCCGCTATGACGAGGTGCCCGAGGGGAGGCCGTGGCCCAAGAAGTATCAGGTGAATCTGCGCAAGGGCATGGAGGGCAACATCGATGGATTCCCCGATGGCAAGAACGCGGTGCCGACGAAGGCGGGGGACTGGAACAAGTTCGAGCTGACGGTGAAGGGCGCAACCGCCTCGCTCAAGGTCAATGGGCAGGACGCCTGGACGGTCACGGGCCTCGACAAGGCCGCGGGGTTTATCGCGCTGCAGGCCGAGGTGCCGAAGGGCGGGCAGTTCCTCTTCCGCAACATCCGGGTCACGCGGCTGACTGCACCGTGAGGCTCTGGCGGCCAAACGCTCGCGCGTTCGGCTACCGGAAGCGATGCGGCAATTTTTGAGCCAGATCCCAGTGAAAATGTAGCCCCTCCGGCCACGGAGGGGCCGCGCGGCCCGGGTCCACGGCCTGGCGGCCGTGGCTACATCTGGAATCTTCGAGCCAGCCCCGCCAGGAGCACTTCTCTGGCTAGCGCGTGGCGCCGTGCTTCTTTAGCGCGTCGACGACGGGCTGATTCTTAAAATCTTCGGCGTAGGCGAGGGCGGTGTTGCCATCCTTCGTCTTGGCGTTGATCTCGGCGCCCTTGGCGATGAGGAATTCGACGGTCTCGGCGTTGCCGCCCGGCGCGGCCTCGTGGAGCGGGCGCCCGCCGCCGTTGCTGGCGGCGTTGACGTCGGCGCCGGCGGCGATGAGGGCGGCGCAGATGGGGATGTCGGTTTTCATGGCGGCGTAATGGAGGGCGGTCCAGCCGCGCTCGTCCTTGAGTTTGGTGTCGGCGCCCTTGGCGAGCAGCACCTGCGCGATCTCGAGGCGCTTGCGCTCGGCGGACAGCATGAGCGCGGTGCGTCCGTTATCCAGGGCGGCGTTGGGGTCGGCCCCTTTCTCCAAGAGGACGGCGACGACATCTTTCAGGCCACGGGAGACGGCGTTGTGGAGGGGGGTGTAGCCGCCCTTGCCCTTGGCTGCGACCGAGCCGCCCTTTTCGATGAGCAGGGCGGCGACCGCCGGGCTTGTCGCCTGGTGGAGCGGGGTCATGCCGTTCGGGTCGGTCGCATCGGCCTTGGCGCCCGCGCCGATGAGCCGGCCGACCTCGGCGACATCGCCTTTGCCGGCGGCCTTCATCAGCGCGGCCGGGTCCGCCGCGACCTGCGCGGCGGCGTGGGCGAGTGCCGCGATGGCGATGGCGATGCATGGGAGCGCGTGTTTCGTTATCATGGGTACCTCCTCAAAACGGCGTTCATGCGTGGCAGCCGAAGGGATCCTCGCCGTAGCAGGCCGTCTTCTGCATCTTTTCGAACGACGAGAAACAGGCGGCTGCCATGGTCTCGAGCTTGGCCGTCTCTTCCGGGGTGATGGGCGCGTAATCCCTGGCGATGCCGATGGCCTGCTTGAAGATATCGGGCCACGCGGGCGCGACGCCGCTGGCGACGCCGGGCTGGGACAGGGTGAAACGGAGCGCCATGCCGGCTTCCGCCGGGTCATCGATGGGGCGGTACCACCACTTGCGGGTGCGCTTCGCGTCCGGCGCCCAGGCGCCGCCGGCCAAGGGCTTGATGGCGAGCACGGCGGCGCCCTGCTCTTGCGCGAGGGCGAGGACCTCCTTGCCGAACCCGATCTTGAAGTATTCCACGTAGCTGATGGGGAACATCACGGTGTCGAACTTGAAGCCCCTCATCGCGGCGAGGGCCGCCGCCGTGGTGTGGGCGGAGAACCCGATGTGGCGGATCTTGCCCTGCTCCTTGGCCTTGAGGATGACCTCCATGGCGCCGCCGGGGCCGAGGGCCTGATTGACCTCGTCAGCCGTCATGAGGCAGTGGAGCTGATAGAGGTCGAAGTGGTCGGTCTTGTGGCGCTCGAGCGAGCGGTTCAGCTCCTCGGTGCATCCGGCGGCATCGCGCATCTTGGTCTTGCAGGCGAGGAAGTAGCTGTCGCGCGGGATGCCCTGGAGGCCGATGCCCATCTTGATTTCCGAGTCGCCCTTGCCGTAGGCGGGGGCGTTATCGAGATAGTTGACGCCCGCATCGATGGCGGCGTGGATGAGGTCGGTGCAGGTGGCCTGGTCATCGTGGATGAGGCCGAGGCCCGGAAATCCGATGATGGGCACATCCAGGCCGGTGCGGCCCAGCGGGCGGCGCGGGATTCCCTGGGAGGATGCGGCCCTGAGGGTCGGGATCACACCGGCGGCAAAACTGGCGGCACCGCCTCCGGCGATCTTGAGGAAGGAACGTCGTCGCATGGTCAATCTCCTGGTTTGGAGGGCACCGGCGTGCCCTTGCTTCATCAGTTAAGCGGGGAGGCCGGCAAACTCAAGCGGCCCGTGGCGGGGGTGCCGTTGGAAGTCGCCGCTGGCGTCTCTGCGGCGTGGCGGGTTAAAGTCCTCCCATCATGGGCCGCGCCAGGGCATGCCTCGCACTTTCAATTTGCTGCGCGGTGTCGCGCGCGGAATTTTCCGACGTGGTCGTGTACGGGGCGACGCCGGCGGGGATCGCGTCCGCCGTGGCGGCCAGGAGGGATGGTGCGGGCGTGGCGCTGGTGGAGCCATCGCGGTGGATCGGGGGGATGGTCGCGGGCGGGCTGAGTTCGACCGACACCGGCAATCGAAAGACCATCGGCGGCCTGGCGATGGAGTTTTTCGATAGGTGCGAGAAGAGGTACGGCGCGGATCTGAAATTCGACTGTGAGCC
>JADLBR010000240.1 GCA_020847615.1 Verrucomicrobiia bacterium
CTCGGCCCCGTCGTCCTTGCCCCAGGCGCTTCCGGCGCGCAGCTGTGCCACGTCGAACATCGATACGTTGACCGCCACGTAGAGACATTGGTCATCGTAGGCCAATTCGGCAAAGGCCGGCGCCCCGGCGGCCCCCCAGCGGGAAGGTTCCCTGTCCAGATTCATCAGCGAACCGGGCCATTCCTCCGCGCCGATCTCCCCGTCGAGCGCGGGCGCTTTTCCGGCGCGCGCCACCGCCGTCGCCCACGAGCGGCGCTCCGGGGGCGGGACCGGGGGCATGGCCCCGTTGATCGTGAACGCCTGGGGCGCGCCATTGGTGCCGACGCCGCCGCGGAAGACCACGTTGTTCGTCCAGCACTTGATGGCCCCGGGCTGGCTGATCGTGATCTGCCCGGGCACGAACAGCGTATTGCGCTCAAAAACGCATCCCGCCGAACGCTGGAACGACAGCGTCATGTTGGTTTCCGCGATGAAGACGTTGTCCCGGATGATCAGGTCCCGCGCGATATGGTTGTGCGTCGGCCGATCGACGCCGACCGACACGTTGCGCTCCACGACGCAGTCGCGCGCGCCCTCATCCAAATAGTACGACGACACCCCGTAGCCCTCGCCAATTTTGACGACGTCGCGCACCACGTTGCCGCGCAGGATGCTGTCGCGCATGCCGCCGTAGATAGCGCCCCCGTCGTGCATCTCGCGCATGACGCGATAGATCAGATTTTCCTCGATGACGTGGTCGCCGCCGCCCCCGACGATGCCGCTGTAGGGCGTGTCGTGGACCTCGTTGCGATAGACGTGAAAGCCCCGCTCCTTCTCCGCGCGCTGCGGATGGCTGACCGACAGGGCGATCGCGCTCGGGTGGTACACGCCCGCGTCGTGGATGTGGTTCCGCGCGACCAGGCTGCCCCTCCCATCGGCCCTGATCGCGCAGGCCCCCACGTGGTGAATATGGCAATCGGTGATGCGACAGCCGTCCAGCTGTCTCGCCGAGACGCCCTGTCCGCCGACGTTGCAGATCTCCAAGCCCTCCAGCGAGCAATCCCGCGCCCATTCCACGGCGACCGCCCCATCGAATGCGTACGCCCCGAAACCACCCGGTTTCAGCGGCGTCGTGGTCGCCTGGATGCTCAGCCCCCGTATCGCGATCTTCTCGGCGGGGGCCTTCTGCGTTCCGACAATCCCGATCACCCTCTCCATCGTCGGCGCGATGACCTTCGCCTTCGTCATGTCCTCGCCGGGCAGCGGCCAGTACACCACCTTGCCGGCGGCGCGGTCGAGGTACCACTGCCCCGGCTGAGTCATTCCCTCCCGCGTATTCCACACAACATATCGCTTCACACCGAACGCGCCCGGCGGCGATTTCAGGGGCGTGGAGAAGACCAGCGCCTGCCGCGCGGTGTCGTTGGTCGCCACGCCGGCCAGGGACTCGTCCCACATGTGGTATACGCGCACCTCGGCATTCCTGACCTCGAGCGCCGCGGGTATGTCCTTGGGCTCGTACAAGAGCGTCGTCGATTCCTCGGGGGTCGGCGGACGCTCCCAGCCCCCGGCCACCGAGGACAGCCAGCGCACGTCAAAGGCGCTCTTGTGCGTGAACGCGCCGGACTCCGGCATCCGCGCGCGGCCGGGCATGCGCCCGTTGACCACCAGCGCACGAAAATCCCACGCCCCTTCTTTCACCCCGGGAAGATCGGCGCTCCAGAACTTCTCGCCATCGCGCCGCCAGCCGGTCACGGGCCTGCCGCCATAGACCGTCGCCCCGCGCCCCTC
Organism: Verrucomicrobiia bacterium; assembly: GCA_020847615.1. Classification (GTDB taxonomy): domain Bacteria; phylum Verrucomicrobiota; class Verrucomicrobiia; order JADLBR01; family JADLBR01; genus JADLBR01. Next base: position 1,771 of record JADLBR010000240.1, read on the forward strand.
CCCCGCCTCGAGGCTCAGGCCGTTGTCCCGCGCGTCCAGCACCAGGGTTCTCGCGAGATGGTATTCCCCAGGCAACACCACGATCCGATGGGGCCCGGCGCCCGCCCGCCGCGCCGCATCGCGCGCCGCCTCCAGCGAGGCCAGCGGCTGATCGCGCGTCCCCGGCCGATCGTCCCTCCCGTCCGTCCCGACATACAGGTCGGCCGCCATGCCCATCTGGGCCGCAAACAGCAGAATGCAACGCGCGACGACGCCTGTCCTCATAGTCTCCTCCGCAAAAGCCACCGCCGCGCAGCACCCGGCGCCTGCCGGTCGCCCGCAATAGCCACCCGTCCCCGCGCCCCGCGGGGCGCGCCCCACTCAGGCCTGCCAGCCCTGGAGGACGCGCATGTAGTTCGTGCGCTCGAAGGCCGAGGGATCCGGGCACTTCTGGAGGCTCATGCAACCCCGGAGCTGCTTGATATCGGTGTACTCGTGCTCCTGCATCCAGCGCGCGAGCCCCTCGAGCAGAACCTGGACCTGCTTTGCGCCATGGCGCAGCAAGAGCGAGACGATCTGGACGGTATCCGCGCCGGCCATCAGGGTCTTGATGAGATCCTCGGGCGTGTGGACGCCGCCGGAAGAAGCCAGGTCGATGCGGCTCTGGCCGTGGAGGATGGCCAACCAGCGCAGTCGCAGGAGCAACTCGCTGGAATGCGAGAGGTTGATCCTGGGGCTCGCCTCGAGCAGCTCGATGTCAATGTCCGGCTGATAGAACCGGTTGAATATGACCACGCCCTGCGCCCCGAGGCTCGCCATGCGCCGGACGAGGTTGGGCAACGAGCTGTAGAAGGGCGACAGCTTCACCGCGAGGGGGATTTTGATCTGCCCGCGCACGGCCGCCACCACCTCCGCGAGCTTGTCCTCGACCTGCTGGCCCGACTCCGCGGCGTCGGTCGGCAGAAAATAGAAATTCAGCTCGAGCGCGTCGGCGCCGCACTCCTCCATGCGCCTGGCGTACTCCGTCCAGCCGCCGACCGTGACGCCGTTGAGCGACGCGATCACGGGGATCTCGAGCTTCCTCTTGAGCTCCTCCAGTTGCCGCAGGTACTCCTCGGGCCCCATGACGTATTCCGCGACCGAGGGAAAGAAGCTCGTGGCCTCGGCAAAGGACTCGCCGTGCGACTCGATGAACGCCTCGCCCGCCCGGTTTTCGATCTCGAGCTGCTCCTCGAAGAGGGAGCGCATCACGACCGCGGCCGCGCCGCGCTCCTGGAGTTCGAGGGCGACTTCCGCGCTGTCCGTCAGGGGGCTGGCGCCGACGAGCAGCGGGTTGCGGAGCTTGAGTCCGAGGAACTGTGTTTCCAGGCGCGGGTTCATGCGTGTGATCCTCCGTTGGTTTGGGCCGCACCGTCGCCGCGATACGTCTCGGCGAGTTGCTGGAGCAGCTTGAAGTGTTCGCGCACGCCCTTCTGCGCGCGCTCGGCGAGCTCCGCCGCGCGCTTCGGGTGCGTCTGATAGAGGGCGCGGTAGCGCGCCTCGTTATCGATGAACTTGTTGAGCGGTATCCGCGGGGGCGCCGAATCGATGACCAGGGGCGACTCGCCGGTGCCGCGGCGGTTGGGATCGAAGCGATACAGCGGCCAGTAGCCCGACTCGACGGCGAGTTTCTGCTGCTCCAGGCCCTGCCTGAGCGAGTAGCCGTGGGCGATGCAATGGCTGTACGCGATGATCAGCGAGGTGCCCGGGTACGCCTCGGCCTCGGCGAAGGCGCGCGTCGTCTGCGAGTCCTTCGCCCCGAAGGCCACCGTGGCGACATACACGTCCCCGTACGTCATCGCGAGGAAGCCCAGGTCCTTCTTCTGGCGCTCCTTGCCCGCCGCGGCGAATTTCGCCACGGCGCCCATGGACGTCGCCTTGGACGCCTGGCCGCCCGTGTTCGAATAGACCTCGGTGTCGAGGACGAGGATGTTGACGTCCTTGCCCTGCGAGAGGACGTGGTCGAGGCCGCCGAAACCGATGTCATAGGCCCAGCCGTCGCCACCGAAGATCCACACGCTCTTGCGCACGAGGTAATCGGCCAGCGCGTCGAGCCGCAGCGCCTCCCCGGCGGGCAGTTTCTTGGCGAGCCCGCGAAGGGCCTTGACCCGTTCCCTCTGCGCCCTGATATCGGCCTCGGTCTTCTGCGGGTTCGAGAGCAACTCCTCCACCAGCTTGTCGCCGAGGATCCCCGCGTGGCGCCTGACGAGGTCGGCCGCCTGATCGCGCTTCTGGTCGACCGCGAACCGGATGCCGACGCCAAACTCGGCGTTGTCCTCGAACAGCGAGTTGGACCACGCCGGCCCGCGGCCGTCGGCATTGACGGTATACGGGGTCGTGGGGAGGTTGCCCCCGTAGATCGAGGAGCAGCCGGTGGCGTTGGCGACGATGGCCCGGTCGCCGAAGAGCTGGCTGACGAGTTTCACGTACGGCGTCTCGCCGCAGCCGGCGCACGCGCCGGAATACTCGAACAGCGGCTCCATGAATTGCGACCCCTTGACGTCGGTCTGCACCAGCAGCGCGCGGTCCGGGTTCGGCAGCTTGTCGAGGAAGAACGCGTAGTTCTCGCGCTCGCGCGCGACGATCGGCAGGTGCGGGTGCGCGTCGAGCGCCTTGTGCTTCGGGTTGGTCTTGTCCTTGGCGGGGCACACCACGATGCACAGCTCGCAGCCGGTGCAATCCTCCGGGGCCACCTGTATGGTGAACCGGTTGCCCGGATGATCCTTGGACCGGAAGGCGGCCGACCTGAACTCGGCGGGAGCGCCCTTGAGCGCCTCCTCGGGGTAGAACTTGGCCCGGATGGCGGCGTGCGGGCAGACCATGACGCACTTGTTGCACTGGATGCAGATGGCCGGATCCCACACGGGGATCTCCTGCGCGAGATTCCGTTTCTCCCACCGCGTCGTGGCGGTGGGCCAGGTGCCATCCACCGGGAAGGCGCTCACCGGCAGGAGATCGCCCTTGCCCTGGAGCATCACGGCCGTCACGCGCTGCACGAAATCTGGCGCGGCGGACGACACCGGCGGCGGGCGATGGCGGGCCGACGATACCTTGGCCGGCACCTTGACCTCGTGGAGATTCGCGAGCGTCGAGTCGACCGCCTTGAAATTCTGCTCGACGACGTGCTGTCCCTTGCGGGCGTAGGTCTTCTCGATGGTGTACTTGATCCTCTCGATCGCCTGGTCGCGGGGCAGCACCCCCGAGATGGCGAAGAAGCAGGTCTGCATGATCGTGTTGATGCGCCCGCCCATCCCCGTCTCGCGGGCCACCGCGTAGGCGTCGATGACGTAGAGCTTCAGCCTTTTCTCGAGTATCTGGCCCTGCACTTCTTCCGACAGCTTCTCCCACACCTCGGCGGGGCCGTGGGGGCTATTGAGCAGGAAGACGGCGCCAGGGGCCGCGCACTCCAGCACGTCGAGCTGGTCCATCAGGTGCCACTGGTGGCAGGCCACGAAATTGGCCGTGCGGACCAGGTACGGGGCGCGGATCGGCTTGGGGCTGAACCTCAGGTGCGATACGGTGACCGCGCCCGACTTCTTCGAGTCGTACACGAAGTAGCCCTGCGCGTAGAGGTCGGTGTCGGTGCCGATGATCTTGATCGAGTTCTTGTTGGCGCCCACGGTGCCATCGGCACCCAAACCATAGAACAGGGAGCGAGAGACCGAGTCGGACTCGAGGTCGAAATCCGCATCCCAGGGCAGGGACAGGTGCGTCACGTCATCGGTGATGCCGACGGTGAAGTGGCGCTTCGGCTGGCCGGTCGCCAGTTCCCCATAGATGGCCTTGACCATCGCGGGCGTGAATTCCTTCGACGAGAGCCCGTATCGGCCGCCGACGACCTCCGGGAGCTTCTCGTCGCGCCAGCAGCCGACGCCGCGCTCGGCCAGGGCCGTGATGACATCCTGATAGAGCGGCTCGCCGACGGCGCCGGGTTCCTTGGTGCGGTCCATCACCGCGATGCGGCGCGTCGTCTGGGGCAGGGCCTCGACGAACGCCTCCGCGCTAAACGGACGATACAGCCGCACGATCACGGCTCCGACCTTGTCTCCGCGGGCCATCAGCCAATCCACGGTCTCGGCGACGGTCTCGCCGCCCGAGCCCATGATGACGATGACGTTCTCGGCCTCGGGATGGCCGACATAATCGAAGAGCCTGTAGCTGCGGCCGATCAATTGGCCGAGCCGATCCATCTCTTTCTGAACGATGGAGGGCAACTGGTCGTAGAAGCCGTTGATGGCCTCGCGCGCCTGGAAGAAGGCGTCGGGGTTCTGCGCCGTGCCACGGAGCACCGGGTGGTCCGGGCTCAGCGCGCGCCGGTAATGCGCGGCGATGGCCTCCTCGTCGACCATTTTCTCCAGGATCGCATCCTCGATAAACTCGATGCGCTGGACCTCGTGCGAGGTGCGGAAACCGTCGAAGAAATGGAGGAAGGGCACGCGCGACTTCAGGGTCGCGGCATGCGCCACCAGCGCAAGATCGTGGGCCTCCTGTACGCTGCCGGATGCCAGGAGCGCAAATCCCGTCTGCCGGACGGACATCACGTCGGAGTGATCCCCGAAAATCGACAGCGCGTGGGTGGCCAGCGTGCGGGCGGTGACATGCAGCACGAACGGCGTCAGTTCGCCGGCGATCTTGTACATGTCGGGGATCATCAGCAGGAGTCCCTGCGACGCGGTGAAAGTGGTGGCCAGCGCACCGGCCTGGACCATGCCGTGGATCGCGCCGGCGACGCCCGCCTCCGACTGCATCTGGGTGATCTGCGGGACCAGGCCCCAGAGGTTCGGCTTGCCCTGCGCGGCCCATTCGTCGGCGAACTCGCCCATGGGGCTGGAGGGCGTGATCGGGTAGATCGCGCAGAGCTCGCTGAGCCTGTAGGCGATCGACGCCGCGGCCTCGTTGCCATCGACGGTCATCGTGTTGCGGTGCTTGGCCGGGGCTCCGTTGCCTGCGGTCTTGGGGTCAATTTTTGCTGCGGTCTTGGGCATGGTCATCTCCGTGTGTGGGGGAAAAGGGTGTCTAATGGGGGCCTGAAGCGCAAGTTAGAAAACCTCATTTTTTTGCGCCGGGCCGCTCGACGGCATACCAGAGGGTTCGGTGGGAGGGACCGACCTGGATGGACCAGCCGCCGGTGGCGCGTTTTACCGGCACATTTCCGGCCCTGTCCCCCTTGGGGTCGAGGGCGGTGACGGTCGGCTGGGCGTCCCCGGGCAGGAGGATGGAGGCCGGGACCCCCTGTGCGATCACGGGTGCATCGCCCCATTTTTTCCCAACCGAGGTGCGGTCGGGGTTCCAGGCCATGCCGGAGTTCTCGGCCCTTGTGGCGAGGGCGAGAATCATCCGCTGGGACTCCGCGATGGGCCGGCCATCGAGCGCGGCCAGGGCCGCGCAGGCCCACGTCTTCGGGGGCAGGTGGATCTCCAGGGCGACATCGCCCAATTCGATGCGGCGCCCGCCAATGACCCCGACCGCGGCCCGCGCCGCGGGCCCGCGGACCAAGAACTCGGGTTGCTCGCCGGACGGTTTCCAACACAGGGCCGGGGTGTCGATGAAGCGCCCATCGGATGGCGCGGAGGGGGCGGGCTCCAAGGCGGGGAGCATCCCGCTTTCCACGATCTTGGAGGCCACGCGACGCGACAGCACGATCGCGGGCGTGGCCCCGGTGCCGAGGACCCATTTTTCGGCGTTGACCCAGTCGGTCTCCAACTGGGCGCGCATCCCCTCGAGCGGGAAACCGACCGACAGGGCATCGGGCAACGGGTCCACGGCCCCGGCGCGGAACATGGCCGCAGCGATCGGCGCGAAGACGAGCTGCGCCGCGTGGTGGGCCAATTCGAAGTAGCCGTTGATCTTTCCATTGCCCGCCTTGTCGGAGTTCAGGTAGCTGAACTGGTAGACGGCATCCCAATCCTGTGCGGCGGCGAAGGCGCCGAGCATCGGGAACAGTTCCGCCGCCTGATCGTTGGGCGCCGGGTGGTTATACTCGCTGACCGAGTACGGTTTGCCCGCGCCGCGATACAGGGCGAGGCGGCCGAATGTTCCGCCCTGGGGATCGGCGACCATCGACGTGTTGGGGATATTCCAGTTGTTGGGATCCCAGGGTTTGCCGGGGAAGCGCGGGTGCTGCCAGTAGGCGTGCATGTCCACGTAGTCGCTCACGGCCAATTCGCGCCGCAGGCCCCAGCACCCGCCATAGCTGGCCTGCGTGTCGCAGAGCAGGCCCCTGATCCGGATCTTCTCGCGGATATGCCGGCCGATGCGCTCGACCGTCTCTCGCTCGATATCCGCCAGCGCCTCGCGGAAATCCGCAACGGCCCTCGGGGGCCAGTGCGCCTCCGGCAGATCGGCCACATCCAGGCCACCGCCCGGCATCTGGAACGCGGGTCGCCCCGCGTGCAGCGATGCCGTTGCAAAGGCCACCTCGCCCGTGGCCTCGCCCAGGCCGAAGCTCAGCCGGATGGGGCGCGCCGGATCGGACCCGCTCACCTTGAAGATCAACAGGTGCTCCCGCCACTCGCGGTCCAGCTTGACGCGATGCCTCTCGGCCACCGCGTTCCAGGGCCCATCGGCGAACATGAGGGAGGCGCTGATGTCGCGGGGCGGATCGGCGCGCCCCTGGAACTTCAGGGTGTAGCTGCGGCCCTCCTCGACCTTGATCCCGATCTGGTGCAACTGGTTGCCATAGGACACCTGCGGGGCCTTAATGACCCGAAAGACGGCCGCACGACAGCCACCCGGACCCTCGCCGACCGACAGGGTGCAGACGTCCTTCTTCGGCCCCTGCGCGCTCCACCCCTCCATCCCCTGCCCGAAACTGCCGTTGCGCAACATCTCTGGCCCGGGCGCCTCGGCCCCGGCGTCCCACGCCTTGGCCGCGGCGGCCACATCGGGATACCGCCCCTTCAGCCACGCGCGCCACTTGGCCTCCAGCGCCGCGCGATAGGTGCCGGACAGGCCGGCGAGCGCCTCCCCGCGCATCGCGAGCAGGGTGTTCTCATTGTTCATCTCCACGAAAGCCACCGCCGGATCGTCGGCCACCCTGAGTTGGGTGTACGGGTTGACGCGGTCGAGGAGCGCCGTCGCGTACTCCTCCTGCATGCGGACGAACGGCTCATAGAACCGATCCACCATCTTCCCATAGCGATAGGCGTACGGCAGGTTCGCCTCCTTGAGGCCGGGATACGTGCGCGACACGTGGAGGTTGAGATTGGCGTACACGCCGTTCTCCTTGAGCTGGTGGATGAACCAATCCAGCCGGTCCAGCTTTTCGGGGTCCAGCGCCGACTGGTCCGGAAGCCATATGTCCCGCGCGTCCATGTGGTGGAACCGCACGACATTGAATCCCAGCTGCGCCAGGCGCTTCGCGATCTGCGCCGCCGGGCCCTTCTCCGGAAAACAGCCTGCAAACGTGATGTTGACGCCCAGGAATCGGACCCGCTTCCCCGCCTCATCCACGAAGCGCCCCTCCTTGACCAGGATCCGGCGGGTCGCCGGACCCCCGTTCAGGAACGACATATCAACGGGGCTGCCCGCCGCGGTTTCCAGCGGCGACATGACAAAAGGGAACCACCCCTCCGGCGGCGCCACCGCCCCTCCCGCCCACGGGCACCCCAGCGCCAAAGCCAACACCGACATCGTCCGAACACGCCATGATCCCGGAAACGACAAGAAAACGCCCATGGCCATCCACGTTGGGGTGGCCCACGCGGCTTGTGAACCGCAAAAACGCCTCGGCGCGGATCGACGACGCGTCCACCTGGTCGCCGATGGGACCGCCAGGCCCGTCCCCGGTTCCACGGTCTGGCGACCGCGGCGACGCATTTCCGCGCCGGGCTACGGCACCCGGAAAGGTTCGCCGGTATTGGGGTCGTATATCACGCTGCCGGGCCGATAGCCGGGATCATTGATCACCGCGTTGGAATGCGGCGAGTACAGCCTGGATCCATTCGGCCCGCCGCGGCGGGCATAGGGCGTCTTGCCCTTCTCGTTCTCCGCGTACGCCGCGCCCGCGGCGGTTCCCAGCGCCGCGCCGGAGAGCGCCCCGATCCACCAGCCGTCGCGCCCGCCCGCCGCGCTCCCCACGGCCGCGCCCAGCGCCGCGCCCGTCACGCCGCCCACGCCGGCCGCCGTGGGCCCCCCCGTGCCTTCCTCGGTCGCCGCACAGCCCACCAGCAGCAGCGGCACCATCGCAGAAACCCAAATCCTCTTCATACGCGACTCTCTCCTATCAGACCCTTATGACGCCCGATGCGCCAGAAGGATTCAAATTTCCCAAGTAACTTGGACCTCCCCGCGCACGATCGCAACCCTCCCCGGCCCCCCCACCGCGCCTCTGCCAATTGGCCATGAGCCGGGCAATCACATCCCCATCACGGAGTAGCCGCTGTCCACGTAGATCGTCTGCCCGGTGATGCCCGCGCTGCCGTCGGAGGCCAGGAAAAGGCCGGTCTGGCCCACCTCCTCCAGGGTCACGTTGCGCTTCAGGGGCGCGTGCGCCTCGTAGTGCTTGTACATCTCCATGAACCCGGAGATGCCCCGGGCGGCCAGCGTATTGACCGGCCCCGCGCTGATCGCGTTGACGCGTATCCGCTGCGGCCCGAGGTCGTGCGCGAGGTAGCGCACGGACGCCTCGAGCGCCGCCTTGGCGACGCCCATCACGTTGTAGTGGGGCACCACCTTCTCCGCGCCGTAGTAGCTCAGCGTGACGATGCTGCCTCCCTCCGCCATAAGCGGCGCGGCCGCGCGTGATACCGCGACCAGAGAGTAGGCGCTTATGTCGTGCGCCACCGCGAACGCCTGCCGCGTCGTGTCAACAAACCGCCCCTCGAGCGCCTCCCTCGGCGCAAAGGCCACGCTGTGGAGCACGAGGTCCACCCGGCCGGCCCTGGAACGCACGAGGTCGAAGAAACCCGCGATCTCGTCATCGCGGCTCACGTCGCACTGGGCCACGGGGGTGTCGGGCCCGCATTCGGCCGCCAGTTCCTCGACGTTCGCCCTGACCCGCTCGCCCTGATAGTTGAACACCAGCCTGGCGCCCGCCGCGGACCACGCCTGGGCGATCGCCCACGCGATGCTGCGCTTGTTCGCCACGCCGAAAACGACGCCGACGCGACCCGACAGTATGCCTCCACCCATAGGGCCGGCAAGGTGGCCCCGGCACCACAAGTTTCAAGTTTCAAGTTTCGCGTCTCAGGGCGGCCAAGTTTCCCTTGTTCCACTCCCCCGCCCCCGATACCCTCCCGCCCCATGGCCGAGCCCAGCCTGCTATCCGACAAGCCCATCGCTCCCAACGAGCGCCTCATCTTCGCCCTCGACGTCCCCGGCGCCGACGCGGCCAGGGCGATGGTGGCCCGCCTCGGCGACGCGGTCTCCTTCTACAAGATCGGCCTCCAGCTCTTCATGTCCGGCGGCTATTTTGAGCTCATCGAACATCTCAAGGCCCAGGGCAAGAAGGTCTTCGTCGATTTGAAATTCTTCGACGTTCCCGAGACCGTGCGGTTGGCCGTGCGGGCCCTGCGCGACCGCGGCGGCGCGGACTTCTGCACCGTGCACGGCAACGACGGCATCCTGAAGGCCGCGGCGTCCGAAAAGGGCGACATGAAGATCCTCGCGGTGACCGCGCTCACGAGCCTCGACCGCGGAGACCTCCAGGATCTGGGTTTCGCCTGCGACGTCGAGGCACTCGTCCTCTCGCGGGCGCGGCGCGCCCTGGAGCACGGATGCGACGGGGTGATTTCCTCCGGCCGGGAGGCCCGGGTGCTCAGGACCGAGATCGGCCCGCGCCTCCTGATCGTCACCCCCGGCATCCGGCCCGTGGACAACGACTCGCGCCCCGCCGACGACCAGAAGCGCACCATGGCGCTGGATGAGGCATTCCGCGCGGGGGCCGACCACGTGGTCGTCGGACGCCCCATCCGCGATGCGGCCGATCCGCGCGCGGCCGCCCTCGAGATGCAGGCCCAGATCTGCGCCGTGTTCGCGCGGTAGCCTGAGGCCAGGCGCGCTGGAAGATGTAAAATCCTCACCCGCTTCGCCGCAAAGCGGTGCGAGGACGCACCGCACTCCATAGCGCTGCGCGCGAAACTGGGCGCCGCCATGGCCCAGGATGTCGCCTGATTTCGGCCGAAGGCCTGTGGAGTGCGGACCGTCCCCGGGCCGCTATGTGCGAGCCGACGGTATTTTCGAGTCAGCGTTTCGCCGGGGGCTGCTGCGCGCCGCCGGCCTGGCCCCCCGACGGGGCCGCCCCAGCGGCCGGCGCCGCGGGCGCCGACTGGCCGGGTTCCTCCACGCGGAACGGGACGCCGCTTTGCCGCATGATGACCAGTATGTTCTGATCGCGGGTGGCCTTGAGATACTCCACC
>JADLBR010000241.1 GCA_020847615.1 Verrucomicrobiia bacterium
GAAGTACCGCTCGTTGTCCAAGCGCGCCGAGGAGGCGGAGGCCACGTTCAAGGCGCTGATCCCAGCCCTGGAGCGCGCGGTGAAGGCGCTGGACGGCGTGTCCCAGGAGGAGGCCGGGCGGAGGCTGGACTCGTTTCAGGTGGCGATCTTCGGCCCCCTGCAGAAGGTGCTGCGCTGGCTGGCGTCTCAGGAGGCCGACAGGCCGGTCGGGATCGACGACATACCGGAGCAACTGAAGGAGAGGTACCTCGGGAAGACGGGCAAGGTCTTGATCGAGGTCTACCCGAAGGAGGACGCCTGGGAGAGGGAACCGAACGTGAGGTTCGTGAGGGACCTCAGGTCGGTTGATCCGAAGGTGACCGGATCGCCGGTGCAGAACTTCGAGTACATCGAGGTGCTCAAGCGGTCCTTCGAGCAGGCGGCGGTGTACGCGCTGGTGGTGATCTGCGTGGCGGTGGTGCTCCACTTCCGGAGCGTGCCGCTGGCCCTCCTCACGCTGTTGCCGCTGGGGCTCGGTATCCTGTGGACCCTCGGGATGATGCCGGCGCTGGGGCTGCGCTTCAGCCCGGCGAATATCATCACGCTGCCGCTGGTCATAGGAATAGGGGTGGCGTACGGGATCTATGCGGTGGACCGGTTCCGGGAGGACGCTACGAGGCCGCTATTTGAGACGAGCACGGGGAAGTCGGTGTGGCTTTCGGCGCTCACGACGATGTTCGGTTTCGGGGCACTGATCCAGGCCTCGTACCGCGGGATCTCGAGCCTGGGGCTGCTGATGACCATCGGGGTGGGCATGTGCCTGCTGGCGAGCCTGTACTTTCTGCCCGCGTGCCTGAGGCTGTTCGGGAGGAGGCGCGGCTCGGGTCCGTCAGGGGGAGGCTGAACCCGGGCCCGTGGCGCGGGGTCGGCGGACGCTTCGCCAGACGCGCCACGTGTCGGTGGCGATGCTCAGCACCGCATCGAAGCGGACCGAGCTGTACGTCATCCTGTGGCGGACGACCACCGGGGCCTCCGCCATCTTGGCCCCGAGGCCAACCAGGCGGACGAGCAGCTCGAGGTCAAACGCGAAGCCCTTGAGCTCGGTCAAATCCAGGGCGCGCAGCAGGAGTTCGCGTCGCACCAGTTTGAGGCCGGTCTGCGTGTCGCGGATGGGCAGGCCAAAGAGGGTTTTGGTCAGCAGGAAGTAGCCGAGGCTGTAGATCCGTCGGACGAGGGGGTAGCTGACGGTGCTGTCGGGATGGAGCTTGCTGCCGACGACGACGTCGGCCTCGTGGGTGCGCTGGAGGGCGATGAAGAGGGTGATCTGCTCCGGCGGGAGCTCCAGATCGGCATCGAGGAAAATGACCCATTCCCCGGTTGCCGCGCGGGTCCCCTGGCGAAGTGCCTCGCCCTTCCCCGCGTGGTCCAGCATGAGCGGGTGGACATCCGGCCATTCGGCGGCGGCGCGGCGCAGCTGCTCGCGCGAGTCGTCGGAACTGCCATCGTCGACCGGGATCAGCTCGAATGGCCCGATGTCCCGGAAGACCGCGAGGGTGCGCGCGATATTGTCGCGAATGTGGTGCCCCTCGTTGTAAATGGGCATGACGACCGAGAACATCCCGGGGGCATGGAAGCAAGTCCGGCCCGCGCGGGGGAGAAAAAAATGACGCCGGACGGGAGGGCGTTCGACGGCGGGTTGCGGCGTGGTCGCCACCTCCTATAGGATGGGGTCCATGAAGAGGACAGACGGGGACATCCGCGTGGTCTTGATCACTGCTCCAGAGACGGAAGTCGCAAGGCGGCTGGCGAGGGTGCTTCTCGAGGCGCGGGCCGTGGCGTGTGTGAGCATCATCCCTGGGGTGGAAAGCCATTACTGGTGGGATGGGAGGCTCGAGCAATCGGGCGAAGTCATGCTGGTGGCGAAGGCGCTGGCCGGCACACTGCCCACGGTGGAAATGCTCGTGCAACAGCACCACCCGTACGAGTGCCCGGAGGTCTTGGCCTTTCCCGTGACGGAAGGTGCAGAGAAGTATCTCGCTTGGGTGGGGGGCGTGATCGCGGGCCGATAGGCGCCGGCGGGCCGCGCATGGGCCAATCTGGCGCAACAAGGCGATAAAACGGCGCCATTTTTGCGAATGCCCGTGGTCTGGCCGTGGGTGAAGGGATGGCACGTCTCTTGCGTCGAATGTTGTGGAGGGTGGATGGAGGCATGAAGCTCAAGGCACAGGATCCGGTCGGGTTTCGGCAGCATCTGGTTGCGGCCGAGGGATATCTAGACCTTGGGATGGCCGACGAGGCATTGAGGGAGTTGGACTCGATCGAATCGGGTCTGGGCGAGGATGCGCACCCCCTGCGGCTCCGTTGCCGTGCATTGATCGGGTTGCGCGAATGGGTGACCTGCGTGCGGCTGGCGACGGAGGCGGCGCGGATGTATCCGGAGGAGGGCGAGTTTTTTCTGCACTGGGCGTACGCACTGCGGAAGGTGCGGCCCGGTTCCGGGGCCGGGGAAGTGATCGAGGCGGCGCCCGAGCCGCTGCGCCGCTCGGGTGTATTGCATTACAATCTGGCCCGTTTCGAGGCGCAGGACGGGAACATGGAGAGGGCGCGTGGCTACCTGGAAGAGGCGTGCCGGCTGAACCCGGTGATAGCCCTGAGCGCGCGGCGGGACCCGGCGCTGAAATCGGTCTGGAACTGACCGGCGGGGATCGACGGGGCGAAATATTCTGGCTGGGCAGAAGCGC
>JADLBR010000242.1 GCA_020847615.1 Verrucomicrobiia bacterium
AATTTTCGAGTCAGACATCATGCCCCGCGAGCGGGGCACCACCGGGAGTGAAAATGTAGCCCATCTGGTCCGGCGGCTGCCGGAGATCGTTCGATCCGCCCGCGGGCCCACGGTCTGGCGACCGTGGCTACGAATTTTCGAGCTAGCCCCGCCGCAGCCGGTCCCTCTCGCAGGTTTGATGTTTGCGGCCGGTGCCTTTAGCGTTTCGGCACGGGCGTGACCGTTGACCGAATGGCGCACCCCCCGCATGCCGACCTCCTGGACCTTCCGGCGCTTTCGCGCTGGGCGGGCAAATTTTGTCCCGGGGGCAAAACCGCGTGCCCCCTGACCGACGCCCCGTCCGCCGCGCGTGCTTTCTTGGCAGCCGCGGTGGCCCGCCGCGCCAGTCGGCCCATCGTCATCGTCTGCGAGCGCTTCCGCGACATGGACGAGATGGCCGCCGCCCTCGATGTCTGGCTCGGACCCGACGCCACGCTGCCGTTTCCCCCGCTCGAGCTTAGCCGTCTCGCCGCGACGCCGGACCCTGAAGTCTCGGCGCAGCGCCTCGCCACGCTGATCGGCCTCCGGGGGCGCGCGCCCGATGCGCCCGCCCCGTGCGTCGTCACCACCCGCGAGGCCCTGGATCAGCCGGCCCCGCGCCCAAGTGATATCGAGGACCGCCTGCTGCCGATCCGATCCGGGGACGATCTCGGCCTCGCCCGCCTCATCGACGCGCTCGGGGCGGCCGAGTACCTCCGGGTCAATCAGGTCGATGACCGCGGCCAGTTCGCCCACCGCGGCGGCGTCGTCGATGTGTTCTCCCACGACGCCGATTGGCCGATCCGGATCGAATTCTTCGGCGACACCGTCCACTCGATCCGCGAGTTCTCTGTCGAGGACCAGCTCGCCCGCCGGACGCTCGAGGGGGCCAGCCTGCTGCTCGGCGATCCGGGCGCCGAGGACGCCGGCAGGCTGTCGGATTGGCTTCCGTCCGATCACCTCGTCATCTCCTGCGAGCCGGGTCAGCTGGGCGACGGGGGCGCGCCGCCCACGTGCCTCGCGCACGACTTCCTCAGGGCATCCTGCGACGATCTTCTGCTGCACGAGCAACGCCGGGCGCTGTTGCTGCGCCACCTCAGGGACTGGAGCAGTGACGGCTGGAGGACCGTCATCTTCTGCAACAACGAGGGCGAGGCCCAGCGCCTCCGCGAGATACTCGCCGATGATGCCGGCGGCGTCGACTTCCGCATCGGCCACCTCCCGGCGGGTTTCGCCATCCCTGATGACCGGTTGGCCATCCTCGCAGACGCCGAGATTTTTGGACGTTACCAGCACATCCCGCCCGGACGCTCGCGAGGCAGCCGCGCGCAACGCCGCGCCGCCGCCGTGGCGGGCGATATCGAGACTTGGGCCGAGGGAGACTTTGTGGTGCACCTGCAGCACGGGATCGCCCGCTACATGGGCCTGCATCCGGTCAACCTCGGCGGCCCGCGCGACGAAGAGGTGCTGGTGCTCGAGTTCGCCGACGCAGCCAAACTGTATGTCCCCGTGGAGCAGGCCCACCTGGTCTCCCGCTACGTCGGGATCGGGCGCAGGAAGCCCGAACCCGACGTGCTGGGCGGCTCGCGCTGGGAGCGCGCCAGGCTCAAGGCCCATCGCGCCATCCTCGACTACGCCGCCAGCCTGCTCCGCCTCCAGGCCGAGCGCGAGGCGCTCCCGGGCCACCCCTTCCCGTCCGATTCCGAATGGCAGCGCGAGTTCGAGGCCGCGTTCCTCTACGACGAGACCCCCGACCAGATCCGCGCCATCGCCGACACCAAGGCCGACATGGAATCCCCGAAACCCATGGATCGCCTCATCTGCGGCGACGTCGGTTTCGGCAAGACCGAGGTCGCCATACGGGCGGCATTCAAGGCGGTGATGTCCGGCAAGCAGGTCGCGTTCCTGTGCCCCACGACCGTCCTCGCCCAACAGCACTTCAAGACGCTCCGCGAGCGCATGGCCGATTACCCCGTCCGCATCGAGGTGCTCAGCCGATTCGTATCCGCCGCCCAGCAGCAGCGGATCGTCAGGGCACTCGCCGATGGCGGGATCGACATCGTCGTCGGCACCCACCGCCTCCTCTCACACGATGTCCGGTTCAAGGACGTCGGCCTCCTCGTCGTCGACGAGGAACAGCGCTTCGGCGTGCGCCACAAGGACAGGCTCAAGGAGCGTTTCCGCCAGATCGACATCCTCACGTTATCGGCCACCCCGATACCCCGCACCCTCTACCTGGCCCTGATGGGCGCGCGCGACATGAGCACCATCGAGACCCCTCCCCAGGGCCGCATCCCGGTGGAGACCGCGGTCATCGGATACGACGAGCGCGTCATACGCGATGCCATCCAGCGGGAACTCGCCCGAGACGGCCAGGTCTTCTATCTCCACAACCGCGTCGAGACCATCGGGCGCGTCGCCTCGAGGGTGCAGGAGCTCGTCGGCGATGTCCGCGTCGTCGTCGGCCACGGCCAGATGCCCGACGAGGAACTCGAGGACGTGATGATGGCCTTCGTCGACCGGAGGGCCGATGTCCTGGTCTCAACCACCATCATCGAGAGCGGCCTCGATATACCGAACGCCAACACGATCATCATCGACCGCGCCGACCGCTTTGGCCTCGCCGACCTGTACCAGCTCCGCGGCCGGGTGGGCCGCGGCCAGCACAAGGCATACGCCTACCTCATGCTCCCGCCCACGATGCTCACCACCGGCGAGGCCAAACGCCGCACCGCCGCCATCCGCCAATACTCCCAGCTGGGCGCCGGCTTCAAGATCGCCATGCGCGACCTCGAGATCCGGGGCGCCGGCAACCTGCTCGGAACCGAGCAGAGTGGCCACGTCATGGCCATCGGGTTCGAACTCTATTGCCAGCTGCTCCGGCAGGCCGTCCAGCAGATCCGCTCCGGCCGGGTGACGCATCGCCGCGACGTGCCCCTCCAGATCGACTTCGTCTCGCTCAGCGAGGCCCGGCTGGAGGAGGGTCAACTCCCGGCGCACCTCCCCGCGCGATTCCTCCGGCAACCCGCGATCCGGATCTCGGCTCACCGCGAGCTCGCCGAAACCACATCCGAGGCCGACCTCGATGCCCTCGCCCGCCGATGGCACGACCGCTTTGGCACCCCGCCCCCCGAGGTCGAGAACCTGCTCCTCCACCGCAGGATCCAGCTCGCCGCAGCCGCAAGACAGCTGCGCGACATCGAGGTCATCGGCGACCAGCTCCGCATGCGGAAGGGATCGGATTACATCATGATCGGCACGAGGTTCCCACGGCTGACCGAAACCGATCTCCGGCAGCGGCTCGGGGAGATCTTGCGGTTGATTCGCTCGCTGGCGTGATGCCGGGCCCACGACGTCGGCGGACACCACCGGGGCATAGAAGAGTTGCCGAAGCCGTGAGGCTTTGCCACCCAAACGCTCACGCGTTCGGCTACGGGATGCGATGCGGAATCTTCGAGCCAGCGCCGCCCTCAGGCCGCCTCGCGGAGACCCCGCCTCACACGCCCGATCGTAAACGGCCCGCGGGGGATGACGCCGATGCGCGCCGATGCCGGCAGGCGCCCAAATAGCGCCCGGGCCGCCTTCGCGAAATCGGCGACCGGCTCGATGTGGCATCGGCGGGTGTCCTCGGCCGAGATTCCCTTGCTGTGCAGGCAGACCTTGACGCGCGTCATCACCGCATAGATCTCCTGTGCCCCCCACTGGTCGATCACGTAGAATCCGGGTCGCTGGAGCCGCTCCAGAAACTCCTGCGGCGATTCCGCGGACAGCGTCAGCTCGGTGAACTCCCGCCCGCCCAGGCCCTCGCCACACTCGGAACAGATCAGCACCTCCCCGCCGTCGCGAAGCACATCCGCGGCGCCGGTGATGCCCTTGGCGGTCTGGTAGAGGCTCACGTCCAAGGGAGCGCCGCCCCCGCTCGTGATCACCGCGTCGAACGGGGCATCCACCCAAGCCACCGCCTGCGGACGGAGGAAATCGCAACCCGCCTCGTGCGCCCGCTCAAAGTGCCCCGAGAAGACTCCGGTCACGCGCTTCTCGGCATCCAGGGTCACGTTGCAGATGAAGTCCACGCCGACCATTTCGGAGACCTCGATCCCGGCGCGGTGGAACGGGTTGTGCTTCAGCTCGTCATACGCGCACCCGGGGTCGGCCACCATCTTGAAACCGTGCATGAAGCTCATCGTGTGCGCGCTCGCTATGCCCGGCAGGATCGCCTTGCGCCCCCCCGAATAGCCCGCCCACATGTGCGGCTCAATGAAGCCGGTCAGGATCTTCATGTCCGCCTCCACGTAGCGCCGGCACAATTCCACCGGGATCCCCCCGCGCGTCTTGCCCACGCCCACGATGGTCTCCGGGCGCTGTGCGAAATGGTTCTCGCAACGGTAATTCGCGGCGATGCTGGCACCGACCAGGCCCTCCAGCTCCCGGCCCTCGTTCGGGCGGTGCAGCCCCGTCGCGATCAAGATCGTGATCTTGTCCCGCGGCACCCCCGCCGCCTCGATCGTCTTGAGTATCGGGGGCAGGATTAGCTTGTTGGGCACGGGCCGAGTCACATCGGAGATCACGATGCATGCGTCGCGCCTTCCCCTCGCGATCTCGGACAGGGGCGCGCTCCCGATCGGGCTTGCGATCGAGCGCTCCACCTCGCCCGCGGGATCCGTCAGCGCCGGCGCATCTTTGCCCTCCAACACCGTGATGCGCGGGTCGTCGGGCAAGTCCAAACCCATGCCCTCGCGCCCAAATGCCATCTTCAGTCTCATGCCCCCATCTTCGGGCCGCCGACGCGCTTTTCAACCCAGATTCGTCCGCCACCCACGAACGACCCGGGCAGGCCGGCGCCGAGAATGCGGCCGATCGCCCGAGCGCGGCACCATCGGCTTGGGAAAATGTAGCCGAGGCCGTGAGGCCTTGGCGGCCAAACGCTTCACGCGGTCGGCCACGGGAAGCGCCGCGGCAATCTTCGGGGCACCAGCCTGTCGGACTTCGCCAAGTGCGACAGCCTCCTAGCCCGGACATTTCACAGCCTTGCGGGCTGTGAAGTGTCCGGGCTCTGGGAAAACCGCGCGATAGAAACAGGTTGGGATGTAGACGCGCGCTCCCAAACGCCATTCTTCGAAATCACAAACTGTGGCCGCGTTTCCAGTGCCGAAAACCGATCGGGGACCCGTATTTCAGAGCGCGGTTTTCCTTTGAGCCTGCATATTTCGCGCATGCGCGTGAAATATGCAGGCTAGGCCCGCCATCGGCGCGCGGCGCGGCTGACCTGATGTAGCGCGCGCCGTATCATTCAGGTGAAAACTTCTGGTGGGCCTCGGAGCGCCTAAAGGCGCCACTACGAGCTTCCCGGATGTCTTGGGCTCGTAGTGCCACCTTCAGGCGGCATTCGCATAACCGGTGGATTCCGCTTTTCTTGTGGCACGCACCGTCGTGCACGGAACTTCAAAGCTTCAGGTCAGCTAGCGCGCCTTGGGCGCGGACGGTAGCGCGGGGACAGTCCCCGGGACCTGCGCCGCCGGCTCCACCGGCTTCGTCAAGAAAATCTCCACCTTGGCGGCCTCGCGGATCTCCCGCACCATCTGTCCGCCCAGCTCTTGGCGCTTCCGGCCCTGAAGCAATTGCTCGATGCGCTGCTTGACCTCGTCGAACGCGATCGTCCTCGGCGGCTCCATGCCAAGCACCTCAAGGAAATGGTACCCGTACTGCGTGGAGAAGACCGGGCTCATTTGCCCCGGCTGAAGCGAGAACGCGAATTTCTCGAACTCCGGGACCATCTTGCCCCGCGTGAACGGGGGCAGCTCGCCACCCTGCGCCTTGGAGCCCGGGTCTTCGGAGACGGTTTTCGCCACCGCGCCGAAATCCTCGCCCCCCTGCACCCTGGCCAGCGCCCCGTCGATGACCTTCTTCTTCTCCGCCCTCTCCGCCTCGGTCGCGTCTTTGTCCACGAGCACCAGGATGTGGCGCGCGCGCACCGATTCCTCGCGCTTCCAGAAATCCGGGTGCTCGTTGTAGTACGCGAGCGCCGCCGCAGGATCCAGCGCCAGCTGAGCGGAGAACTTCTGTTGCAGCAACTGCTCCAGGCTCGTGTTGAACCTCATCTCGTCCCTGAGCCCGTCTTCCGTCATCCCCTGCCGCGCCATCATCTCGGAGAACGCGGCATCGGAACCCGCCCGCTGCTTCATGCTCCCAATCATCTGGTCCACCTTGCCCTCATCCGGACTCACCTTGGCCGCGGCCACCGCCCCCCGCATGACCTTCTCCGTCACCATGACGTCCAACACCTGCCAGGCCAGGCCCGCCTGCCGGTCCGCCGGTATGTCGGCGAGTTTGCCGCCCCGCATCGATAATTCCTTCTGGACGCGGGCGTCCAACTCGGCGCGTGTGATGGCCTGCCCATCCACCTTGGCCACCACGAAGGCGGGGTCGTTCGGGTCGACCGGCGCACCCGCGAGTGCCCCGGCCGACAGCAATAGCAGCGTTGCGACGAGTCTCATCATGGGCGGACCTTGGGACCCTCGCCGCCCGCTGGCAAGCAGGATCGCGGGTCCCAGAAATCCCGGGGCGCTTGTCGGACGAAGTCCGACAGGCTGCTA
>JADLBR010000243.1 GCA_020847615.1 Verrucomicrobiia bacterium
CCGCCGCCGGCGCGGGGACGCGCCGCATCATTCATGTGGAAACTTCTGGTGGGTGGAGGAGTGCCTAAAGGCACCACTACGGACATTCCCGTGGTCTTGGGCTCGTAGTGCCGCCTTCAGGCGGCATACGCATAACCTGCTGATGACGTGTCTTTTGTGACACACATCGAAGTATCCCCAACTTTGAAGTTTCAGGTCAGCGAACGACGAAGGGCTCGCGGTAATCGCGCGAGAGGAATTTATTGGCCTTGGCCTCGTCGGAGATGAAGGGCCAGCCCTTGAAGCGCTCGGCCCCGGGGTCAAAATCCAGCTGCGGCCCGACGCGCCACGGTTCCCTGGCGAAATCGATCTTCCAGTCCGCGAGCTGCTTGCCGAATCGTGCGGCCGCGTCGCGGGCGACGTCGCCCATGGCGTTCGTCCCAGCCTCCAGTTGTTCTTTGCCGGCATCCTTGCCGATCCGGAAGGAGATGTTGGCCATGTGCGCCAGAGCCGAGGACTTGAAGGCCTTCTCGATCGGGGCGCGCAGATCGGATTCGTTGCGGGAGCGGACGGCGCGGATGAAGCAGTCGAGGTGGTCCTTGCCGCCATCGCCGGGGAACTTCTGGATCTTCTGGCCCTGGGGATCGAAGGCGTCACCGCCGCCACGGCCCCCGCGGAATTCGCCGCCCTCGCACTCGAGGATGACGCCGACGCGGATGCCGCGGAACGCAGGGGATGCGTTGAGGTCGGGCTTGAGCCACATGTCGCAGACCTCGAACACGACGGGCACGCGGCCGCCACCCTCAAAGGTCGCGAATTGGATGTTAGGCGTCTGGCCCGCGTCCCCCCAGCCGAAGCGCCCGCCGAAGCTCTGGACGCTGGTGGGCAGCGCCACGTCGTCGAGCGCCCACTGGCAGAGGTCCAGCTCGTGCGGCCCCTGGTTGCCGATGTCGCCATTTCCGGTGTTCCAGAACCAGTGCCAGTCGTAATGGAACTTCGGGCGATAGAGGACCTCGTCCTGGGCGGGGCCGAGCCACAGATTGTAGTCGAGGGTGGCCGGGGGCGCCAGCGGCGCGTCCTGCTTGCCGATGGACGCGCGGTTGCGGTAGCAGAAGCCGCGCACCCGCTTCAGTTTTCCGATGTGGCCCTCCTTCACCCACGCGAACGCTGCCAGCAGGCCCACATCGGAGCGATTCTGGAATCCGCCCTGGACGATGCGGTTGTGTCGCCTCGCGGCCTCGACCATGCGCCGTCCCTCGAAAATATTGTGGCAGACCGGCTTCTCGACGTAGACGTCCTTGCCGGCCTCGCAGGCCATGATGGTCATCAACGCGTGCCAGTGATTCGGGCTCGCGATGACCACCGCATCGATGTCCTTCCGTTCAAGCAGCTTTCGGAAATCCTGGTGGCGTCCGATCTGCGCGCCGGGGATCGCCTTCTCCAACTGGGCGCCGATCTTGTCGAGCACCGCGGAGTCCGCGTCGGACAGGGCGACGATGCGGATGCCGGGCACGCCCATGAACTGCTTGCAGAGGCTGCCGCCGCGGCTGCCCACTCCGATGAAACCGAGGCGCACATCATCGTTGGCGCCCAGCACGCGGCGCGGGATCAGCGTTGATCCGGCGGCGAGGGTGGACACGCGTAGGAAAGAGCGGCGGGATATGGTGTTCATCGGGGCATTTCAGGCCCCATCCATGCCATCTGCCAAGCGGATTCAGCGGCCCGTGTCGTGCTTCATTCGGATCGGCCGGACTCCGGGGTGAGCGCCGGCGGCATCCGGCCGCAAGAAACCGATTGACAGCAAGAGGGATTTGCTTATTTTCATTACAATATGCGTCCGGATTCGGGTGCCGGGGGATAAATTATGGGCACTATGGGTGTGGCTCGATGTGTTTGTTTGGGCGATTCGTGATGCGTTACCGATCAATGATGGCATGTGGAGGAGGAGTTGCTATGTGCAGAACAAGCGGTTGGGCGGCGTGGTTTTGCGGGATGACGCGGCGGCATGATTGCACGTTCATCTCGATGAGGGATGGGGTGGGCGTCTGGGGTGGTGCGCGGCGGGCGTTTTATTGGGCATGGTGTGGGCTGTGTTGTTTGGGTTGGGTGGGTGCGAGGGCGCAGAATGCGGCGGACGTGATGGGGCCGGATGGGGTGCTGTATCCGGACTGGAGTTGGGCGGGGGTGCCTGGGGGGATTCCGACGAATCTGCCTGTCCGGGTGACGTTGAGCGCGGGGGCGCTGGCGACGAATGCGGCCGGCGTGTTGGAGGGTGCGGCGGAGGCGGCGTATGCGGCGGGCGGGGGCGTGGTCTCGATACCGGCGGGGACATTCAATCTGGACCGGGCGGCCCTGATGCGGCGGAGCAACGTGGTGTTGCGGGGGGCGGGGCAGGCGGCGACGAAGTTCCTGTTCCGGTACGCGGCGCCGACGAACGGGATCAACTACTACGTGGCCGGTGGGGTGACGGCGGGGCCGACGACGCTCTTCAACAACACGTGGATCGAGGCGCACGCCGACCCGGTGAATCTGCAGCGTCTCACGCTGAAGGCCAATGGGGTCGTGCTGGCGGAGAGGCTCCGGACGAACGGGCACTGGGGGGCGACGTTCTCGCAGCGCACGACGGGCAACAGCATCCGCTCGGCCTACGGGGGAACCGGGAGTCGCGCGTTGCTCGCGGAGGCGGAGTATCCGGGCGGGGTGGTGCGGACGCGGACGATCACGGTGAGCCTGACCAACGCCACGGACGCGAACGCGATGCCGGCGCCGTCGCAGCTGGGCGCGATCTCGTTTTGCGGGCTTGGGGCGACGGGCGCGAAGCCCGCGCTGATGGCGGACGGCCTGCGCGGGCAGGGGTCGATCACCCTGACCAACGGGCACGGCGTGGCCGCGGGCGAGCGCATCGAACTGGTCGCCCCGGCGACCGCCCGATGGAATGCGGAGGTGGGCAACACCTGCACCAACAGCCAGCTCTTTCGGCGCTGCCTGTACCTGGTGACCGCTGTCACGAACAACACGGTCTACCTGAATCAGCCGCTGCGCATCGATTATCCGATCATCGATGGCGCCTACGCGCAGGAGCTGACGCCGCTCGTGCGGTGCGGCGTGGAGAACCTGACCGTCGAGCAATCCCATGACGTCTGGACCAGCGGGATCATTTTTTCGTGGGCGTGGGAGTGCTGGGCGAAGGGCGTGCGCGTGAACAAGGCCGGCCGATTCCCCCTGTACTTCAACCCCGGCAAGTGGTGCGAGATCCGGGACACGATCCTGGATGACGCGTGGTTCAAGGGCGACGGCGGGACGGCCTACGCGGGATTCGAGCGCGCCTACGACTGCCTGATGGAGAACACGACGACCTACAAGCTCCGGCACGCGCCGCTCTACCAGTGGTCGGCGGGTGGGAACGTGATCCGCAACAGCTTTTTCTACGACAGCGACATGCAGTGGCACTCCGGTTGGTGCAACGAGAACCTGTTCGAGAACTGCGTCGTGGAGGCCAATCGCGGCAACGGCGCCTACGGGTACGGCGCGTGGTCATCGCCGCCGGAGGATACGGCCCACGGGCCCAATGGCCCGCGGAATGTCGTCTACAACTGCGACATGACATCGCCGCTGGCGGGGGCGTGGATCGGGGGCGTGGGCGGCGATTGGATGTTCTTGCACAACCGGATCGCCGCCGACTCGGGCTATGGCGCGTACGCCCAGAAGAGCGGCGGGCACATCTTCGATGGCAACGTCTTTGCCCTGAAGTCCGCGGGCGCCGGGGTGTGGCTCAATGACACGAACTGCGCCGGGGTGGAGATCACCGGGAACACGTTCCTCGGGCTCGCCGGGCAGCACGCCATCGCCGGCGGGGCGATCGCCCCGGCGCTCGTCGATAACAACGCGACGGTCGACGCGCTCTCGCTGGCGGCTTTCCTGAACCCCGGATTCGAGAGCGCGTGGACCGGGTGGACGCGCGACGCCGGGGATAACAACATGAGCAGCCTGGCCGCGTCCGCGGCGAGGAGCGGCTACAACGGCCTGCGCGTGACCGACACCAACGCCGCCCTCGGGTCGTCGGTCGCGTCCCCGGCCTTCAGCGTGTCGCCCGGAAAGACCTACGCGGTCCGCTATTGGACCCGGACCCTGGCCGGCGCCAATGGCATCGGGATGTACCTCCAGTTCTTCAATTCGGGCGGAACGCAGATCCAGAGCACATCGGGAGGGGTCCCGACGTCGGCCCCGTGGCAGCAGGCGGTGTATCAGGCGACCGCCCCGTCGAATGCCATCACGGCAAAGATCTGGGTCCATTCGTACGGCGCCGGGATACAGACGGCGGATTTCGACGACTTCGAGTTTGGCGAGGTCGCGCACGCCATCGCCAACAACGGCTTTGAGGGCGGCCTGGCGTTCTGGACGACCTCGGGCGACGGCGGCATGAGCGCCGCGGTCACCAACGCCGCCAAGAGCGGCAGTTACGGGCTGCGCGTCACGGACGCGAGCACGACGCTGGGCTCGTCGGTCGCATCGGCGAAATTCCCCGTTCAGCCTGGCTGGACCTATCAGCTGCGGTACTGGGGCCGCCAGTTGTCCGGGAATGGCATGGGCACCTATCTGGAGTTCTACAACGCCTCGAATGGCTACGTCACCAACGCCCTGAAGCAACTCCCGGCCGTGTCCGACTGGCGCGAGCAGGCGCTGCGGGCCACCGCGCCCGCGGGCGCTGCGACCGTCCGCGCGTGGCTGCACTCGTACAGCGGCAGCATCGTGACCGCCGACTTCGACAGCCTCGTGCTGTCCGAGATCCCACCGCGCCCGCAGCCCGCGGTGCCCTCGATCTTCGCCTGGCAGCGCAACCCCGTCTTCCCCGCCTCCAATCCCGGCTTTGAGTCGGACTTTGGCAACTGGGATCTGGCGGGCGATGGCGGCATGAGCCAGGTGGTGAACAACCCGTCGGGCGCCCATGGCGGAAGCAAGTACATGCGGGTCACCGACGCCAGCGGCACGGGCGGCTCCTGGGCGCGGGGCGAGCCCTTCCTCGTCCAGCCCGGCAAGACCTACAGGGTGGCCGCGTGGGCGAAGAACGTCTCCGGCAGCGGCGCGGGGCTGTACATCCAGTTCTTCAACGCCTCGGGATCGGAGATCGCGGGCTCCTCGGGCAACGTCACCGTGCCCACCTCGGCGACGAACTGGACCCAGGTCTCCGTCAGCAAGGTCGCGCCGGCCGGCGCGGTCACCGCCAAGGCCTGCGTCCACTCCTACAACGCGAGCATCGTCACCGCGGAGTTCGACGATTTCGAGTTCAGGAGGCAGTGAGGTTGCCCCGCTCCAAGTGCCGCCGATCGCCTCGGGCGATTGGCGCCCAAACGCTCACGCGTTCGGCTACGGGAAGCGCTGCGGGATTTTCGAGCTAGCCCAAGTTCGTCAGTTTGAGGAGTGCGGGGCGGTTTTTTTGGCGTTGCAGCGGTCGGCATGATTCGCAAGTCGTTGAGGGGCGGGAGTCGGCGATAACGATGGGGACGCGAGTGGGTCTGTA
>JADLBR010000244.1 GCA_020847615.1 Verrucomicrobiia bacterium
ACACGGTCCCGGCGGCTCCGCCGTCCTCGGGCCAGACCAGCGCGTGGCGGTCGTACGCCTGCCGGGCGAGTTCCGCTTCGCCGGTCGGGTACCACGGCTTCCGGCTCTCGGGGTATTCGAGTTTCCCGATCCATCTGAAGTCGTAGAGCCACTCGCGCAGCACGGCATCTCGGATGACCGATTCGTCCACGGTCGTCAGCGATAACCGCGCGGTGATCTCGCGCAGCGCGGCGCGGGCCGGCGCGGTGTCCTCCGGCGGCGGGAGGGGCTGCAATTCGGCGCTCATCTTGGGGATCGGCCTGGGGACCCCGCCCTTCGATGCCCGGACGAACCGCGCCCGGAGCCCGAGCGGCGAGGCATCGGCGAATCGTCCCCCCTCCACCGCATCGAAATGCCAGAGCCCCAGCGTTGCGGCATCCGCGGCGGGCGCGCCAACAGGCACCCCATCGATCGGCCGCACTCCTCTCGACAGGCGCGCCTCGTCGATGCAGCCGCTGCACGCGAACTGCCCACCCACGAGGCTTCCGATGGAGAACGCCTTCGGCGGAACCGCCGCCACCGATCCCACCGTCGGCTGGTCGCACCCCATCGCGCCATCGACGTAGAGGCGGATCCGATCCGTCTCCAGGACTGCCGCGACGTGGTGCCACTTGCCATCGACGATATCGCTCGTCGTGCGCGCGTGATCGGGCCGCCGCCCCGGCAGAAATGCGCAGAGGAAGCCGGTGCCGGGTGACGTGAACAGTTCCCAGTGGCCCGGGGTCTCCTTGGAATCCCGGGCGACAATCACGTTGTAGCCCACCTTGCTATCGAGCCGCACCCAGCATTCGAAGGTCAGTGGCAATGCCGCGTATGATGGGGCCGGCTCCACGTGCGCCGCGCCCTGGCCCGCGTCCAGCGCCTTGCCGAAGCGCCCCTCGCGCAACTCGTCGGCCACGGCCGCGGATGCGAGCGCCAGCAGCACGAGGGCGCCGGGCACCCACCCGTTCCCGCCGGGGCCGCGCCGGTTCATAGGGGCCGACATCATTCGAGCTCAGCGATCCGAGCGCCCCGGGACCTCGGCGCCGATCGCCGCGCGCCACGCGCGCAGTTTGCCCAGCAGCTCCGACCTCTTGGCCAACTCGACCTTGGCGAGGTCGTTCTTCTCGGACAGATCATCCTTGAGGTTGTACAGTTCGACCGTTCCGGTCTCGAAGAACTCGATGAGCTTCCAGTCACGCGCCCGGATCGCCGCCGACGGCGCGTGGCCCGAGCCGTGATAGTGCGGGTAGTGAAAGAACAGCCCCTCGCGGGGCAGCGCGTCCGCCGAACCGCGCACCAGCGGCGCAACGCTCAGCCCATCCACGTGCTGCTCGGGCCGCCCGGCCAACCCGCTCATCTCCAGCAGGGTCGGGTAGATATCGCTGCTGATGACCGGTTCCGCGCACGTCGCCCCCGCCCGCCCCGCGCCGGGCCACCGCACCAGCAGGGGGACCCGGATCCCCCCCTCGTAGTGCCATCCCTTGCCCGCGCGCAGCGGGCGGTTGCACGACGGCCCGAACTTCTTCGTCGTGACCGAAAACCCGCCATTGTCCGAGGTGAAAATGACCGCCGTCTGATCCTGTATCCCCAGCTCCTTGAGTTTAGCCAGCACGCGTCCGACGGCCGAGTCCATCGCCTCCATCATCGCGGCGTACACCGGGTCCGATTGCGCATCCCGATCCTGGAACCCGTGTTCCAGCACGAACTCCCTCTCCGGGGCGGGCATCGTCGCGAGCTTCGCCCTGTACTTTTCCACCAGGGGCGCGGGCGCCTGGATGGGCGCGTGCACCACATAGCCGCACCAGTGGATGAAGAAGGGCCTGTCGCCCGATTTCTCCAACAGCCCGCAGACCTCGGCGGCCAGCCGGTCATCGAGATACTCGCCCTGCTCCCCGTCGGGCAGGTTGGCCTCCTCGGGCAAATCCCACGGGCTGAAATACCCCTTCTTGGGCGCGCCCCACTGGCAACCGCCGACGTTGGAATCATAGCCGTGGTCCAGCGGATTCGGCGCGGGGTTCTCATTCAGGTGCCATTTGCCCACGAAATGCGTCGCGTACCCGGCTTCCTTGAACGCCTCGGCGACCGTCACCTCGGACGGTGGCAGTTCGTGCAGGTCGTGCACCACCTCCAGGATTCGCTCGTCCTTCGGGTCGAGCCCCGGGATCCAGTCGGTGATCCCCACGCGCGCGGGATATTTGCCGGTGACGATGGCCGTCCGCGTCGGCGAGCACACCGGGCTCGCGGAGTAGGCGTCCGTGAACCGGACCGCCTCGCCCGCAAAGCGATCGAGGTTCGGCGTCTCGTGGAATTTCGCCCCGTAGCAACCGAGGTCGGCCCATCCCAGATCATCGATCACGATCAGCAGGACGTTGGTCTTCGCCGCCGTCGCCCACAGGGGCGACAGCATCGCGGCGATTGCGAGGAGGATCCGGTGTGGCGCCTGTCCCTTTTTTCCCATGGCCACATCCTGTCAACCGACCCGGTGGCTGTCAAAGGGCGAAGCATCCCCGGGGCCCCGCCGGCCGACGGCTCACTTCTTCCGCCGCTTCTTTTTCTTGGACTGCTTATCCGGGGCCGGCGCCACTTTCCCGCCGGCGGGGTTCAGCTGGGCCAACACCGCGCCCAGCCGCTGGCGCGCTTCGCCGGCCGCGGGATCTTTGGAGTCCAGGGCCACCTCGGCCTCGACAAAGGGCGCATCTTTCATGTTGAACAGGTTGCCGCCCTCGTCGCGCTTCCACGCGTCGTCTCTCACGTACCATCGGGCGCCCAATTGCACGAAGATCCACTCGCGCGGATTGCCCTTCTGCCCACGGATCTGGGGAGCGAAACTCCTCCCGTCGAAGGTCACCCCCTCGGGCAACTTGGCCCCGGCCAGGTCGGAGAACGTGGGAACGAAATCGCTGAAATCCAAGAGGTCCCCCAGGACGACCCCCGCGGGCGCCGTGCCTTTCCAATTGGCGATCAGGGGCACCCGCGCGCCCCCCTCGAGCATGGAGCCTTTGGCGCCGTTGACCTGGCGCCCCCCGATCGTGCCGGATTGGCGCGCCGTGCCGTTGTCGCCCGTGAACAGGATGAGCGTCTTCTCGCGCAGGCCCAGCTTGTCTAACTCCGCGACAACCTCGCCCACCTGCTTGTCCAGATACGCGACGTTGTCATCGTAAAGCGCCCTCGGGTCCTTGGCCGCCTCCGGCTTGGTGTCCGGGGTCCTCAGGATGGGCCCGTGGACGAGGTGCGAGGAATAGTAGAAGAAGAATGGCCCGCCGGCGTTCCGCCGGATGAAATCCATGGCGAAGGCGTGCGCGACGTCCGGGTAATAGATCTCCTTGTCCTCCTGAACGAGCTGCCCGTTCTTCGTGTAGCTCTTCTGCCAGAAATACCCTCCCGCCGTCGGGTCCGTGATATACTCCCCGTAACCCCAGTCGCCGGGCGTCTCGCCCATCTGCCTCCACTTGCCCGCCATGCCCGTCGCGTAGCCCGCGGCCTTCAATATCTTCGCGATGGAGGGCTCCTGCGAGCTGAGCGGTTGGCCGGCGCTCTGGTTGGTGAGCCCACCGGTGCGAAACGCGTATCGCCCCGTCGTGATGAGGCACCGCGTCGGCCCGCAGAGCGGGGCGCTGTAGCAGCGCTCGAACCGGATGCCCTCCGACGCCAGCCTGTCGATGTTCGGCGTCTTGCCCTTGAAGCGATCCGACCCATAGCAGCCGACGCCATCGATCCCGTAATCGTCCGCAAGGATCAGGATGATGTTCGGGCGCCCTCCGGCCTCTGCCGCCGCCCCGCAGGATCCCGGGACACCGCACGCCAAGGCGGCCGCCGCCACTGTCGAAAGAAGCTCTCTCATGCCACATCCCTCCTCAGCCCCGGCCCACGACCCTCCATGTTTCCCGAATAGCGGATCGCGCCCGGGATTGGGACACCCCATTTTTCCTCGCGGCCGCACGATGTCCCGCTACGAATATCCCCATGGAGCGCTCCCTCGTCATGACGCTGATCGGCCCGGACAAGCCGGGCCTGGTGGGTT
Source organism: Verrucomicrobiia bacterium (assembly GCA_020847615.1). GTDB lineage: Bacteria > Verrucomicrobiota > Verrucomicrobiia > JADLBR01 > JADLBR01 > JADLBR01. Next base: position 4,043 of record JADLBR010000244.1, read on the forward strand.
CGATCGCCGCGGCCGTCGCCGGGCATGGCGGCAACTGGGAGGAGAGCCGCATGTCGCACCTCGGCGGGCAATTCGCCGGCATCCTGCGCGCCCGGGTCCCGGCGCAAAAAGAGGCCGCGCTGGTCGCCGCGCTGCGCGCGCTCGAGTCCCAGGGCCTGCGATTGGTGCTCCACCCGGAGGCGGCGGCAGCGAAGGTCCCGGGCGAGGAGCTCGTCACCATGGAGATCGTCGGGCTCGACCGCCCGGGCATCGTCAGCCAGATCTCGGCGGCGCTCGCCCGCCGCGGTGTCAATGTCGAGGAACTCGACACCGAGTGCGCCGCCGCGCCGATGTCCGGAGAGGCGATGTTTCACGCAAGCGCCAAACTCCGCCTCCCCAAGGGCTGCGCCCTCGCCGACCTCCAGGCCGACCTGGGCGCCATCGCCGCCGACCTCATGGTCGAAGTGAAAATCGAACCGCCGCGCTAGGGGGCTGTCGGACTTTGTCCGGCAACCTCCTATGGCGGCCACCCGGAGCCACCATGAAATCCACCGCCCCATTCGCACTCGCCCTCCTGATGCCCTGCATCAGCGCGGCGGGTCTTCCCGACCCCGTCCTCCCCGCCACCGTCGGGGTGAACATCCATTTCACCCGG
>JADLBR010000245.1 GCA_020847615.1 Verrucomicrobiia bacterium
CATGACCGCGTCGAACAGCCCGGTGTCCGACCCGCCCCGCCCCCACCACGCCAGCTCGTTGTCGATGAAATAGCCGAACAGCCACGGGTCCTCGCGGCCCGGCGCGCACAGCTGCCGCGCGCGATAGCGGCAGAATGCCTCGAAATCGGGGTGGAACACGTTGGGGAAGGCGGAGCAGGGCCGTCCCTCGTTGGGCGTGATGTCATATTCGTCGCCGAGCGTCGCCAGATGCGATCCGATGTTGAGGAACTCCGTGTGCACCAGGCCACGATGCTTCAGCTTCGGGTCGCACCCCGCGCCCAGCATCGTGAAGCCCCACGCCTTGAGGCGACCCAGCGTCTCGTGCTCCCACTCGGCGCGGTCGGAGTATTTCCTCGCGTTCTTTCGGCCGTGCGGATGGTGGCCAAGCTTCTCGCACCAGTGCCCCTGGAATGTCACGTGGTCGACGCCGAGCAGCACCACGCCGCGCCCGAGCGGATCGATCGCCCACCAGCGCCCGTCGGGTTTCTTCACGACATGGAAGAATCCCGTCGCGTGATCCGATATCTGCGGCACGACGTTCTCCATCGCGTAGGGCGGATAGGCGGCCTTCGCCGGTCCCCCCGCCACCGCACCGTCCCACTCGGCGCGCACCTCCGTGAACGAGCCCGTGAATCCGGCCACCCGCAGCGCGGGCCGGCCGCGCGTCACCGCAGGAGCATTAAACGCGAACCGCCGCCGCATCATGAGGTCGCCGTCGCGGGTTGCGACGGCGCCCGATATGCCTTCATTGTCCAGAGCCAGCTTGAGGCGGTAAGCCCCGCCGAACGACCACGCCGGACCCCTCTCCTCGTGGGCTTCCTGCTTCAGATTGCCCTGCGCCAACCAATTCCCCTCGCGCATCTCGACCAACTCCAGGCGCGGCCTGCAGCCGTCCTCGGGCGGGCTCTGCACGAGCGCCAGGTGCCAATAGTTGCGCTCGTCCTCCACAATCGCCACCGACGCGACGCCCCAGCCGTCCCGGGCGGCGCCGCGCGGCACAAAAACAGCCTCGACCGTCACGTTCGATGCCAGCGGAGCGGCCTCATACACCGCGATCCCATTCCCATTCGACGATGTGATGTGCACGCCGTCCCCGCGGAATTTCCACACGACCGGATCGCCGCGCCACCCCTCGCCCTCCGTCGGCAGCGGCTTCATCTCCGCCCGTGAGACCCCCGCCAACAACATGAGGCCCGTTATTCCCAGTCTCATCGCTTCTCCATGGGTGCAATCGAGAGCTTCGGGAAGAGATCGCGCTGGAGATCGTCACGATTCACGACCAGCGGGTCGTTCAAGAGTCTCCCGGCATTCCTGTTTGCGTCCAATCCCCAAGGGCCGGACCAGCACAGGAAATAGACCGTCTGGGGGATGGACGCCCCAATCCGTTGCGCAAAGGGGCCATAGTCATAGTCCAGCGGCGCGGTCACCTTCGTCGCCCGCCCGGGGCCATACTCGCCAAGGGCAAACGGCTTGCGGGCGGTGAGCGCCTCGTCATAGGCCTGCTTGGCCATGGCCGGATCGTCGTGGTAGAGGTCGAAGCTTGTCATGTCGGCGCAGTCATCGCCGGGGTAGTGGAGCATCGTGCGGCTGTTGTACACCCAGATCAGGTTGTGGAGCCTTCGTTCCACGGTGAGATATTGAAACATCGCCCGCCAGAGCCGTTTGGTGGTTTCCGGGTCTTTCGCCCCCCACCAGAACCACCCGCCGTTGATTTCGTGGAAGGGGCGGAACAACACGACCACGCCCGCTTTTTGGAGATCGTCGAGCCCATCGGCGATCATCGCCAGTTGCCGGCGGTAAAACCGGCTGGCCCCCGTGTCCGCCGTCATCAGCTCGGCCAAGTCGCCGGTCTTGTCCCACGCGTTGTTTCCAGTCCATGGATTGGTCATGTGGAGGTTGATCGTCGCGAGCCCCCCCTCCTTCCAATGGGCCTTGATCAACGGATTCACCACCTCCCATCGCGCCGGTTTGCGCTCCTCTAAGCCCACGAGCCTTGCCGACTTGGGGGCATAATAGTCGAACCCCAGCAGCGCGACCCATTCGCCTGTCTCCTTGTGGATCTTTTCCACGGTGGCGAGGGTCACCTCGGGATAGCCGCTCACGAATTGGCCGCTGAGCAGCTTCTTCTCCGTCCTCTGGGGCAGCGACGCGAGGTACTGCAGCACGGCGCGGGTCGAGGCCGAGGCGCTCGCGTCTGCCGGGGCCACATCGCCGCCGCGGCCCGGCCCCGCCAGCGAGAGAAGCATCAGCCCCAGCGAGAGCGAGCGCGCTCCAGCCCTGCAACGGTTCGCGGGTGCTGCCATGCCTTTCAATTCCGGGGATCCTTCGAGAGGTCGAAGCGCGCGCCGACGGGGCCGCCGCCGGTGGCGAGCGCCGAGCCGGGGCTGCCGGGCTTGAGGCGGTAGTCGCGGGTGGCTGGGTCGACGAACTGCGGTGCGGCGAAGAGCGAGGTGGCGTCCATGCCGAGCTCGCGCTGGTAGCGCGCGAACTCGTTGGCGGCGAAATGCGTCTTGCCGAGCCAGCGGAAGACCGACTTTTCGGCCTGATGGTACAGGTTGTTCTGCATCGTCAGTCCGGACCGCCAGTCGGTATCCATGCGGACGCAGACCTCGGTGGAACCGGCGAAGATGTTGTTGCGGACGACGAAATGAGTCGTGGCCGCGAGGTTGCGATAGAACATCAGGTGCCCGCCGTTTGGATCCGGCCGCTGGTCGTGGGACCAGCAGCGGCCCGCATCCACGCAGGTGTTGTGCTCGAAGAGGATGTTCGCGGTGCGCCCGGCGTTCCAGTACTCGAAGGAGTATTCGGCCTGCCAGATCACGTTGTCGCGGTAGGTGATGTTGGTCTCCTCGTCTTTCGGTCCCTGGTTGGTGAGCGCGGCGTCGTAGATCTGCCACAGGCGGTTGCGCTCGACGAGGTTGTCGGTGGCATTGCCCCAGAACTCGATTCCGTTGCCGAAGCGCACGGGATACCGGCTTCCATCGTCGCGCTTTTTCCAGTACTGCAGGCCGCCGCCGATCCAGTAGATGTCGCAGTTGCGGATGACGATGCGCGCCGTGCCGCCGCCGGCGAAACCGTGCGCGGCACCGTAGCGCACCGCGAGGCCGTCGTAGACCACGTCGTGCCTGCCGCCCTCGTTGACGATGTGCCGCGTGAGCGCGAGTTCCACGCTTTTGAATTTCGCGGCCGGATTCGCGTCGCAGGCCAGGAAGACGCGCTTGTCATCTTCGTCATACCAGTAATCGAACGGTGCCTTGACGTCCACCCGGGTCCATTTCTTCACGCCCCACTTCTCGCCGTGGTTCAGGATGACGATGCCCACGTCGCACGGGGTCGAGGCGTCGGCTTCGAGATGCGCGGCCCAGAGGCCGACGGGGTCGATGTCAAACACCGCGCCGGCGGGCAGTGTATCGCCGAAGTTGATGTGCAGGTGCGCGCCGCCCAAGTCCCTCTCCTGGACCATGGGCAGGTCGATCGTCTGCCACGCGGAGCCGACCTTCTTCCTGCCGGGTGTTTCTGAGAAGGCGCGGCTGTAGGGAAAGCGGTTGAGGATGGCCGAGACATTGGCGAAATCGCAGGGTACGGTGGATCGGACGCGGGCGCGGAAGACGATATAGGGCGCAGCGTTCGTCAGGGCGGGGCCCCAGAGCTGAATGTGGTTGCTTGCTTTGCCCGCCACCTCACAGGCGATGCGCACGAAGGCGCGTCCGTCTTCCTGCTCCCGGGTGAGCCTGACCTTGGCGCCGGCTTCGGAATGGATCGCCCACGACGAACCGGTCAGGTCGGCCAGCGGGGCCAACAGTTGCGGTTCCGCTTTTCGGGTGGCCCAGATGCCGGGCGCGGCCTCGGTCCAATCCTCCGTACGGTTGCGGGCGACTGAGCCTTGCAGGATCGGCTTGTCCCCGGTGCCATAGGCGCCGTAGAGGATCGGCGCGCCGTTCGAGCCGCTCTGGGGAATGAATTGGCCGCGCCACAGACCGCCGCGCCTGAAGAGGACGCGGTCGCCGGGAATCAGTTCCGCGGCATTGACCTTCTCCAGGCTCTTCCACGCCGTGGACTCCTCGGTGCCCGCGGCCGCGTCGTTACCGGCGTCGTCATTCACGTAAAACGTGGCGGGCATCGTGCGCTCGGCCGCTGCCAGCCCAGCGCTGGCCATGAGCACCAGCACACACCTGAGGCACATCTCCATTCCGTGTTCTCCTCGCCACCGCGCCGGCAAATCCTCTCGCCGGCCAGTCGTTGTTCGTCGCCCGCATCGTAGAGGGCCGGCCGGGATAAAAACAACGGGGGAAATGGCCGATGCGGTCCCGATCCTCCTATCCCCGTCACGAGCAACCCGATCCCAGGACCAGACCTTCGGCCATGCGAGAGCCCTCCGATTTTTCACGCCATGGGGCGCCAGGGATGAAGATCGCGCTGGTGCACTCACGCGACCGCGGGATCCCGCGCGCGGTTCAGGTGATCCTGAAGGAGGCACAGGCTGCCCACGCCGTAGAATGTGTACTCGATGTCGGACTCCGGGTCCGCGGCGGAGGCGCGAAATCCGTTGCCCGGCGAATGGAGGCTGAGGACAAAGCGTCCGATGGGAGCCAGCCGCACCCACCGCAGGGCGCCCATGCCGGCCAAGCTCGTGAGACTGGTAAACGTGGACAACAGGTCGGCTTCGGGGGCCTCCTGATGGGCGCGAAATCCGCCCTCCGGGGTCTGCAGTCCCGCGAGGAACTGCGCCGCGGCGGCAGCTTCCCGCGGGTCGCCCTCGCCGATCATCCCGAGCGCGGCAACGGCCGCGGCCGTGGTGTTGGCCTGGGCCATCGCTTCGCCCGGACGGTCGCTGAACCCGCCGCTGGGCTGACGCAGCGAGCGGAGAGCGGCGGCCATTCTCCCCGCCTCGGGGATCGGCTCCCCCAGCATCTCGGACACCAGCCCGGCAAGGAATGTCAGATAGGCGGACGGGGTCTGCTCTCCCGGTTGCGCGAATCCCCCGCCCTCGGCCCGCTGCGCATCCAGTATCCGCCGGGCGACCTCCGGCGCGACCACGTCCGGCCGCCGCAACAGCCGCGCGGCATTCATGCGAGAGAAGAGATCCACCAGATCATTGGGGGGAGGCAGCGATCCAAGAAATTCCCCGACGCGCTCGAGGTCCTTCGGCAACCCACCGGCCAGATCGAAGAGGCGCACGGCAAAGTCCGTGTAATAGGTGTCGGCGGGGCCAAGGCGGCCGCGGTACCCGCCGCAGGGATCGGCGAATGGGGCCGTCCACGACGGGGCGGAGTCGCGCAGGGCCGGGGCGAGGTTCCGCCAGCCGTCCCGGAGGCGCGCGTCCAAGCGTTCGAGGAACGTCGGCGTCATGCGCGGCGATCAATGGGGATCGAGCACGACGCGGACGAGGAAACCGAACAGCTCGCGCAGGGGCTCGCCCTCGACCGCATCCGCGACCCGCAGGGCCCGCTCGCGCAGCCGGGCGACAAGGGTGCGGGCCTTGTCGAAGGCGTTGGTTTGGTCGTAGGCGCGGCGCGCCAGCGCCACGCGCTCTTCGGGCGAGGGGCACGCCTCGGCCCGCGCGAGCGCCTCTGAGCCACCCGCCTCCAGGGCGAACGCCCGGAGGATCGTCGGGCGAGAAAGCGCCGCGTCCTGGCCCGTCTCGATCTTGTTGCTCCCGTCGGGACGCCAGTCGTCGAGATCGTTGAGGACCTGGTAGCCCTCGCCGAGGCATGTCGCAAACCGTCGCAGGACGTCCGGGCACGGGAGCGAGTCCGCCGCGCGCAATCCCGCATACAGGGCGGCCTCGAACGCCGGGGCGGTCTTCAACGCGTGGATCGACAGCACGTCCAGGGGGCGGAGTTCGCCCCGCCGCGCGGCGGTCTCCATCTCGGCGCCCTGGCCCCGGCACAATTGGAGGTGCGCGGCCGCCAGGTGGCCGAGGATGTCCGCGATCCGGTCGGCACCCAGTGCCTCGCGCGCGCCCGCGATGAGCCCATAGCCGAGGCCCACGAGGTAATCGCCCACGTTCAGCGCCACGGGGACCCCGTGGTCGTGGTGGAGCGTCGCACGGCCATAGCGAAAGGGGCTCCGGTCCTCGATGTCGTCGTGGACCAGCGATGCCTTGTGGAGCACCTCGATCGCGAGCGCCAATCGCCGCACGGCGGGCGGGATCAAATCCGCGAGATCCGCCTCCGGCCGCAAAGCCTCAGTGCCGTGGCGGGCCACCGCGTAGGCCGCCAGGGTGACGAAGGGGCGGAAGCGCTTGCCTCCTTCCCCGAGCCATTCGACCGCGAGCGCATCGGTGAGCGCCCGTGGCTCGCCGCGTCCCCCTTCGAGCGCCCCCGGATCGACGAGCGGGGCCAGCAGCTCGCGCAGCGCGTCCGGCGCACACAGGCGACGCGCCTCGCGCAGCAGCGGCAAATACGTTCGCGTCGTGGCCCGCGCGGCAGAGTGCTCGCGCATCAGCGCCTCGATCAGCGGCGTCTCGGCCCGCGTGTGCACGCACCCGTTGGAGAGCAGCGGGACCGCCAGGTGCGGGATGCCCAGATCCACGACCCGCGCGAAGGATTTCTCCAGCGAGTCCAGGCAGGCGACACCCAGCACGGCGTCGCGCTCCTCCTCGAGGATCTCGTTCGTCACCGCCGTGGTCCCCTCGGCGATGAGCACGCGGTAGCCGAGCGCCTCGGCCTGTGCCTTGAGTCCCTCGATGCGGCATGAGCCGCAGCCGGCGCAATGCAGGCCCATGGAATCGTATGCGCCGGCGCATTTCGCCTCGTCCCGCATGCAGTGAGGCAAGAGGAAGAGCCGTCGCCCGAAAGGCACCGAGGCGAACGCCTCGCGCCAAAAGGCATTGTTCAGCGCGACCATCGCGAATCCCAGGTACGCGTCGGGCAGGTCCGCGGCGACGAGCAGCGCCCGGCCCGAGGATTCGAGGGCCTCGCGCGTCGGGGCGCGCGAGCGATCATGGTTGGCCATGGACCGGACGGCGGCCTCCCGGATCTGGTCCCGCAGCTCGTCCGTCGGCGGAACCACCTTGATGTCCGGCGGAGCGGCGGGATCGGTCACTGGTGGCTCAGGCTGCATGTCTCGTCCTATCCCTGTTGGACGACCCTTGGGTCCACCCTCTTTCCGCCATTGAGGCTCGGAGTGGCGCCGCCCCGTGTCAATACGCGACCGAGCGCCTCGACCGTCCAGATCGCGGGATAGGCCTCCTCGCTATACCACAATCTGGCGAAGTACAAGCCGATGGGAGCCGGCTGGAGCCAGGCGCCCGATTCCACGCGCCCCGCGAGGTGGGCCGCGCCGCGCTCAACAGCGTCGGGCGCACCGGTCGGGCCGGGATTCGCCAGGGCCGAGACGGCCAGGGCGGTCTCCTCGGTGGTCGAGGCAACCCCGGCCGATGCGCCCCATCCTCCGTCCGGGTTCTGGGATTCCAGAAGGAACCGGCGACCGCGACGGGCGCAGTCGCCGTGCGGCTCGATCTCGGCCAATGCGCGCAGGACGCGGGCCGTGCCGATGACCGGGTTGCTGTGGTCGGCGGTCCGTTGGCTGCCAAACCAGAGCGGGAGCCATGAGCCATCGGCGCGCATCCGATCATGGAGGAACCGGAGGCCGCGCGCCTTCGCCCTGCGAAAGTCGGGCCGTCGGAATTCCGGGTCGAGGGCGTGGAGCGCGCGCAGGGCGTGGGCCGTCAGGTCGGGAGCGCTGCGGTCGAAGGGCAGGTGCCCCCACCCGCGGCAGAACGTGGGCCAGCCGCCATCGGCATTCTGCAGATTCAGAAGCCATCGGGCTCCGGCATCCAGCGCGGGGCCGCGTTCTCCGAGTCGCGCCATCGCGAGCAGGGCGCCGGCGGTGTCATCGGCATCGGGCACGCCGCCGGGCAAGTCGGTCCAGGCCCATCCGCCCGCGGCCGAATCCGTGTACGGATGGCGACGGGCGTGCTGCGCCCGGAGAATCCACGCGCGCGTGGCACCGGAATCCCCGATCCCATGTGACTCGGCAAGGGCGACGGTCGCGGCGGTCGTGAGCCAAACGGAAAGGTCGGAGTCGATGGCCCAGCTCCCATCCGCCCGCGCCGACGCCCGCAAGAAATCCAGGCACTTGTGGACCACGGGGTGACCCGATCCGAAGATCGGCGCGAGACTCATCGCGACGAAACTCGTCAGTGGCACGGCCTCCAGAAAGCCGCCACTGGACGGCTGGATGTCCCGGAGTTTCTGGAGGGCCACCTTGGCTGACGCCCCGCGGATCCACCGGCGCACCCTGCCACGCGGCGCCTGGTGCCGGTCCAGCGCGAGGCCGACGGCGATGAGCGCGGGCAGGGCGTAACTCACGACATGGAGGCGCAGAAACCGGAACAGGGCCGGCGGCATGGCGGCTAACTCGAACGGCAGGGAGGGAATCCCCTCCCAAGGCATCAGGCCAGCCAGCGCGAGATTGGTGAGTATCGGCACGGCGAAGGTCCGGTCCGGCGCATAGGCGGCGCACACGGCCTCGCGGCGCTCGTCGCTCGCGGTGCCGGCCTCGCGACAGAGGTATCCCTCGAGGCGCGCCCCCATTTCTCCGGCGGCCGCCTCCGCCCTCCCGAGCCGCAGGGCCGCCTGCACCAGCAGGCTAGTCGATAGGTTGCTCGGGCTGTCGGTCGTGTCGCCCCACCCGCCATCGGGATTCTGCACCCGCGCGAGCCAGCCGATCCCGCCGCGGATCAGTGGCGCATCCGCGGCCTCCGCGCCGAGGGACAGCGCGCTCACGGCGGTGGCCGTCGAAAGCGCCGACGAAGAGAGGCGCCCTCGCCAGCAACCCTCCGGGCTCCTACACTCCAGCAAGTGGGCCTTCGCCTCGGCCCATGCGGCCCCGATGCGTGCCCGATTCATCCGCGCGCCCGCCAATGATTCCAGCGCAGCAAGAGGTGCCATTGCGCGATCTGCCCCAGGCCCAGGCATCGGAGCGTGGCGCGCCTCAAGAACGGCACCCCGGCGCCGCGCTGGTTGTCCCAATAGAGGCGTGGGATCCACCGGAAGTTCAGGCGATAGCAGGTGCGAAGCAGTTGCCAATGCGCCGCGGTCAAAGCACCGGGCCCCGGGGGTTGCCGTCCGTCCACCGGGGCATAGAGGACCGGGAAAATCGCGAGCCTCGCATCGCGGAAGCGGCGCACCCATGCCAGCGTCTGCGCCACGTCATCGCCCGTCTCGCCGGGCAGCCCGATCATCAGGCTCACAAACGGGAAATAGCCCGCCCGCATCAGCCGCCCCACTTGGGCGGCCGAAAACTCCGCCCAATTCTCCGGCCCACAGCCCCACAGCTTGATAATCCCGCCGTTTTCCTTGAGTAGCCTGCCCGAGGCGGTCTCGACGCCCACGTTGACCCAGAGGTAGTCGTGCCGCGGCCCACCCGTCAGTCCTTGTCGGATGGCGACCAGTTCCTCATCGGAATACTGCGCGATGCTGCTGAGGTTCGCGTGGTCGATCTGGAGGAGCCCCACGCCGGGCTCGGCGCGAATCGCGCGCACCAGTTCGGCCAACGCGGCCGGATTGGCGCGGGCATTCTTTCCGCCATAGCGAAAGACATCCTCGCTCAATAGGGACAGGTTGACCTGCCCGGCGGCGATGTTCGCCCGCACGTCCTCCATGATCGTCTCGGGCGGCACGTGCAACATCGGTTCCCTCGCGATGGTGCAATAGTGACAGCCCAGGCCGCAGCCGCGGCTGATCTCGATCGCGCCCATGGTGCTCGCCGCGCGTATGGGGGGAATGCCGTTCCCGTCGGGACCCTCGCCCGCAATGTGCCGGGGCTGCCCGCGCCCCGCGACCAGTGCGCGAAAGATGCCGGCGACGTTCGCCTCGGCATATCCGGTGACGACGTGATCGACGCCCAGGGACTCGAGATCCCCGGAAGCGATCTGCCATGCGCCGGGGCCACCGAGCACGACGCGGGCCCCCGGGGCGCGTTCCGCAATCAGCCCGCGCGTCCGGCGCAGGAGTCGATCAAAGCAGGCGTGCGGGACGATGCGCCCGCCCGCGATCGCCGTCATCGTGGAGGAATTCATCCCGCGGCCCATGGGCTCGCCCGCGGAGATCCCGACCACCCGCGTGCCGGCACCGATGGCGGATGCCAGATCCGCGTCCTCGACGACGGCGACGTCGCGCGGAGAGAAACCGGAACGCAGCAGCGCCGCCTCAATCCTCCGCAGGCCCAGAGGCGCGCGCGCGGCACGCCCGTCCACCGGGGCGACGCGCGGCATCAGCAATCTCTCCGCGATGAATCCGGGCGTGGTGGTGGTGGTGCTGGCGGCCAGCATGCCGTCGAAGAGCAGCTGGTATCCGGCGGTCAGCGTGCGATCCGCCGTCAAAACGATGGGGAACCCCGGCCCGGCCACGTCAGCGCCGCCCTTCCTGAAGCTCTTCCAGTCCATCCAGGAGAGCGTCGAATTCGTCCTGTCCCTTCGCCGGGGCAACCGCGCGCCCGCACTCCTCGCACGCGGGGGCTCCCGGCCGCGGGGCGGGTTTTCCCGATTGGCCGCACCGGGGACACGTCAGGCCGGTGCGGGCATAATACATTTTCCGCGCGGCCGCATCGGGCTTTGGAAACAGGCCGGGCGCCCCCGCGATGGCGGGGTCTTTTTCATAGAGCGGGAACATCAGTGCGCCCTGGGGACAGATCCGGCTGCACGCCGGACATCCCGGCTTGCATCGGTCGGGGTGGGCGATCCGCACGCGCCTGGCATCGTCCAACTGATAGACGCCGAATAGGCAAAACTGAAAACAGCTGCCGCAGTGGGTGCAGCGGCCCTCGTCCACGAGGGGATACCACCGCGCCCCCGCCACGCCATACAGCCTCTGGATGGAGCCGTGGCCGGCGGTCGTCCCGAGCCGGGCGCGCAGCTCGGCAACCAGGGCGCCGGGGGCCTCCCACGCGCGCAGGTCCACCGCCAGACGACCCTCGCGCCACGCGCCATGCCGGCGCAACAGGGCCTCGATGGGACGCGGGTGCAGCGGCAGGAGGAACGCCGCCTCCCCATCGATGCCCGCGATCTCGTGCCAGATGGCGTCGTCCTCGGCGACATGATAGAGGTCTGGGGAGAGGCACACGTCGAATCCCGCCTCGCTCAGATGGCGGGGGAGCCCGGCGAGATGATCGCCTGCGGTTTCTGGGGCGAGGACGGCTACCGGTCTCATGTGTTTTCCTGGCACGATCCGCCCGGGATGATGCCGCAGGACATCCCGTTCGCCAAGAACTGCCCGCGCGGTCCCGAGAGACCGCTTTGGGGCCAATCGGATATGGGCTAACGTTGTGCAGGAGCGCATGAGCATCAGGATTTTTGGCGAGCACGACGCGGCCACGGTGGCACAGATCGAGCGCTGCGTGGCGACCGGCGGGGTGCGGGGCGTCCTGTGCGCCGATGGGCACAAGGGCTACGCGCAGCCGATCGGCGGCGTGGTGGCCTACCGGGACCGGATCTCGATCTCGGGCGTGGGGTTCGACATCGCGTGCGGCAACCTCGCCATCCGCACCGACGCGCGGGAGGCGGAGGTGGCGCCGCGCATCGCGGCGATCATGGACGACGTCCTGCGGGATATCTCCTTTGGCATCGGGAGGCACAGCAAGGAGCGCGTCGAGCACGAGCTGTTCGACGATCCCGTGTGGCGGGCGAGGCCCTTCCGCGAGCTGAAGGCCATGGCCGAGGCGCAGCTGGGGACGGTGGGCAGCGGGAATCACTACGTGGATGTTTTCGCCGACGAGGCGGGGCGGATTTGGGTGGGCGTGCACTTCGGCTCGCGCGGTTTCGGCTACCAGACCGCGACACACTTCCTGAAGGCGGCGGGCGGCAAGGAGGGCATGGACGTCGACCCCGCGGTCGTGCCGGAGGACAGCGCGCTCGGGCAGGACTATCTGGCGGGAATGACGCTGGCGGGGCGCTACGCGTACGCGGGAAGGGAATACGTCGCCCGGCATGTCGTGCGCCGGATACTGGGGGCTCGGATCGAGGAGGAGGTGCACAACCACCACAACTTCGCGTGGCGGGAGCGGCATCGACTCGGGCCGCGCGGCCCCGAGGTCGAGTACTGGGTTGTGCGCAAGGGCGCGACACCCGCGTTCCCGGGGCAGAAGGGCTTCGTCGGAGGCAGCATGGGCGATGACGCGGTCATCATCGAGGGCGTGGAATCAGAGGTCTCGCGCGAGGCGTTGTACTCCACCGTGCACGGGGCCGGCCGGATCATGTCGCGCACCGCGGCGAAGGGAAAATTCGTGCGGGAGGGCGGCAGGCGGATCCGCAAGGAGGGGCTGGTGCGCCACGATGCGATGATGCGCTGGCTGCACGAGAAGGGCGTGACGCTGCGGGGCGGCGATCTGGACGAGGCGCCGCAGGCATACCGGCGGCTCACGGACGTGCTCGGGGCGCACGAGGGCACGATCCGGGTGCTGCACACCCTGCGGCCCCTCGGCGTCGCGATGGCGGGACGGGATATCCACGATCCGTATAAGGACTGAGCCCGGCCCCTACCCTGCGCGCTGGGTGCTGGGCGAGCTCGGAAACTCCCGTAGCGGAACGCGCGAGCGTTTGGCCGCCCATCGCCCGAGGCGATCGGCTACATTTTCGACGTCGGCCGATGCCCGCGGCGCGGGGCACGATGGCGGGTGCGGGCCACCTTGGGCCTCCGCCTCCTCACGTCGGCGCATGAGAATCTCCCCCTCCCGTTGCGCCCTGCATGCAAGACATCGGACCCTCCATGCTGGCGGCGGGCGGTCGCGCGTGCTGTAATGCGGCCCATGACGAGACGGGATTTCTTGCGGCTTGGGGCGGCGGCGATGGGCGCCCCGGCGATGGCGTGGGCCGGGGGCGCGAAACTGCGGGTGGCGGTCATCGGGCACACCGGCCGAGGGAACTATGGCCACGGGCTGGACACGATGTGGCGACTGATCCCGGAGACGGAGATCGTCGCGGTGGCCGACGCCGACCCGAAGGGCCTGGCCGCGGCAAAGCAGCGGCTGGAGATCGGCGCGGGCTTCGCCGACTACCGCGAGATGCTGGGGTCGGTGCGCCCCGACATCGTGGCGGTTTGCACGCGGCATCCCGATCAGCACCGCGACATGGTGCTGGCATCCGTCGGCGCGGGCGCGAAGGGCATCTATATAGAAAAACCTTTCTGCCGCACGCCCGAGGAGGCCGACCAGATCCTCGCGGCCTGCGAGCCGGCGGGGACGCGGCTGGCGGTCGCGCACCGCAACCGCTACCACCCCGCGCTTCCCAGGGTGAAGGAGTTGATTGAGGGGGGCGCCATCGGGCGATTGCTGGAGTTCCGGGGCCGCGGCAAAGAGGACGAGCGCGGGGGTGCCGAAGACCTGTGGGTGCTGGGTTCCCATGTCATCAACCTGGCGCATTATCTCGCGGGCGAACCGACGGGCTGCTCCGCCTGGATCGAGCAGCAGGGTCATCCGGTCGCCCGCGCCGACGTGAGGGAGGGCAACGAGGGTCTCGGCCCCCTGGCGGGCGATGCGCTCCACGCGCGCTATGACATGCAGTGCGGGCTGCCGTTCTATTTCGACTCGTTCCGGCGCGCGGGGACCCGCGAGGCGGGGTTCGGGCTCCAGGTCATCGGCAATGCCGGGATCATCGACCTGCGCGTCGATTGCCATCCGCTCGCGCACGTGATCAAGGGCAACCCCTTCCTCCCACACAAAGACCCCCGCGCGTGGGTGCCGGTCAGCTCCGCGGGCGCCGGCGAACCCGAGCCGGCCCAGGATATGCCGGGGGCCGTGGAGAAGCACCTCGTCGCGGGCCGGGATCTCGTGGCCGCAATCCGCGAGGGACGTCCCCCCCTGTGCGATGCGCGACAGGGCGCGATCACCATCGAGATGATCTGCGCGGCCTTCGAGTCCCATCGGCTCGGCGGCCGGCGCGTGGGCTTTCCCCTCGAGACCCGCACTAACCCGCTCCAGATGCTCGAAAATTCGTAGCCACGGTCGCCAGACCGTGGACCCGCGTGCCGATCGGACGATCTCCGGCAGCCGCCGGACCAGATGGGCTACATTTTCGGCGCCGGTGGTCCGGCGGCTGCCGGACTTGGCAAAGTCCGACAGGCTGCTAGTCTGCGCGCCGAGGTTCGGCTTGCGCCGTGTCGGGGTGTCCTGGCCGCCGGCCGAACCCAGTCTTCATATGTCACGCGGAATCGGTTGCCTGTCGCTGGCGTGGGTTGCGGTGTGCGCGCCATGGGTGGCCCATGGCCAGAAGCGGCCGGCGGCGCCCCCGGCGCCGCGCACGCCGCCCGCGCTTTCGCTACTGGAGAGCGGCGCGCCCGTGGATCAGGTGGTGGCGGGCCTTCAGTACGCCGATGCGTTGAGCGGGGACGGCAAGGGCAACGTGTATTTCGCGGATGTCGTCGCGGGCCGGATCATGCGGTGGTCCGCGTCGGGCCGGCTGTCGATCGTGCGCGACGGTGCGGCGACGCCGATGGGCACCAGCGTGGCCCCCAATGGGGAGGTGGTCGCCTGCGAGGCGCGGGGTCGGCGCGTGACGGCGACCGATGCGGATGGCTATGCGCGGACGCTGGTCGAAACCTATCAGGGCAAGAAGCTGAATTCGCCCTGCGGGGTGTGGGCCGATGCGGTGGGGGGCGTCTATTTCTCGGACCCGCGAATGGATCATGGGGAACGTTTCGAGCAGGATCGCGAGCGCCTCTACTATCTGGCGCCGGGTGCCGCCGAACCGACGCCCGTGGCGGAGGATCTCCAGCGGCCGGAGGCGCTGATCGCCTCGCCCGACGGGCGCACGCTCTATGTGTCGGACATCGCGGACAGCAAGACCTGGGCCTACTCGATCGGCCCCGGCGGCGCCCTGACGGGCAAACGGTTGCTGGCCCCCGCAGGTGCCCGCGGCCTCGCGCTGGACGAGCGCGGGAACGTGTACCTCATCAGCGGGACGGTCCGGGTCTTCTCTCCGAGCGGCGGGTTCATCGAGGAGTTCCGCGGGCCCGGGCCGGCGTCCAGCGGCGCCTTTGGCGGCGAGGACGGGAGGACATTCTTGCTGGCGTGCAACATCAAGAAACCGATCCCCGGCGCTCCCCCCGGCAAGGTGGAATCACAGGGCGGGCTCTATGCCGTGCGCATGAAGGTGCGGGGGCCCGCGCCCATGGCCCCGCCGGTGGCGCCCTGATCCCCTGGCACGAGAAAGCTGGCGGACAAAGTCT
Organism: Verrucomicrobiia bacterium; assembly: GCA_020847615.1. Lineage (GTDB taxonomy): Bacteria > Verrucomicrobiota > Verrucomicrobiia > JADLBR01 > JADLBR01 > JADLBR01. The sequence goes on from JADLBR010000245.1 coordinate 15,189, forward strand.
GAGGGGCTGCTAGCGTTGAATCATGGGCCCGCCCCCGCCGTCTAACGAAATGTCCGCCATGAGAAACGAACCATTCTGGCCCCGAATGCCGCTGCTGTTCTGCGCCGTCTTTGGATCGCTGTCGCTCGCCACGTGCGTCCGCGATTCGGCGAGCGATGTCGATCGCGAGTGCGATCACGGGGCCGCCCCGTCGGCCGCGGAGACCACGGTGGACGAGGCGAAGGAGCTGGAAAAGCTCGGCGCCGTCGCCACGAGATTGGCCGACGAACACGGCGCCTCGCTCGAGGCGCATGAATTCATCCGGGGCGGGACGACAGCGACGATGCTGTCGTGCGATCTCCAGGAGAAGCTGGTTCGCCAGGATGGCAAGCCGAGCGTCCTCTTCTGCAAGATCGTCGATCTGGCCCGGGTCGGGGGCGCATGGCAGATCGAGGCCTCGGCGCGGCACGCGGGCCTGACCCTCTCGCTGCGCCTGTCGTGCGACGAGGCGGTCGCCCGCAGGGTGCTGGAATTGCGGGAACATCTTGGCGACAACGCCGAGAACGGGTTTGCCATCGTCGCCTCCTTCGATGCCGCGGAGCGCCCGGTGTTCGCCCTGCGCCCCGCGCTGGATGCCGGGCCCTCGGGCGCCGCGCTGCGCCTCAACACCGACGAGCGCGCCTTCCTCTGCCGGGGACGCTGCATCGCCATCGAGCACGTCGGCGCCTCGATGCACGTGATGTTCTGAGCGGCCGGAAACACAGCCGAAGGCTGTAGGCGGGCCGGTGAGGGCCTGGCGGGTGGCCCGGGCCAAACGCTCACGCGTTCGGCTACCTCTCGCGATCTCAATCGGTCGGCGGACTCTCAAAAAATCAGTAAGAAATCCGCTCCCCGTCCGTTATGCGGTGTGGGAGGCTGAAGCACGAGGGCCCCCCGATATGGAAACGCAGAGCCATGAGGACTGGATCGCAAGTGCGGTGGAACGCTTTGGGCGCCCGCTCACCCGTTATGCCCACGGGTTGCTGGGGGATGCGGAGCGCGCCCGCGATGTGGTCCAGGATACCTTCGTCCGGCTCTGCGGCCAGAGACGGGAGAGGGTGGACGCGCGGCTCGCGCCGTGGCTGTTCACCGTCTGCCGGAATCGCGCGATGGACGTGCTCAGGAAGGAGCGACGCATGACACCCCTCACCGAATCCCTGGACGCGACCCTGGCGGAAGATCCGCCCGGCGCGCCACCGGAGGCACCCGCGGCCTCCATCGCCGATGCCCTGGGGCGGCTCCCCGCGAATCAGCGCGAGGTCATCCGGCTGAAATTCCTCCACGAGATGAGCTACCGGGAGATCAGCCGGGTGACCGGCCTGAGCGAGAGCCACGTCGGGGTCCTCATCCACAACGGCATCAAGGCCCTCCGCCGCCAGATGGCGCACACCTCCCCCGAAAGGAGCCTCACATGAACCGCAATACCCATACGATCGACGACCCGAAACTCACCGCCTACGCGCTCGGGGAACTCGGGGCCCGGGAGCGCACCGAGATCGAGCGCCGCCTCGCCGGCGACCTCAACGCGCGGCAGCAGGTGGAAGAGACGATCGCCTTCGCCGTCCAGCTCGGCTCGGCCCTCCGCGCCGAGGAGGCGCCCGAATTGCGCGCCGATCAGCTGCGCGCGATCCGCGAGGCCGCCCGAAAACGGAGAACGGTCATCGCCTTCCCCGCGTGGCTGACCCGCGCCGCCGTGCCTCTGGCCGCCGCCGCGGGCGTCGCCCTGGCCGGGTGGTTCGCGATTCCCGCGTTTCGGGGGACGAAGCCGATGCCGGCCGGAGAGCTGGCCCAGACCGAAGGCACAGCCAGGCCCGCCGACACCTGGATCGAGCGCGCTGCCGAGCTGGCGCAAAAGGACCTGGGCCAGCAGGTGGCGATGGCGCCGTCGCAGGAACCGGCGCGCGTCGCACCGGCGCTCCCGACGGCGCCGACAAGACGGCTCGACGAGCGCGTTGCGGTTCAGGAGTTGACGCGGAAGAGCCAGATGCAGGTGCAGGTTGGCGAGGAATTGACCGCTCGGGAGCGCCAGGCAGGGCTTCAAGCGCTCAAAGCCCCATCGCCACGCGCCGCCGCACCCGCCTCGGGCGACGGTGGCGTGAACCGGGGCGCGCTGACCTTGGGGCTAGCCCCACAGAGCGCGGCAGGGGGTTCGTTGGGGCAGGCGCCCGCCGCGACGCAGGCGCAGGCGGGCGGCGCGATCGCGAAAACCGACGCGATGGCCTACGGGGGCGCCAAGCTGGCAATCGCGGAAGCGCAACCCGCGGCGGGCGGGGCCGTCGTCGGCGCGCCGGGAGTGTCGGCGGCAGGGGCCGGCGGTGCCCTGGTGGCGGCCGATGGTTCGCTCGCGGGTGTCGGCGACACGAAGGGCCGGGAAAAGATGGTCGAGCTAAAGCTGGAACTACCCAAGCCGCAGTTCCAGGGCACGCCGACCCCGATCAAACTGCCGAATCTCGAACCCATCGAGGGCGAAAGGCGCCCCATGACGTTGGCCGACGGCGCCAGAGCGCAGGCCTACGGCGCACCGGCACCCATCAAGGCCCACGTCGCCGGTGAGTACTTCGCCGAGGTCATGCCTCATCCGGTGCCCCCCGCGCCCGAGCCACCGATCGTCGGCAGGCCCGTGCGGCCCTTCGACACCGAGACCTACGACCGGATCGAGGATAACGCATTCCTCGACGTGACGCAGAACCCCCTGTCCACCTTCTCGATCGACGTGGACACCGGCTCCTACGCCAACGTGCGGCGATTCCTGCGCGCCGGGCAGTTGCCGCCGGCGGGC
>JADLBR010000246.1 GCA_020847615.1 Verrucomicrobiia bacterium
GAGCCGCGCCGATGCCGCCTTCAGGGTGCCCTCGGGCGTGAACCCGCGCAACCACACCTGGTACATCACCCCGCGGGTCAGCCACTCCGGCGAGGGACGCGCCTCGAGCGAGGCGAGATCCTTCGGCGCCTCTGCCCGCGCCAGCCCTGCGGCCACCGCCATCACCGCCACCACCGCGCTCTTCCCATTCCTCATAGCCTTCTGCCTCCTGCGCCACACCCATCCTAGGCAACGTCCCGCACACCACAAACACAGTTTTGAAAATATCCATTCCAAATATGAATCGTCCGGACGCGTCGGGGCCGCCCGACGCAACCGGGGAGGGACGGCGGTCTCGGCATCCGATGGCGTTCTTTAACATGCTGACTCGAAGATTCCCGTAGCCGAACGCGTGAGCGTTTGGGCGCCGATCGCCTGAGGCGCAGGGCCGCGTTTTCGACCCCGGCAGCCGGGGGACCGGGGCACGGGATCGAGCTGGTTGTGCGGATGCCGCCTGAAGGCGGCACTACGAGCCCAACGCCACGGAAGTGTTCGTAGTGCTGCCTTTAGGCAGCCCCGGTCCACCCGAAGTGCTACTGGCAGGGCTGGCGCGAAAATTTCGTCGGCTCGCACATGGCGGCCCGGGGACGGTCCGCGCTCCACTCGCGCGCGTTCCCGTGGCAGACCGCGCGGACAAGTTCGCCGACCATCCCCTCATCCCCCGGCATCTCGCCGCGCTCCACCTTTTCCCCCCACCCGTCGCACAGCACGCGCCGGAAGTACTCGTGCCGCACCATCGATAGCGGACTCCGCGAGTCGGTCGTCATGCCGATGAATGCCGACAGCAGCCCATGATGGGCCAGGGCATCCAGATGCTGGCGTATGCCAAGGGCATGGTCGTTGTACCACCACGCGGGGCCCAGCTGGATCTTGCCCCGCACGCCATCCTCCGCGAACGAACCCGTCAGCGTCGCCAGCGCCGCGTAGTCCGCCGGGTTGAGCGGGTAGAGCACCGTGCGCGGCAAACAGCCATCCCTCTCCAGGTCATCGAGGAATCGGCAGAGCCCGGCGATATCGCACCGATCGCCGATGGTCGCGTATCCCCCCGCCGGTCCCGCGAGCGCCCGCAGGCGCGTGCTGGTCTCCCGCTGCGCGCCGATGTGCAATTGCAGTATCCAACCCCTCCGCCCGTACTCACGGCCGAGGACCCGCAGGGCCCCCGAATCAAACGCCGTCACCGCGTGGTCCGCCAGCCGGCAACCCATCCGCTCGAAATGGTCCAGGCACCCGACCACGGCGCCCGCCTCATCCCCATCCACACCGTCCACCCGCAAAGACGGCAACACCCGCGTGACGCGGATATTCTTGTCCGCGCCGGACGCCGCCGACAGAGGCCATCGAGTTATCGGCGACCCCGCCAGACGCGCGTGCGCCGCCAGATCGTCCCCCGGCCGATCCGACGTGCACAGGCATTCCACGCTCGAGCGCCCGATCAGGCCGCGCGCGGAGTAACTCGGGTCGCGCAGCATCGCGTTGCACTTATCCCAGATAGGCCCCGCCGATTCCGACGAAAGTAACTCGTCGATCCCGAAATACCGCTTCAGTTCCAGCGCCGTCCAATGGAACAGCGGATTGCCCAGCGTCTGGGGCACCGTCGCCGCCCACGCGTCAAATTTCTCCCCGTCCGACGCATCGCCCGTGATGAACCGCTCCGGCACGCCCGCGATGCGCATCGCGCGATGCTTGTACGGATCGTTGAGCACCCACAGGCGCGCCAGGTTCTCGTAGACGCGATCATCCGCCAGATCCCCCGCGTCCAGGTGATTGTGGAAATCGATGATCGGCAGACCCTCCGCCACCCCGTGGTACAGGCGACGGGCCATCTCGGAACGCAGGAGAAAGTCATCGTGGATGAATGGTCTCATCGGCGCTCCAGGGGTTTGATGCCCGCCCCGGCCGACGCCCGCAGGCCAACCGCGTCCAGGTCGGCCACGTCCTCGACCACGACCGCCGGTCTGGCGTCGTCTGCCCCGACCGACAGGTCCAGGTTATGGAGGCGCAGGCCCGTCACGTGGCGGCAGTAGAAGCCGTACGCGGGCAGCGTCCCAAACATGTCGCCCTTGGGATAGGACGCCTCCTTCTCCGGCACCTGCCTCGCGGCATCTTCAGCACTCCCGCCCCCCTCGAACCGGATCCGGATGTTATCCAGCGTCACATTCTCCACGGGATGGCCGGGGAGCCCCGTGACCGAGCATCCGGTGCGCGCCGCGCCGCTGGCCTGGATGTTGGATATCATGATGTCGCGCATCCGTCCCACCGGCGGCCTCTCACGCCCCGGCAGGGGATTCGCCCGGTTGCCCAGGCGCACGAAGATGGGCACCGCCACGTCCCGCATGACGATGTTGGACACGTTGATGCGCTCGCACGCCCCGCCGTCCACCTCCTCGATGGAGACCCCGTCTCGCGTGTCATACACGACGCAATTGCCGAATGTGACGTCCTCGAAACCCCCCTGCGATTCCGTGCCCAGCTTGAGCGCCGACGCGGAACTCGACAGGGTACAGTTAGATACCGTCACGCGCCGGCAGGGTATGCCCGCCGTCGATTTTAAGACGATCGCGTCGTCGCCGCTGTAGATGTCGCAGTTCGATATGCGCACCCGATCGCAGCTGTCGATGTCCATCCCATCGCGATTCTCGCGGATACGGCTGTGGATCGTGACCCCATCGATGGTCACGTTCTCGCACGCCAGATAGTGCGACAACCACCTCGCCGAATCGCGCAAGGTCAGGCCTCTCACCCCCACGTGTCGGCACTCGCTGAACCGGATCAGGTACGGGCGCCCCCCGTCGTCGCCCTTCTTCGCGGGAAATGACTTGCCCTGCCCGTCGATGACCCCGCCGCCGTCCAGCCCGATGTGCTCCTGCCCCTCGGCATAGATCAGGCTCTTGGTGAAACGCTCCCGATACAGATACTCGATCTTGGGCGTGATGCCGGGATAGTCCGAGATATCCGCGCTGCCCCGCAGCGTCGCACCCCCCGCGACGTGAAGCGTGACATGGCTGCGGAGCCGCACCGTCCCCGACAGGAACACCCCGCCCCGCAACTGCACCGTCCCGCCCCCGGCCTCCGCACAGGCATCGACCGCCGCCTGGATCGCCGCCGTATCTAGCGTCCGGCCATCCGCCTTCGCGCCGAACTCGCGGGCGTCCCAGGTCCCCCGGGACTCCGCCCCGGATGCCGGGAGCGATGCGGTCGCCAACAGGAATAGGAGTCGTTTCATCGTGGGTTGCTCGGGTTGAGGCCCCCCTCGAAGCGCGTGGCGCCGGGGAAAAACAGGAACAGGCTCGCGCGCCGGTCACTCTCGCCGATGAATATCGTGCCATCCACGCCGGTGGCCATGGCATCGAACTGATAGGCCCGCTTGGCGTAGTACGGGCTCCGGTCCACGGCCAGCACCCCCCAGTCGCGGAACCCCTCGCTCCCGTCCAGTCCGCAGCTCATCAGCTTGCAGGGTTCCTCGAACTCGCCGCAGATCATATAGAGCCTCCCATCCGGGCCGGCCGTCATGGCGCGCACCCGCCGCGAGAGCCTCGGCTTGCCCAGGTTCGTCAACTCTTCCTTGGCGGGGTCCATCCGGAAGAGAAACCCGTCGCTCGTCGCGCCGAAGACCGCGCCCCCCGGGGCCGCGAGCCAGCTCTCGATGACCGGATAGCCGTGGTAATTCCAGGGCTCGTAGTACTCCCCCGGGATCTGCATGCCGGTCCGAACGATCGCCCGGGTCTCAGGGTCATGATACACGATCCGCCCGTCTTCCCCTGATGTGTACACGCGCCCGTCCCCCGCGATGTGGAGCGCGCGCGGCACGCTGCGCCATGCCCGCTCCGGACCGGAATACACCTTTCGCTCCAGCAGCGCGCCAAGGTCGGTCGCGCGATTCTCCGCGAGATCCCAGCGGAAGAGCCGCGCGTCCGGATAGGTGATGCCGTATAGCCGGCGCGCCTTAGCCCCGATGGCCAGCGCGTAGATCGTGTTGCCGCGCGCGGGCACACCCAGATCCTGCAGCGGGCAGGCCTCGCCCGGCATCCTCGTGCCCGCATCGTGCTTCGCCGGCTCATACCGATACAGATGCCCCCCGCCATAGTTCGTGTACGGGGCGCTGATGTCCTTCCAGAGTTGCTCCTCGATCGCCCGAAATCCCCCGGGAAACTCCCGGGTCAGCGACACTGGCTCCAGCATGTTCAGCCCGCCGCCCACGAGCAGCGTGCCATCGGCGTCTTGGACCAACGCGTGGTGCACGCCCCGCGCGTCGCCGATCGTGCCCAATGGCCTCACCTTGTTGATGGCGCGATCATACAGGAAGAGATAGGAGGCGGTCTTCCCGCTGGTGGCGCCATAGATCCGACCGCGCGGGTCTGACAGCAGCGCCGTGATCGGACTGTTGTCCGCCTCGATCGCCGTCACATCGGGATAGCCCAAGTCCCGGCAGTCCAGCCGGTGCGCGTCAAAATTCGGGTTGACCCATTTCTGGGCGCGAACCGGTTGCGCGCCCATGCACAACAACCCGAACAGCACGAGGTGGAGCCTTCGCCCGACTGGCGGCGCGAAAGCTCTCTTGGAGTGCGGCAGTTCGACTGCCGCCTTCAATGCGGTCCGACTCTGGGCAAAGTCCCGCTGTGTGGTGCGCGTCCCGACCGCCTCGAAAGGCGCAAGTGTGACTTGCGCAGTCCGAAGGACCGATCGGTGCGGCCATGACGTTCCTGTGTCCATGGCATCGCGCCACGGGCCCGGTCGCTGTGGCCGACCGCGCCTGCGCCGCCACCGGCGCGGGCGACGCACTGACGCCACCTCCGGCGTGTAACTCAGCAAGGCCATACTGAATGGCCATCGGTTGTCGATCCTATTGGCCGCGCGCGCGGGATCCCGCTCCTCGACCGCGCCCACGAAGTAGACCCGGCCATCTTTTTGGCCAACGCATGCGCCCCCCAGGCCGAAGACCTTCCGCCCGTCCTCCGTCCGCATGATGCCCAGCTCGCGGCACCGCCCCGACGCGATGTCGTACTCCACCAGCGCCGACTCCGGCGGCACGGCCTCGCCCGCGATCTTTGCGGTGAACTTGCGCTCGTCGGCCACGTCCCATGAGGTGCCCGCGTAATCGAAAGCCACCGAGACCACCGGCGCGTAATAGATCCGGCGATCCCCCGATATCGCCATGGCCAGCGTCGCCACGGGAATCACCGCCGGATCGGCATCGGCGTAGCGCGCGGCGCACAGCCGCACCAGGGGGGTGACCTTCCCCTCCGCCCCGTCGCGCGGGTCGTACTTGAACAGCATCGAGTCACCCACCATGACGCCATAGGCGACCCGCTCCACCGGATCCCACTCGATCACCCGCCAGTAGGCCTTCCGGTCGATCATCGGGTTGGACATCGTGCGCGGCGCGATGCGCGGATCCATCGGCAACCTCACGGAGCGCAGGTCCAGGACGCGGTCCCGCGCCGGATCGTACTTCCAGATGCGCCCGATAGGGAAAGAGCCGTAGATATTCCCATCGTCGTCCGCAAAGATGGTCCGGCAGATATCCCAGTCGTCCACGCGACCCAGATCCCGGGTCGCCCCGCGCCGAAGGTCATGGGCGTACAGATGCCCATCCTCGGCCAGACCGTAGAGCCGCTGGTATTTCGGCTCGAGCACGAAACCCAGCAGCCCCCACTGGCGATTGATCCGGCCGAGGTTCTCCAACCGCTTCTCGCCCGGATCATACCGGAACCAGTGCGGACCGCGGTAGCTCGCGGGATCCACGCACTCGGGGCCCGTGTCCTCGCAGAAATCCCCGAAATAGATGCGCCCCTCCGCGTCCTCGCCCATGCGGACGTGGATCTTCCCGCTGGTGCGCACGCCCTCGCCCCGCTCCCCCTTGAACGCCGTCAGGTCGGCGACGTGGTGCGTCCGGTCCGCCGTGGGATCAAACTCGAAGAAATGCGCCGCCTCCGCATGCGTGCTTAGCCCGATGTAGAGTTTCCCGCTCTTCGCCCCATAGAGCGCGCTCCACATGCTGTCCTCGCGCTCGCTGCCGCCGGTGAACCGCATCGCCCGCACGGTGACGATGGGCGATGCCGCCGGACCCGCGGCCGCAATGCCCGCTCCCGAGAGCAGGCAGAGCGCGACGATCGGTTTCAGGGTCGATATCATGTCGATTGCTCCCCGATATGGGCCGTTGGGGCGGTCATCGCGCGACCCCCTCCGGGCCATCCGCCTCGATGGGCTCGCTGCCAACGCGATGATCGGCGGGCCCGCCCCGGCGCTGGCGGGCGAGCCACGCGAGCGCAGCGCCCGCCTCGGAATCGTGACCGCCCTCGAAAATGGTCAGGCGGGCGGCGCCGGCGACGCGGCGGAACAGGATCGGCTTTTGCCGCTCGGGATCCTCCTCGCGCTCGGACGCCAGCGAGGGCGGCACCTTCCGCTCGCGCACCATGAAGTCGATCGCATCCCCGGCCACCTCGCGGTCCTTGCAGCCGTTGGCCTCCGCCAAAACATTGAATGCCCGCACGGAGTGACTCACGGGAACCGAGCCGGTGTGGCCATCGTGAATCCCGGCGCTGATGTCCAGCGGCACGCCCCTGGCGCCAGAGAGATAGAACAGCGGCGAGCGCCTCCGGTACTCGGCCTCGGTCGCCGGACCCGGCGGCCCACCACAGCATTTCTCCAGCATGGCCGCGTAGCGCTGCTGGCGCGTGAGGCTCTCGGCGTGCCACGCGGCAAGGTCGCTGATCGGCACCCAGGCGCTGACGCCCGCCCAGATGTCCGGCGCCCGCGCCGCCATCATCAGCGCCATGTGGCCGCCGCCAGAGCCGCCGATGAGGTAGATCCTCGCCTCATCCACGCGGGCGTGCTTCCGCGCATAATCGACGGCATCGAGCACGTCCTGGACCGCAAGGTCCGATGCGCAGGCCTCGGGCCGCACGTTGGGCCCACGGAAATCCGGCGCGATCCCAACCCACCCGCGCTTCCGGCACTGCTTCACGCGCTCCACGCCCTGCTCGTAGCCCGAACTCCACGTGTGCAGCCCGACCAGCAGCGGCACCGGCGGGCCGCTCGCCCCGGGCGCCGCCTCCGGGGGACAATAGAAGATGGCCCTCTGTGCCTCCCCATCCTTAGAGCTGGTGATGATGACGGTGTGCCGGTCCACCTCGGCCGCCAAGGCGCCCGCGTCGGCGGCGGCCATGTTCGTCGCAGCGTTCGCCGCCACCGCAGCGCCCGAACCCGCACACAGAGCAACAATAAAACAACGTCTCATCTCCGGAACCTCCCCTCACTGGCCAAACACCGTCCCGTTCGCGATGATGAGAGGATAATCCACCAGGGGCAGGGCGTCGAATGCAGCAACCCTGTATGACTGGCCGGTCAACGGATCCAGCAGCGCCGGCGCCTTGAGCTTCTCACCCGGTGTCACCCGGACCTTCCGGGGCGGCGTGTCCCTCGTGAGGTCCTCTGGCGTCCAGAAGAGCCAGAGCGGCTCGCCTCCCCGCACGAAACTCGCCGTCATGACGACCGCGTCATCCGCGCCCTCGATCCGGATCGGCAGGTCGGCCTTTCGCGCGTCGGCGTCGAACAGGGCGCAGAGATTCTGGTAGGCGAAATACGCCGGCTTCGGCGTATAGCTTTCGCCGCGCAGCAGCCCCTTCCAGTTCGTGCTGCCGCGATAGCCGACCAGGTCCACGATGAGGAAATAGGAGGTCAGATCCACCTCCATGCGCAGGTCGCTCACGATGCGCCGCAACAGCCATTTCGCCTGGCGCGACTCGTTCCAGTCAGTCTTGCTCAGCGCGCCCGCGCCCCCCTTCTGCGACGGACAGCCGCACTCGCCCTGCCACAGCCTGATGTGCGATGCCTTGTGCTGCGCCAGCAGCCCGCGGACCCCGAGCACGTCGGCCTCGTAATCCTTTTCCGGGATCTCGCGATAGGGATGATAGGAGATCCTGTCCACATGTTCGGCGATGCCGGCCTCCAGGCACTCCCGCAGGTAATCCAGGGGCATGCGGGCCAGCGCGCATCCGACGATGACCGCATCGGGCACGCGCTCTCGGATCACCGGCGCGGTCTCCTTCACCAGCTTCACGTAGGCCGCGGCGTCGGGCTTGCCGGGTTTCCAGAAACTCGTGATGTTCGGCTCGTTCCAGATCTCCCAGTGCCGCACGCGACCCTTGAAATGCTCGGCGGCCCTCGCGGTGAAATTCTTCCACGCCTCCATCGCCGCCCCGTCGAACACCGGCACCCATCCGACCGCGGTCGCGTCGGCCTCCTGCATGTAGAGAGGGTTGCCGTAACCCAGGTTGAACCACGGCTGGATGCCGATCTTCAACAAACCATCCACGACCTCGTCCAGCCAGCCGAAATCGTATTGGCCGCGCGTCTTCTCCGTCCGCGCCCAGCCGGTCTGGCAGCGCGCCCATTTCACGCCGAGCTGCGCGGCGTGCTCGTAGGTCCGGACCGGGTCGAAATGCTGTCGGTCCAGCGTCTCGTAACCGACCGAAAGCGACGAGGCCGCGATTGCCGCCGACGGCCGAGGCGCGAGCTTGCCGGCGGCGATCAGGCCGAACCCGGCGAACGGATTTCCCGCATCCGCCCGCAGCCACGGCGGCCTCAGCGCCGCCAGCGCCACGCCGCCCGCACCCCATCTCAGGAAGGCCCGCCTGGAATGACTCATGATTCCCGATACTAACCGGGGCGCCCGGACGGGCACCACGATTTCCTGCAAAGCATATTGAAAAACGTGCAGTCAGGATCCGTGCCGGATGCGCCTTCGAAAGGCGGCGGCCGATAGTCCCTCGGCCTTGGCGAACGCGATGGCAAAACTGTTGGGGCTGCGGTACCCGCACAGGCCGGCGATGGCCGCCACCTTGAACCCGGTTTCCGCGAGAAGCCTCTTGGCGTGCTCGAGCCGAGCGCCGCGAATCTGCTCGCCGGGCGTCCGCCCCAGGTGTTCGAGAAATGCCTGATGCAGGGCCCGCCGAGACATCGCGGCCGCCCGGGCCACATCATCCACGTTGATCGGCTCGCACGAGTGGCCCGCGATGAATCGCAGGGCCTTCGCCACGCGCGGCTCGCTCACGGCCATGATGTCGCTGCTCTTCCGCACGACGACCCGCGCCGCGGGGATGCGGATCGGGCGGCGGGGCGCCCGCGCGCCGCGCATCATCCGGTCGAGGAGCGCGGCGCCCTCGTAGCCCTGCCGCTCCAGATTCGTGTCCACGCTGGAGATCGGCGTCCGCATCGCATCGTTGGCCAAGAGATAATCCCCCGCCCCGACGATGGCGACCTGCTCGGGCACGCGCAGGCCCGACGCCTCGCAGGTCTCCAGCACGTCCAGCGCGAGCTGGTCGTTGGCGGCGAAGACCGCCAGGGGTTTCGGCCCGCGCCCCAGCCGCTCCCCGAGCCACGCGCGCCGCAGGGACCACTCCCTGCGCCCGCCGCGCCGCCGCTCTGGCGCGCGCCACCGGATCCACTCGCAATCGCGACCCGCGGCCCCCAGCGCCGCCGCGAAACCGCGGCCCCGCTCCTCAAACGACCAGTTGTCGCGATCGCTGAAAAACGCAAAATGCCTGAAGCCGCGCGCCAGAAGATGCTCCGCCACGAGGCCGGCGGTATGCGCGTGGTCCTGGAGCACGCGCGCGAACCTCCCGTTCGGCCGACGCATGCTAAAATCGACCGTGGGGCACCGCAGCGATCCCACGAATTCCGCCAGATCGTCGCCCGCGCCCAGCCACGCGAGCACGCCATCCCCGTCCCAGCCCCACGGGATGACGCGCTCGCGCGCGAGGTTCGCCGACAGGTGCCAGCCGCGCTCCTGCGCGTACTCCGCGATGCCCTTGTGCAGGCGGTAGTCGTACCAGCCGAGCACCAGGAGGACGTGTCGCTGCCGTTTCACAGATTCACAGGCGGCCCTGCCACGGCGACCCTACCCGCCGGCACTCCAGAGGTCGAGCCCGGCGTCCCCCATGCGATTCGGCCCGCGACACACGCGCGAGAGTTTGGCCGCCAATCGCCCGAGGCGATCGGCTACATTCGCTGCGCCGGCAGTGCCGCGCCGCGCGGAGACTGGGGCGTGTCCCGAAGCTTGGCCCTCGCCTGCTCCAGCGCGGTGCGGGTCCGATCCAAGGCGGCCGATATGTTGAGCTTCTTGCACCCGCGATGCCAGTGTTCCCACTTGCCGCGGCAGTAACCCTCGGCCAGTTCCGGTATCCGCCCGAACGCTTCCCCCGCAGACCCCAGCGCATCCGCGCAGGCGGGCAGGTCCCCTAGGTCCAGCGCCTCGTGCGCCGCCAACACGTGCTCCAGCCACTCGCACGTCCGCTCCATGATCGCGGCCTGATACACCAGATTGTCCTTCAGGAACGATGCCTCGTCCTCCGGGAGTTCCGCCGCCGATGCCCGCGCGTGGAGCAGCGCCAGCCCGAGCCCCGCGCGTTGCGCCGCAAGCCGCTTCATGGTCTCTCGTCGCCCGAGGCTGCGCGGATGCATGTCGGCCAGCCCCTTCCAGAAGGCGTCATCGCCCTTCGGGTCGGCCGGCGCCGCGCCCGCCGCGCCGCCCGCCTGCCTCCTTTCCTCCGGATCGACACCGGCACCGATCTGGCCCACCTTGAGCTTCTTCGCGATCTGCCCCAGCTCCCTGTTCCCCATGCCAAACATCTGGCCGTCCATGAGGAAGGGCACGCCCTGCTCATCGTGGATCTGCCACGCGTTGAAGTAGACGTGATACGCATCGAGGATCTCTTTGCGCCGCGCCGAGAACCGGTCCCTGACCCAGCCCTGCAGCCACGCGTCGGGGTCGAAGCCCTCCAGCCGCCACGTCATCTCGGCCGTCGCACCAATGCCCAGCACCAGCTCTCGGATGTTGGCCACGTTGATGATCGCGTACTCCCCCGCGCCGCGCTCCTTGGCCGCGCCCAGGCATTCGAATGCCTTATGGGGCGAAACCACCTGCGCCAGATGCGGCCCGCTCCCGATCAGCCCGTGATGATAGTACACCCCATACGTATTCTGGGGTTTTCGGGGCGTGGAATAGAAATCCTCCTGCCACTTCCACCCGGGCGAGTTATCGGAAAACACGACGATCGTTCCCTCGGGAATCGTGAGCAAGCCCTGCTGGTTCAGGGCCGCCCCCTCGGCCCATAGCGTCGTCGAGAAATGCTTCGGCCCCCCCGGGCATACGTCCCGCAAGATCCCCAACTGCGCCGCCATCGCGTCCGAGATCAGCCGGCCCCGGTCGGCATCGGACTGCGGCGTGCTCGGATCCGCCATCCACATCGGGCGATCCGCGATGCCTCGCAACCCGAGTTGCCATATGACGTTCGGGTAGGTCGCCCACTTCGTCGCGTAGGCGCGCCACACCTCGCGCACCTCTTCGGGATGGCTGAAATAGGAGTACTTCAGGTCCTTCCCGCGCCCCTTCCAGTAGTTGAAGTACGAGAACGCGCTGACGCCCATCGGCTCCACGTGATGCTGGGATAGGAATACGCCCCGGCGCGCGCACTCGCGCACGAGCGCCTCCTCCGGCGGGTTCAGGATGTCGATGAAGCTCGCCGGGATAATGAGGTTGAAACGGCTGCGCACGAGCGACTCCGCGATCGCCCGCATCACGTCCGGATGGACCACCTGGGAATAGTAGGGATAGTCGATGTTCCGCTTCCCCCCTCCCTCCCTCCACTCCGTCAGCAGGTCCTCGTCATTGATGAACCAGCCCCGGAATCGGAACGTCGGCCCATCGGAGCGCAGCTCGACCGAATCCCATCGGAGCGCATCGCGCCTGTGCGGCTCGCGGCCGGACCAGAAGTACATCGGGTCAACCCCGAGATACCTCTCGATGAACGCGTAGAGGCCAAACATCGTCCCGCGCCCGTCGCTACCCGCCACGATCAGCCTCTTGCCCGCCGGGGTCTCGACCGCCCCGACGCGATATGCCTCCCACTTTCCCTTCAGCCCATCGCCAAACCCCGGCGCCATCGCCTGCAGCAGCGCGCACGACTCCGGCCGGTCCACGGAAAGCACGACCACGCCGCCATCGCCACTTTGCCCCGCCGTCCTCACGACCGCGGGCGACTTACCCGCGATCTTCACCACGTCGTTGACGAGATCCCCCGCCGCCAGCAACACGCACTCTGGCTCCCCCGACGGCACGAGCACCGACGCCGTCCGACCCGGCCCCACCAGTTCGAAGGCTCCCCAAATGGCCCCCTCAAAACCCCATGCGAGCGCGGCCGATAACCAAACCCATTTCAGTTGCATCCCATGACGAGAATCCGCCCCCGATGGTGGCCGGTCAATGCCAATAAGTCGTCTGCCGCTCCCGGGTGGTGCCGCGGGGTCGTCCGAAACTCCCCGCTCCGTGCGCCCGCAGGCCCGTCAGACTCAAATCCCGATTCGTCAGAGCGTGAACCTCGGGACCTCTGGGGGCACGATGCGGTCCTCCCAGTAGTTGGGCCGGGAAGTGATCAAAGGAAGATAGGTCTCGCAGAGCGCGAGGACGGCGCTGGGTTCGACGGGCACCGGGGGGTGGCGAAAGCCTTCTGGGGGGATGGGGAGGTTGAGGTCGAGCCGGTCCCGCAATGCGTCCGACTCAACCACGGGTGGCCCTGCGGATCCTCTCTTCGATCTCTGGCGTGCCATAGCGCTTCAGCGTCTCCCTAAAAACTGGATCGTCGGGGCCAATTTGGCAAATCCGCATCAGGGTCAGGATGTCGGCAAAGTCTTTGGATTGCCGGTGCTCGCCCCCGTATCTGAGGGCGTGGATCTTCATGGCCATGAGGTGTTCGGGGTGAGGAACTTGGACTCGGGACGCGGCCAGGGTTGCGGGCCGGGCCCGATGCCAGAGTTTCTCGAATGTGCCAGCGTCGGCGATCACGAGATCGACGGGAAACTGCTTGGGCGACGGCGGACGGAATCGGATGAAGGCATCTGTCTGGTGGAACTCAGAAAAACCTGCCGCCGTGAGCCGGGCTTTCCATGTGGGCGCGTCCGTCTCGCGGATGGCGATATCCAGGTCTGCGGTGATGCGGTCAGATCCGTGCAGGAGCATGGCGCTGCCCCCGACCAAGAGGAAACGTAGTCCCTCGGTAGCGGCGATTGCTGCGACGGTTTCCAGTGAATCCATCAGACGGATCCGAAATTGCCTTTGGTCACCCCGCTGGCTGAACCGATCCCACCATGAAACCATCATAGCCAACGGGGCGCCGCAGGTCGAGGGGGAATGCCCCGCGGTTCCTATTGCTCCCCCCACGCCCGCTGGAGACGATGGCGCGGTCGCCGGCAAAGCCCGGCGGCGCCGAGCCTCCAATGATCGACGCGCGGGGGCGCGAGCAGCAGGGCGGCGATCAGCGCGGGGGCCTATTTCACCCCTTCGGGCCCATGGCCCGGGGGGATGACGGGCGGCAGGCGCGGAGCAACAGGGAGCCGAGCAGCACACAGCTCGCGCTGTCCGTCAGAACCCACCACCAGGGCAGCCCGCACTGGAGATCGATCGAGAGATACGCCGGTCCCGCGACGAGGAAGATCCAGCCGGTCAGCCGCACCAGGGGCTGATGGCGGCGGGGGTCGCGCGAGATCGCCCAGAGCAGAACGGCCAGGGCGACATAGGCGTAACCGGCGTTACCGGCGAGATAGATCGTGAGCGGGGTGAGCGGCGGCGGGCCGTAGCCCGTGAGCCAGGACAACTTCTCGAAGGCCACCGCCGGCAGCAGCGCGCCAGGCAATCCGGTCATCAGGATGACAACGGCGATGCGCAAGAGCCACCGCTGTGCCCTCAAAGACGGCTCCGACGGCAAGGTGACGGTGGCGGGGTTTTCGTCCGGGGATGGATTCATGGCTTTATGGGTCCTTTGGAAACTGGTGAGGGTCACCTATCCGGAGAGGCGGGTCGCCTCAAGGAACGCGGCGATCTTATCGTCGGTGAACGCACCCGGCGCAAAACCGCCGGCCGAGACGATCACGCGTCGACGTTCGGGCAGGCGGCCGAGGAGATCGCCTACGCTGCGCCGCACATCCTCCGGCGTGCCAAGGGCGAGCACGTCGCGCGGGGGAACGTTCCCCAGCAGGGTCACCTTGTCCCCGGCGAGCCGGCGGACCTCCGAGAAATCATGCTCGAATGAGAAGTTGAACAGATTGACGCCCATCTCTTCCAGATACTTCGCCGTGATCAGGCCGGCGGCGTCATTGTGCAAAAAGCGCACCGGGACGTCAATTGCCCGAAAGATCCTCGCCATGTGTGGCAGCACGAACGCCTGGAAATCCACCTCGCCCACGAAACCCATCAGGTCCTCCAGGACCAGGATCCCTTCAATCGATGGGAAGCACTCCTTCTGGTAGGCCAACCATTGGATCACGAAATCGGCAATGACCCCCAGGAGATGCTGGATCGCGTCGGGCTCCTCTCGCATCGCGATAAAGAACTCGGTGTGGCCGAGCAGGTAGCCCCCGATGGTCAGCGGGCCATGCGCCGTCGCGAACCGGATGCGATGGCCGGCCTCTTCGATCGCCGGGCGACAGCCCTGAAGTCGTTGGATGATCAGTGGCAACAACCCGTCGGTTCGGACATTCGGGCGTTTGAGCCGCGCGATGTCCTCACAGCCATGGAGAACTGGCTCGCAGCTCGGGAAACCGCCCTCGGGCCAGACGCACCGCGCGCCAAACGACGGCGGGTTCGAGATCATGCCGAATTCGGCCCAGTAGCCCGGAAGCCACAGGACGTCCGGATACCGGTCGTGCGCGCGCCGATTCGCCTCCAGCCAGACGCCGTTGTCGGTGAAGTAGCTCATCAGGGACTCGCCGAGGCTCGCGGCCATCCAGGGGCCATCGACGAGGAAGCCCACGGGCAACGGGTCGAGGCGTTCACCCCGCACGGTCCGGAGCAATTGGTCCCACTGATGATCGGTCATCTTCGCGATGCTCTCCCCCGCCGTGGGCCACCCCGCATCACCTCGCCACCAAGGCCCTCTCCGCTATCAGCACCGGGGCATCGTAGAGCGGGATATCTTTGAATATCGTGAACTCTCCCGCCTTGAGAACCCGGTCCGGCGGGATCTCGTAGATCCCCCCGGAGACAAGGTCCACCCACACGGGCTCCAGGATGGCGACGCCCCTGGCAACGACCTGGGCGGGGCGCGTCGCGAACGCGTCGTCCGGAGTGCCCGAGTTATCCCACGCCGCCACGAGGCAATGCCCCGTCGCCTTGTTCCGGTAGGCGAAGCTCGCCGTTCGCTTTTCATACATCACGCCCACGACCGGCCCCTCGATCCGCTCGAGCGCATCGTCGAACACCGCCACGCAATTCTGCACCGAGTAGTACGCGAGCTTGATCTTCTCCACCTTCTTGTCCGGCGTGGCGCGGAGCAGGCCCTTGCGGTTGATTTCCCGACCCGTGTGGTTGAAGTCGCAGATGGTGAATACCGAGGACTCGACGCCGTGCCCCAGATCGCCCAGCATCCGCCGCAGGTCCCACTTGGCCTGGCTGTACTCGGTCCACGGGTGGTTCGATAAGGCGAACTTCGTCGCCGTCTCGGAAGGGCAGCCGTTCTCGCCCTGCCGCATCTTGGCCTTCGGGGAGTATTTCGCCAGGGTCGCCTTCAGTTCCTCGACTTTCGGGTAGGAGTTATCCGGGTTGAACTCATAGCCGTGATATATAAACCAGTGGAACAGGTCCACCTTGCCCTTCTCGGCCAGTGCCTTGAGGCAACTTTCCAAGAGCTTCGGGCTCGAGCTGGCCAGCGAGAGTCCGGCGATCCGCGCCTCGGGAATCACGCGCCTGATGATCTCCGCGGTGCGGATATTGAACGCGGCGATATCTTCCGGCTTGTGCTGCTTGTTAATGTCCGGCTCGTTCCACATCGCCCAATCGCGGACCTTGCCCTTGTACCGGGTCGCCATGGCCTCCACCCAGCGGTCCCAGGCCGCCAGCGCCTCCTCCGATGTCGGGAAGCCGCCCGCCAGATCCCAGCCGCCCCCGCCCTCGTAGATCGGGTTGCCGTAGTCGGTCTCCAGCAGGATGTTCAGGCCGCGCCCGCGGGCGTCGTCGATGATCGCATCCAGCCACCCGAAGTCATAATTCCCCTTCGCCTTCTCGGTCTTGGCCCAGCCTCCCTGTAACCGGATGGTCTTGATGCCCAGCGGCACGAGATAGTCTTTGTACTGCTGATAATCCGCGAAATCCCGGTCCAGCGTCTCGCAGCCCAGCGTCCAGTTGGAGCCCGATATCTCATTGGCCCCGCGGGGGCGGATCGTGCCGATCCGTTTGAGCCCCGGGTCCAGGGGCGTTTTCGCCCGGTCGGGAGACGTGTCGATCGCCGGTCCCGCCACGGCGGACGCCATCGCGCAGCACGCCAAGAGTGTCATCGACCCCAATATCCTGCCATGTCTCTTCATCGCATTCCCTTTCCCGATGCTGTCTCCGATACGCGTCTCAAAAATACCCGCCCTTCTCCGTGATCTCGTGGATGGACTGGCCCTCGGCGACCCACCCGAAGATCGTCTTCTCGTTCGCGCGGATCTCCTCGGCCCGCGCCAGCACGTCGAACGCGATGTCCCTCGGGACGCAGACCACGCCGTCGATGTCTGCGAAGATGACGTCCCCGGGCCGGATCACGACATCGCCGATCTTGACCGGGACCTGATAGTGCGTGATCAGGCAGCGCCCCAGGCTGCCGTTCGGAATCCGGTGCTTATAATATACCGGGAATGGCCTCTCCATGATCTGCTTGGTGTCCCGGATACCGCCATCGATGCAGGCCGCGCGGACGCCCTTGCCGTGGGCCGTCGCGGTCATCACCCCGCCCCAGAGCGTGGCCTTCTCGTCATTGGATGTGTCCCACACGACGAAGTGGTCCTCGCCCATGTCGTCGAGCATCTTGGTGCGAAAGGACATCTCGCCCCGTATCATCACGTTGGGCGAGCTCTTCACCGTGAACGCGATGCCCGCCACCACGTCGCTGTCGCGGAGCGGGCGCAGGTGTCCCGGCAGCGCCTGGTCCAGCAGGCAGAACTCCCTCAGCACGTCGCTGATCGCGCCGGTGTAGAGTTGCTCGTAACGCTTCAGCAACTCCTTGGCGGGTATCGGGAATGGCTTGTCGGGGATCCTCTCGCGCTCGGCGATCAGTTTCTCCAACTTCATCATCTTGGCTTCTCTCTGCAGCAGGTTCTCGTCACTCATGTTCATTCCTTTTCATTCGGTATCTCTTCCATCTCACGGTTCGATGGCGATGATCTCGTGGATCGCAACTGCGGGAACCGTGAGCTCGATCTCGCCGTCTCGGTAATCGAAGGCCATCGGTCTGCCGCCGGGCTCGAGTGTGACTCTCGCGGGCTTGGTCGCGTGGCGGATGGTCACCGTCAACGGACCGATGGGCGGAATCGTTTCGATGATGGACTGGGTCTTGTGCGGGCCGCCCGTGTTGACCAGGTTCACCAGCAGCCTGCCGCCGATGCGGGCGACGCACACGTCCACATCGCGCGACCCTGCGACGTCCACCATCGGTTCCGGGAACAGCTGGCGGGCCGCCTCGATCAGGCCCGCCGCTTCGGCGGCCGCGATCTTTCCCCGCCCCACCGAGGTGATCTTGCCGGGTTCGGCCTGGAACAGCGCGGAGGCCTCGGGGCCGACGAGCAGCAGGTTGCCGCCCGATTGCACGCGCGCGACCAGCTCATCCTTGAACCGAGGTTCAAGATGTCCCCATCCCGGCACGACGATCAGCGGGTACTGGGACATCCGGCCGGAGAGCTGGTGCTCACCGAGGACTTCGACCGAATACTGCCTGCCGAGCAACGCGAGCAGCGCGTCGGTCAGGGGCGCGTAGTTGCGCGGGAACAGGCCGTTGAGGCGCCGATAGTGCCCCTCGGTCGAGAACAGCAGCGCGACCTGCGGCACGGGCTCGGCTCGGTGACAGATCGCCTGGCGGGCCCGGCAGAATTTTGCCACCTCGGCCATCACGGGCATTTCCTCCAACCGTACCGAGCCGTCGCGATTCTGGGTAAAGTAGGCCTGGAAACCACCTCCCGTCGCGAGCACCACGGCCGCCTCGCGCTGCAGCTGCACGGCGGTCTTCTGGCGGCGGTCGGGTTTCGTGGAAAAGCTCCACGCCATCAGGTCCCACGGCTTGCCCTGCCGCGCCAGATAGCGCGCGGAAACGCGCGCGGAATTCACGCTGTCCTGGGGGGAGTAGTCGCCCGATAGAAAATCCACGGGCGCGCTCACCGGCTCGGCCATGTGATCGGTGAATGCCCAGTTGCTGCACAGCTGGAAACCGGGATGGGTCTGCTTCACCGCGGCAATGTAATTGCGGAGGTACTTGCGGAACGCCTCTCGGTGGAACTGGAGGAACTCGAACCAGTGCGGCTCCCCCGGCTTTCGGGGGACGTCCCCAATGCCGGTGGCCTCGCGGAACGCCTTCATCGCCGCCGGCCCGTAATCCGGCACGGACGCCCAGCATTCGCCATCCACCCACGCGCCGTCCACGCCGTATTCGCCGGCGAGTTCGCGGAGCTGCGGTATGAGCAGCCGCCCGGAATAAGGGCCGAACAGCGATGTCGCCTTGGCGCTCGGCTTTCCGTCGGCGCCGATGGCGGCCCAATCCGGATGCTCCTTGACGGCTTTCGAGTCCCACACGCCCGAATAATGCATGTAGAGGGCGACGCCGTGCCGGGCCGTAACGTCCCGCCAGACACGGAGCGGGTCGCCAACGATTCCCGGCGCCTGATGCCCGACTTTCGTCGGATAGCTCGACAGGCCGGGATGGCCCTTGCAGTCGATCTGGAGGTAGTCCGGGCGAACCGCCGAGATGATGCCCTCGACCATCGCGGGCGTGGTGCGCGCCCCGACATTCGTGCAATCCGTGTTCGCGTGGAAATCGAAGTGGATGCCGAGAAAGCTGTCCGCCCGCTTGAGCCGGGCCGGCGATTGCGGGTCGGCCAGGATGGCGCAGGGCATCAGGAGCGCCGCGGCGCCCAGGAGGGTCCGGTGAATGGCGGTGTTCACGGTTTGATTCCTTGAAGCATTCGGGTCATCCAGAACCCTCAAACACCAAGCGCTTGCCGCAGCGCCCCCATCGTCTCCCTCTGGCGTTTCTCCACAAAGTCGCGGGCCCTCGCCGCCTTCGCCTTTGCCCCCGCCGGGTCCCTGGCCATCGCCAGCACCGCCGGCGCGACCCGCGGGATCTGCGCCTCGTCATCGAGATCGAAGAGCCAGTCGCCCAGGCCGATGTCCCGCCACATGATCCCCTTGCTGGTCTGTTCCATGAACCGGCAGACGATGGCGGGCACCCCGTTGCCCACCGCCATGATCGGGCTGTGCATCTCCGAGCCGAAGATGCCCGCCGATCGCACGTAGGTGCTGACGGCCTCGTCGGTGAGCCAGTATTTCTCCCGCCAGACCACCCTCCCCTTCACGTCGTCGGGTAGCTTGTCGTAGAGCATCTCTTTGCCGACCGCCATCTGGGTCGCGTCCTCGGGACAGAGCAGCACCTTCAGGGGCGTCTCGCGCACGACGGCGATGACCGCATCGCGGATGGGGGCATGGTCGTGCTCCTTCATCGCCTCATTGCGCGCGTGCTTCTTTTCGTCGAAGGTCACGTTCGGTTTGACCTTCCAGTACGGCGTGTGCCGGAGCCGCGAAAGGCAGCACAGGAACTTGCCCTCCTCCAATCCGTTCGCCCTCAGGAACGCCTCCGCCGCCGCATCGTTCCGCAGATCCACGGCAAATGCCCCGTCGGGGCCGAACTCCATCACGGGGCTGCGGACGCCATTGTCCTTCGCAAATTGCAGCGAGACCGAATCCCGGAAGAACGCGAACCTCGCGGCGCTCATCAGTTCGATCGTGGCCGCGCCCAGGCTCCCCACCGTGATTCCGTAGATGCCGAAGGGCTTGCCCGTCTCCCTGTGCCAGCGCGCCACATCCTTCTCCGCGACGAACGACGGCCCCGACCCGTGCAGCAGGAAATCGCACTCCCCGAGCGCCGCCCGGATCGCGTCGGCCCCCTGGACGATGGGCACCTTCGGGAATCGCCGGCGCAGCATCTCGTCCACGCCATTGTCCACATGGCTGGGCCACAGCCGAACCTCGGCCTCCGGCAGATGTTTCTCCAGCAGCGCGAGCACGCCCGGGGTGTGGCCGATGTCGCCGATGTTCACGGTCTGCCAGGAGGAGCGAAGCACGATGCGCGGTGACCTCCCGCTCGCGGCGCGCGACGAGGAGGCCAGCGCGGCGACGAGCGCGTTGGTGATGAATGCTCTTCGGTTCATGGCTCGATTCCTTTCTCCTAACGGTGCCGGATCTCCACGCGATCCAACTCCAACGGCCCTCTCCAAATCAGCTTGAGGAACGGGTTGCCCGACGGGACGGCGCAATCGTACTGGATCATCGTGCGGTTCTGCCCCTTGGCCGCTCCGCCGGGCGGCGCGGGGAGGAGACGTTCCGTGCGCTTGGCGTCCAGCGCAACGTACTCTTTCCCATCGGGGGAGACCCGCAGCTCCAGATCGGCCCTCTCTTTACCGTGGAAGGCCACCACGCCCACCGAATCGATGGTCCCACCGGCGCGATAGCTCACCCAGTCGTTGGTGTCTCCCTTCGCGCGGAAAAGATATTCCGCGTACATCGCGTTGTAGTCGTTATTCAATCTCAGGCCCTCGGACTTGGCCACGACGCGGGAAAAATCCTGCAATTCGTCGACGAGGCAGACCTGCGTCACCCGGACCGGCCCGACGGCATTGGATGGCCTCGACGCGCCTGAGGCATTCCGCGCGATGGCGCGATAGAACCATGCCTCCCCGACCTTCGCCGCGGTGTCACTGAAAAGGGGACGGTAGGCGATATCGGCATCGCTGACGTCGGTCGCGATCGCAACCCAGGGGCCATCCGCCCTCGGGGCCCGCTCGATATCGTAGCCGCTCGCGCCCGCCGAGCCCCGCCACGCCAGCAGCGGCACGCCGCCGGACACGGGCAGCATCTCCGGCGCATCCGGCACCGGCACCGGCGGGACAGCCTTCCCTTGGATCTTGAACCCCGCCTCCCGCATCGCGGCCATGATCCCGATCTCCCGCTGCGCGTCGGCGCTCGGGAATCCCGGCCAATGATACGACCACACCGCCGGATACGTCATGATCTGGTGCCAATAGAACCCGCCGTCCCGATGGTGGAAATACATGCTCCAGATCAGGGCGCCCGGAATCCCCGGCTCCGAGCGCACGTATTCGAGAAATTTTCTCGTCTCGTCCACCACGTTCTCGTGCGTGAACATCTTGCCGTCGATGTACGGGCCGAACTCGCCGACGAACAGGGGCCTCTGCCCCTTGAGCGCCTCCATCTCCTTGCGGATGGCCCCGATCCAGCCGCCCTCGACGCCCCCGTAGTTGGAGTACAGGTGCCGCGTGACCAGGTCGATGTTCGGGTCCACGAGCAGCGGCTGCCCAGGACGATGCCGCGTCTCCGCGACGAGGTGATTCGGGTCCAGGGATTTCATGTACGCCGCCATCTCGGAGAGCCACGCGTCGGGCGCGCTGTGCATCTCGTTACCGAACTGCCACGCCAGCACCGCCCTGTCATCGCGATAGGCGACGCCGGTCACGGAGTTCGTCCGTCCCAGCACATGCCGGACCGTCGCCCTGTAATCCTCCTTCAGCTGCGGGTCGGTATAGAACTCCGCCCGCTTCTTTCCCCGGTGCGCCGCGTACGTCCCGATCCCTCCGAGATAGTCCCCGTATTCGGCGCAGAGATCCAGGATCACGCGCACGCGGTACTTGTTCGCCAGCGCGAGCATGCGGTCGATGGCGCGGAACGCCTCCTCGTTGAACTCGCCGGGGCCATAGACGTAATGCCACGACTTGCGCTCTTCGTCGGGGGCGCGGATGGGGAGATTCCACGTCCTGACCACCCGGAGATTCATCTGGTCAAGGGTCTTGAACGCGTCCTCCTGCTCCCAGGGCGTCGGCAGGTGCAGCCGCTCGGGCAGGTACAGCGTCCAGTCGTACGGCAAGACCAACCCAGGCATGTTCGCCCCCGCAAACCGAAACTCCTTTTCCCCATCGTACAGCCGGTCGCCTTTGCGGGTGACGAAATGCTCAAACGCGCCCGCTGACGCGGTCGACGACAGCGCCAGCGCGGCGGCCATGACTCCGATCTTCACGTGGTTTCTCATGGTTCGGCTCCCTTTCACGCCCATTGCTCACACTCCCGACGAGGCCAGGAATCCCCCGTCCACCGGCACGGTGATGCCGGTCACGAACGCCGCCTCGCGGTCATCCAACAGCCAGCAGACGGCGCCGAGCAAATCCCTCGCGTCGCCGAAGCGCTTCATCGGTGTATGGCCCATGACATTCTGCCCCCGCGCGGTCAACCCGCCACCTTCCGTCATGAGGATCTTGCGGCTCCGCTCATTCGCGAAGAAACCCGGCGCGACGGCGTTGACCCGTATCCCGGCGGGCGCGAGATACGCCGCGAGCCACTGGGTCAGGTTCGTCACGCCGGCCTTGGAGAGCGAATAGGCGAGGTTGCGCGACAGCGGCCGATAGCTGTTCATCGAGGCGAAGTTCACGATGGCGCCCGATCCCCGACCCGCCATCACGCGACCAAACACCTGGCACGGGATGATCGTCCCGATGGTATTCAGCTCGATGACGTCGAGCATGCGACCGGGATCGAGATCGAAGAATCCGCGCATGCCCTCGGGGCGCGCGTCACCGATCTCGGACGGCTCGAATTCGGTCGTCGTCGTCACCGCGTCGTTGCGGTTTCCGCCCGCGCCGTTCACCAGGAGCTCGCAGGGCCCCAGCCGTTCGGTGATGCGCCGGCAGGCCGCCTCGACCGCAGCGGCATCGGTGACGTCCACGCCCAGCGGAAGGGCGGTCCCCCCGGCGCTGGCGATCGCCGCCGCGACCGGCTCCAGCTTCTCCATCGTGCGCCCCAGCAGCGCGACCCGCGCGCCGCGACGCGCGAGTTCGACGGCAACCGCGGAGCACAGCGTGCCCCCGGCGCCGGTGACGACCGCGACCTTCTCCCCAAAAAATGAATCGCCCATATCCTCATTCCTCCCGTCTGGTTTCCGCATCGCGAGCGCCCGCGATGTGTCCCACGAACAGCACCAGCGTCAGGCACGCCAGCAGCGGGATGATGCCGATGGCCCAGAAAACCGGCGCGTAGCCGGCCCTGTCCACGATCAGGCCCGCCGCGAACGTGAAGGCCGCCCCTCCCAGGCTCGAGCCCATGCCGGTGAACCCGACCGCCGTCGCCAGCGATCCCGCCGGAAAAATGTCCGCGTGCAGCGCGTAGATGTTCGCGCTCCACATGCCAAATCCGAATGTCGCCACGCACACCCACGCGATCGCCGCCGCCGGCGTCGGCGCACCCACGACCAGCAACCCCGCGGTCATCATCAGCCCGCCGATCACCATGGCGATCTTCCGCGCCGCCGTATCCCGAAAGCCGCCCGCCAGCAACCGGTCGGAGAGAACGCCGCCGCACACCTTGCCGAAATCCACCGTCAGGTACGGGATCCATCCGTAAAACCCGATCTCCATGAGCGAGAAGCCGCGCGCCTGCCCCAGGTAGTCCGGCAACCAGAAGACGTAGAACCACCAAACCGGCGTGGCCAGCATCCGCGTCACCAGCATCCCCCAGGTCGGCCCCGCCCCGATGATCGCGCGCAACGCGCCCCCGGATTCTCGGCCCCTTGCCGGGACCGGCCCCACCTCCCCCAGCACCACGGCGCGATCTTCCGCGGACAGCCACGCGTGGTGCTCCGGTTCCCGATAGACCTTCAGCCAGCAGGCCAGCCACACGAAACCCAGCACCGCGGTGCCCGCGAAGGCGGCGCGCCAGCCAAATTGCATCGCCAGGAGCGCGACCAGCGGCGGCGCCAGCACGGCGCCGATGGCCGCCCCGCTGTCGAATACCGCCATCGCCATCCCGCGCCGCTTCGGGGGAAACCATCGGGCGACAACCTTGGCCCCCGCCGGCCAGTTACCGGCCTCGCTCAAGGCCAGGCAGCAGCGGAAAACGCCCAGGCTCACCGCGCCGCGCGCGAAGGCGTGCGCCATCGCGGACAGCGACCACGCCACGACAAAGATGATGAAACTCGACCGCGTCCCGATCTTGTCCACCACCATGCCCGCGCCGAGTTGGGCGACGGTATAGGCGAGCATGAATACCATCGTGATCGTGCCGTAATCCACGCTGCTGAGGCCCAGGTCCGCGCGAAGCGTCGGCAGCAGCACCGACAGGGCCTGCCGATCGAGATAGTTGATGACCGTCGCAAAGAACAGCAGCCCCAGGATGAGCCACCGCAATCGCTCCAGGGGCACTCCATTCGATGCGGGCGCTGCGGCGTTCGGGCGCGTCATCCTACTTCCCCTCCAGCGGCGCTAGCCCGGCCCAGCGCCCCGCGAGCCGGGCGGTGTCCTCGTGCAGGGCCGGCAGGTTCATGCGCCAATCGCCACGGTACCAATCGGCCCACGGCCCCCACTCCGCGCGCTTGCGATACTCCAGCACGTGGCCCAGCGCATCCGCGGCGCCGCGGGCCTGCGCCGCCGCCCCGGCGACCTCGAGCGACGCGAATGCGCGCACGCCCCCGCAGAGCTTCTCCAGCCATCGGCACAGGCCGGCCATCGTCTCGGCCTGCACCAGCAGGTTGTCGACGAAGAACTGCCGCCGTTCGGGCGAGATTCGCGGCAACACCCCACCCGCGTCGTCCGCCACCTGTCGAAAATTCTGCGCCGCGGCCGCGGCGAGGGGCCCGTAGCGGTCCAGCAGCTTGTAGACCTCTGCCCGGCCAGCGTAGGCCGGATAGGTGTCCCGATCCAGCGCCGTGTCGAGCAGCGACTTCCCGGCAAACCGCACCACCCCATCCAGCATCAGCGCCCCCTTGGAGGACAGCGGGACGAATGCGGCGAAAAACGCCCCGTACGCGCGCGCCGTCTCGTCGGCCGCGCCCTCGCCAAACTCGCGGGCACACCAGCGCCGCAGGAACGCCTCGTGCGAAAAGCCCGGATCGCCCCACGTCAGCTCGGCCACCGCCTCGGCCTGAAGGATCACCTCGCGGATACTGCCCACGTTCAGGACGCTCAGGTAGGTGTCGCCCCTGCGGGCGATCTCCCCGTAATTCCTGGCGATCTTCTCAAGCGGGACGCCCTGCACCAGCCTCGGCCCCGCACCCCAGAACGCGGCGTGATAGTAGGCGCCATAGCCGCGCCCGGGCTCGCGATCGATCTCGCGAAAGTCGTCCTGCATCTCCTGGGTCGCGCCCTCGTCGGCAAACACCACCGCCACCCCCGCGGGAAATCTCAGGTGTCCCTTGGCGTGCAGATCGGAACCCTCGGCCCAGAGCGTCGCGGTGGCCGGCGGCGTGGCCCCCGTCACCTCGCGCACCAGCTCCCACTGGCGTCCCATGGCCCGCGACACGAGTTCGCCCCGTTCCTGGTCGGTCTTGGGCGCGCCCGGGTCCGTGCTCCAGAAGGCCCGATCGGCCGCGCCCCGCAACCCCAGTTGCCAGATCACGTTCGGGTACTTCGCCCAGAGCCTGGCGTAGTGCGCCCACACGATCTCCATCTCGCGGGGATTCTTCGTGTACGAGAACTCGGGTTTTTTCCCGCGATCGTGCCAGTAGTTTCTGAAACAGAAGGCGCTGACCCCCAGCGGCTGCGTGTGGTGCTGCGAGACGAATAGCCCGCGGTGGCGCGCCGCCTCCACGATGCGCCGGTCGCAGGCCGACTCCAGATCGATATAGGAACCGGGGATGATCAGGTTGCACCGCAGCCGAAGCGCCGTCTCGAACACCTTCCCGTAGACTTCGTCGGCGACGGGACGGTGAAAATAGAAATGCACCAGTCTCCGCCGCTCGTCGCTCAACCGCCACCCCGTCAGGAGATCCTCGTCGTTCAGAAACCACCCGCGAAACCGAAACGCCGGTTCGACCGGTTTCGCGAGACCACCCGTCACCACGATGCGGTCGCGCCTGGCCGGCGGCAGCCCGGTCCAGTTGCCGATGGGATCCACGCCGAGATGCCTCGCGGCGAAGTCGTAGATCCCGAAGATGGTCCCGCGCGCATCGCTGCCGGCGATGGCCATCACCTGCGCGCCGCCGTCGGGGCGCCCCACGGGCCAGTTCCTGAAGGCCTCCCATCGGCCAGCCAGCTCGTCGGCGCGGGCGCCCGCCGAGGCCAGCAGCGCCTTGCCCTCGGCGCAGTCGGCGCTGCCCACCACGATAAGCGGCCCCATGGCGCCTCTCAGCGAATGGACGATGCTCGGCGCGACTCCCGTGACGCGCTCGATGTCGCGCACGAGATCCTGGGCCGCCAGAAGGACGCATCCCTGCTCGGCCTCCGCAAGCACGATGCACGCGGCCTCTTCGCCGCCGGCCAACTCGAACCGCGCCGCGCCGGGCGGATCCGCGCGGAGCGGCGCAACGGCCGTTAGCGCAAGGAGGCTTGC
Source organism: Verrucomicrobiia bacterium (assembly GCA_020847615.1). Taxonomy (GTDB): domain Bacteria; phylum Verrucomicrobiota; class Verrucomicrobiia; order JADLBR01; family JADLBR01; genus JADLBR01. The sequence goes on from JADLBR010000246.1 coordinate 26,438, forward strand.
CGCTTTCATCGTCAGAACGCCGTCACGGCAGCCCCATGCCGCCATCCACGAACAGGTCCACGCCGGTGATGTACCGGCCCGCGTCCGAGCACAGCAGCAGCGCCGCGCCCGCGCAATCCCCAGCCTCGCCAAACGCCCGCAACGGGATCAGCTCGCGCACCCGCGCGGCATACGCCCCATCGGCCAGCGCGTCGGTGTTCCTGTCCGTCAGGATGACACCGGGCGCGAGGTTATTCACGGTGATCCCCTCCGGGCCGAGCTGCTTGGCGAGGTTGCGCACCATGTTCTCCTGCGCCGCCTTGCTCGCCGCATAGACGACCATGTCGGGATGCGGGCGCCGCTGCTGCACGCTGCCCACGGTCAGGATCCGGCCCCATTTCCCCGCGCGCATGCCGGGCACCGCGGCCTGGATCATCTCAAGCCCCGCGTGGAAATTCACCCGCATCTGCAGCTCCGACTCCTCTCGCGGCACCCCGTCCCACGGCCTGCGGATCTGCGCCGATGCATTCAACACCAGGATGTCCAACCGCCCCAGCGCCCCGATCGCATCCGCCACGACGCGCGCCGGAACCCCGATCTCCCCCAGGTCCCCGGTCACCGCAACGCCCCGCGGCGAATGCGCGCGAACCTCCGCGAGCGCGGCATCGAGCGCCCCGCCCGGCCTCGTCCCGTGCACGGCCACCGCCGCCCCGCACTCCGCCAGCCCCAGAGCGATCGCCCGACCGATGCCGCGCGACGAGCCCGTCACCAGCGCCCCGCGGCCACCGAGGTCGAAAAATTCCCGCGCGCCCATACGCTCAACGCCCCCCCGCCCGGGGAATGGCGGGCGCCCGCCCGCGCCCGCACGCCTCGCCACACACACCGCCCATGGCCCAGAGGATGTCCCCCGCGCCGCCGGAGTCAATTCTTTCAAGAATTCTCATAGTTCAATAGTGAACTAGTATCACGCGTCGTCGCGCACGAAGTCCCTCGGGAAACACGTCTTCGTGGCGGCGAAGACCAAGGCCGCCCCCGCCAGATAGACAAAAGCCAGCGAGGCCAGGCCGGCGCCCAGGCTGATGTACTGTTTGACGTAGCCGAGCAGGACGGGCGAGGTCGCGCCCACCGTGAACGCGCAGCACAGCATCAGGCCGGTGGCCGAAGAGCGGTACCTCGGCGGGATCACGTCGAACAGGGCCGCGAACAGGTTCGAGTCGTATATGCCGCGGAAGAACCCGAAGCCCGCCAGGGCGACGTAGACCATCGCGAGGTCTCCGGCCGTCCCCATCAGCCAGATGAACGGCGCGCCGAGCAGCAGGCCCAGGTATTCCATCTCCATCCTGATCGCCGGCCTGCGGGCCGCGAGCCGATCCGAGACGCGGCCCCCCACCATCACGCCGATGAAGGCGAAGACGTAGTGGTACAGCATCGAGTTCAGGGCGGCGTCTTTCACCGAGAGATGAAATTTCTCGTAGAGGAACGTCGGCATCCACGTCATGTACCCGACGCCCGCGAACACCATCCCGCCGAACGCCAGGCTCAGGAAATAGAGGGTGGGCGTGCGGAGCACTCTGCGGAGCACTTCGCCGAGGCGCACCGGGGCCGCGTCGGCCTGGCCCCGCGCCTCGACCGGGGCCGCGTCCAGGTGCTCGTTGCGCAGCCGCATCGCGACGACCGCGGCCATCAGCAGCCCGAAGGAGCCGAACGTATAGAACGTGGCGCGCCAGCCATGGCTCTCGCCGACCCACCCCGCGAGCCAGCTGCTCGCCACGATGCCCACGTACAGGGAACTCTGGTGCACGGCCATCGCCTGCGCCCGGGTCTTGTGGTGATACTGCCCGATCAGAGAATTCGCGGCGGGGTAGTAGAACGCCTCGCCGACCCCGGTCGCCACGCTCCGGAAAAGGATCAGCAGCACGATGCCCGTGCTGAACCCGGTGCAGAGGGTCCCGGCGCTGAACACCAGCAGGCTCAGGCAGACGATCCACTTCTTGGTGACGAAATCCCCGAGGCAGCCCGCGAGCGGGACGAACACGCCGTAGAGCAGCGTGAAGGCGGTCGCCACCATCCCGAGCTGGACGTCGCTGAGGCCCAGGTCGGCCTTGATCAGCGGAAGCACCGCGTTGTAGATCTGGCGGTCTCCCTGGTTCAGGAAATACGCCACCCACAGGATGGTGAGCAGTTCCCATTTGTAGGATCTGGGCGCGCTCATATTCCCCCCACGACCGGAAACCACCCGGGCCGGCGCGGATCCTCGTGGAATCGCGCGTAGTAGTCGCCCTTCTCGGCATAGAACCGCTCGTACTTCGCCATCTTGTCCTCGTCCAACTCGACGCCCAGCCCGGGTCCGGTCGGCACGCGCAGGCAGCCGCCCTCGTAGCGCATCTTGCCACCGGCGATGATGTCGTCGGTCAGGTGGTTGTACACCGCGTCGCCGGCAAAATGCATCTCCGGGATCGCGCAGGCGGTGTGGAGCATCGCCGCCATCTCGACGCCGAACTCCGCGCCGCTGTGCATCCCGACGCCCAGGTTGAAGGTCCGCAGCACGGCGCAGAGATCCTTCACCCCTCGCGGGCCCTCCCAGTAATGCAGGTCCGTCAGCACGACATCGGCCGCGCCGAGCCGTATCGCGGGACCCAGGTCGTCGAACCTCGCCGGGTACATGTTGGTCGCGATGGGTATCCTCACCTGGCGCCTCACGGCCACGAGCCCCTCGATGCCCCAGGCGGGATCCTCGAAGTACTCCAGCCCCAGCGGTTCCAGCCGCCGACCGATGCGCACCGCCGTCGCCACCGACCACACGCCATTGGCGTCCACGCGCAGATTGAAACCCGGCCCGAATCGCTCCCGGCACAATTCCATCACCCGCACCTCCTCGTCGGGATCGACGACGCCGCCCTTCATCTTGAAGGTTCGGACGCCCAGCGTCTCGTGCAATTCCTCGGCCTGGGCGACAAGGTCTTCGGCGCGCGCGTCATCACCGCCGCCGGGCCGGTCGTACCGCCAGCTCAGCTCGCCCATCATCGCCACCCGGTCCCGGACCGGCCCCCCGAGCAGGTCGCTCATCGGGCGCCCGAGCACCTTTCCCTGGATGTCGAGGCAGGCGATCTCGATGGCACCGTAGAGCCGGGCGTTGGATATATAATAGATGCTGCGCAGCACCTTCAGCTTGATCGCCTCGAGATGGAAGGGATCCAGCCCCACGATGCGCGGCTTCAGCCTCATGAGCGCGCCCCGCTGGTCGCCCCCCCCGACCTCGCCGAGTCCCACGACGCCCTCGTCGGTGATCAGCTCAAGCACCGTCCGCAGGAAATACCCGGGATGGACGCCCGTGTTATGGCGCAACTGGCAATCCAGCGGGATCGCCACGCAGCGCGCTTTCAGGTCAGTGATCTTCATAAGTTGTCAGTTTCGATTTGGGTCGTTGGGCCGCTCATCGGAAAGGCGCAATCACGCCATCGGGCGAAGCCGGACCTTCTTCTTCGTCATGGCTTTTACCGTTTCTTCTCCTTAAGCAAGCCGCGGGGACGGTTTGCTGGTCCCGGCTTGGGCACTTTCAGCTCGCGAAGCCATCGTTCTCCCTGAGTCCGTTCTTCTATCGCGTCGGGGTCTTCGGCCCTGTTGTCGCATTCATCCGGTTCCTGGTTCATCAGGTAGAGTTCGCGATCATGGTGGCCATTGGCCCATTCGGTGTATCGGAAAGCGCCCGTCTTGACGGAGCGCCCGAGAATATCGGTCCCGGACGTGAGGTCGTAGTGATAGACCATGCTGAATGCGCGCGACGGCGTCAGGCCGCCACCCGAATCCATCAGCGGCACCAGGCTCTTTCCCTCCAGCCCGGATGGCGCGGGCAAGCCACAGAGCTCGGCGAGCGTCGGGTATAGGTCCAACAATTCGACCGGCTGTGGCATGACCTTGCCTCGCGGCACCCCGGCGCCCGCAATAATCAACGGCACCCGGGTCGCATTCTCGAACACCGTGTGTTTCGCCCACAATCCGCCGTGATCCCCCAGGTGAAAACCATTGTCTCCCACCAGAACGACCACGGTTCTCTCCCAGAGCTTGTGACTGTCCAGCCTGTCTAGGACGAGTCCGAGGTTGTCATCCATGAAAGATATGCATGCGTAATATCCGGCGATGGCGCCCGTGCGCGATTCCGGTTGCGCAAACCCGGCCAGTTCAGTCTGGAGCGCCACGCTCGGGACCTTGCGCATGGTGGGCGATTCCGGTTCTGGGACACTGCCCTTGGGATACATATCAAAGAAGCGCCTGGGCGCCGTCCATGGCAGGTGTGGTTTGTGGAAGCCTATCGCGAGGAAAAACGGCTCCCCGGATTTCGCGCGCTCGTCCAACAATGCGGCGATCTTGCGCGCGTTGATACCATCCCTCGTCTTCGCGCCGTCCCCGTCCAGCACGTGCGACCGGGGGCTTCCATCGCCTCCGCTGTAGCGCGCCCTGATAGCTGCTTTCTCCTGCTCATCGTCGCCTTCTCCGTCCTGATAGAAATCCCAAGATTCGCGGTCGCTGGTCTTGATGCTGTGGTAGACCTTGCCGGCCCCTGCGCTGAAATAACCGTTTTTCCTGAATAGTTGTGGGAGCATGATCGCATCCGGCATCGCCTGGCGCGGGCTGGTTCCAAGCACGTAAACCCCCGTGGTCTCAGGCCTCAGGCCGCTTAGGAAAGAAATACGGCTTGGATTGCATAGCGGATACTGACAATAGGCGCGGTCGAATCGCACTCCCCGTGCCGCGAGCTGGTCAATGTTTGGGGATTTGACTACGGGGTTACCGTAGCAACTTAGTTCGGCGTTCAAGTCATCCACCACGACCAATAGCACGTTAGATCCGGGGGCGGCGGACGCCGCATGAATACCCGCGCCAATCAGCAGAATGGGAATTGCGTATCTTGCCGGGATCTTCATGATTGGGTTTTCAAGACGGATCACGGCCCTGGGGCGACGTCCTCGTACTTGGCGCTCTCCCCGCCGATTTTGACATCCGTCACGTAAATGACCTTGTTCGTGGCGACCGCGCTCTCCTTGTTGAATGCATCCTGCGCACCTTCTTTATTGAAATGCCATTCCGGATGGTAGATGCCTGTCTTGAGGTAAGGGGTGTATTCCACGCCTATGGTCGAATAGACGTTTGGCCCCACGAGGTCCATGACCCGTTTGCCGTCCTTCCAGATTCGCAACAATCCGTCCTCCCCGGGCGACCACTTGGCGTGAATCACCCACGCCACCCAACGTCCGATCTGCACCGCGTCATCGAGTTTCACCCTGGTGCGCGTCGGCTTCGATTGGGCCGATCCATAGCTTTGCGCGACGACCCAGTTGGTGTTCTGGATAGAAATCGCCAGGTTGGGATAAGTCGCCTTCCAATTTCCCGGGATGGCATGCCACTGCATGACGATGTCGGCGCCCCGATTCGGATCAGGCACCCAGTCCTGCGGCACGAGGATCCGCTCGCCGTACCACCGCTCGCGAAAACCCTTCTCGCTGGGCAGCGATATCTCCGAGCGAAACGAGTTCGGCGCGCGCCTCACCGCAAACCGGACCGCCTTGCGCCCGCCACCCAGCCCGGGGGCGCCCACGATCTTGATCCGCTCGGCGTTCACCTCAGCGATCCGGTAATTGTCGTTTTCTGAAAAATTCCATTTCTCAAACCGCTCAGACCCGAAGTCGTCCTGGAAGATCAGGTTCTGGCCGTAGTCGAACACCTCCCTGGCGGTGAAATGCCGTTCCTTTTCCCCGGTCGACACACCGGCGATCTCCGCGCCCAGGCAGATCTGGACCGATCGGCAAAAGGCCAGCGTCAGGAACAGAGCATTCCTTAGCATTTTCTCGCGTTTCGCCTCGTCGCGTCGTCTGCCCATCGCTGGCCGCACCTCTTTCGGCATTTCGTCACCACTTCGCAAACGCTTCGACGAAGACCCCGACCTCCGCGACGATACCCTCGAAGAATCGCTTTCCCTTTTCGGGCGCCGCCAGCCTTGGGTCGCCGATGACGCCGCTCTTGGACATCTCGTGGAACTCCTCCACGAAATAGGCGGGCCTCGCGTGCTGCATGTCCACCCTGCGGTACGCGTCGGCATGCCTCGGCCCGTCGCGCCGCGCGAGCGACATCTTCACGCGATCCGGGTGCAGATGGAGCATGAGCGAGGTCTCCATCTCGCAGGCGTGGCCGATGCCGCCCGGGCCGGATTCACGCACCGCCCGGATCGTTTTCGCGGCCAGCGACCAGTACGACGCGAACACGAAGCGCACCGCGGGGAAGGCGCACTTCAGCTCGCGGAGCGCCGCGCGCGCGGGCACGTCGTTGCCGCCATGTCCATTCAACAGAAAGACCTTCTTCGCCCCCATGCCCGCGACGCAGCCGCACAATTCCACTAGCAGCTGGATGTACGGCATCTGGTGCGCGCTCAGGGTTCCGGGGAACGTTAGGTGGTGCGTCGAGTGCCCCACCCAGAGCGTCGGCAGCAGCAGGATCTTGCCCGGGCGCTTCCGTTCCAGCGCCCGCGCGATACCGGTGACGATATCGGTATCTGTGGTGAACGGCAGATGGGGACCATGCTGCTCGAATGAGCCCAGGGGCAAGACCACGACCTTTTGCGCTATTCTCGCTCTCTTCACATCGGGCCAACTCATCCTGTTCAGAAGCATACTCTCTCCCTGGTGTCGCGATCAGTCCGTCTCCGCGGGCATCTCGAACGTGTTCCAGCCCGCGCGCTCGAAC